>DASVPH010000087.1:0-9483 GCA_036382945.1 Casimicrobiaceae bacterium
CGCAACGGCACGTTGCGCGGGCCTCTTCAAGGAGGCCGCCGGCGAGCAGCGAGAGGGGACCCCCGCGCGGTAGCGCGCTGGGGTCGAGCGTCCGCGAGTGGCCGCAGCGGCCGACACGCAACGAGATGCTCCGCGAGCCGCCGGCGAGCCCGAGCACGACGAAGGATCGGCACTTATCACGACATGGGTCTCGCCAAGCGCATCATCCCCTGCCTCGACGTGGCCAGCGGCCGCGTCGTCAAGGGCGTGAACTTCGTCAACCTGCGCGACGCCGGGGACCCGGTCGAGGTCGCCCGCCGCTACGACGAGCAAGGCGCGGACGAGCTCGCGTTCCTCGACATCAAGGCCAGTGTGGAGACTCGCGGGCTGCTCTACGGCATGATCGAGGCGGTTGCGGACCAGGTGTTCATCCCGCTCACCGTCGGCGGCGGGGTGTCGCGAGTCGACGACATTCGGGCGCTCCTCAATGCCGGCGCGGACAAGGTCAGCATCAACACCGCCGCCGTACAGCGGCCGGCGCTGATCGCCGAGGCGTCAAGCCGCTACGGCGCGCAGTGCATCGTCGCCGCGATCGACGCCCGGCAGTCGGCACCGGGGCGCTGGGAGGTGTATACGCACGGCGGCCGCAACCCCACCGGCCTCGACGCGGTCGACTGGGCGCGGCGCGTCACCGCGCTCGGCGCGGGCGAGATACTCTTGACCAGCATGGATCGCGACGGCGTGAAGTCCGGCTTCGATCTCGCGCTGACACGCGCCGTGGTCGACGCGGTCGACGTGCCGGTGATCGCCTCGGGAGGCGTGGGCACCCTGCAGCATCTGGTCGAGGGCATCATCGTGGGCGGCGCCGACGCGGTACTCGCCGCGTCGATCTTCCACTACGGCGAGTTCACGGTGGGCGAAGCCAAGCGGGCGATGGCAGCGGCAGGGATCGAAGTGCGTTGAGCGTTCGGCGCTGAGCGTTCGGCGTAAAATCAAGGCTTTCGCCCAACGCCGAACGCTTGACGCTCAACGGTATGGATTGGCTCGACGAAGTGCGCTGGAACGCCGACGGCCTGGTTCCCGCCATCGCGCAGGAGGCGCAAAGCGGCGACGTCCTGACCCAGGCGTGGATGAACCGCGACGCCCTCGAGCGCACGGCCGCGACCGGCGAGGCGCACTACTGGTCGCGCTCGCGCGCGAAGCTGTGGCGCAAGGGCGAAGAATCCGGGCATGTGCAGCGGGTGCGCGAGATTCGGCTCGACTGCGACAACGACGCGATCCTGCTCGTCGTCGAACAAACCGGCGGTATCGCCTGTCATACCGGCCGGCATCGCTGCTTCTTCCGGCGGCTCGAGAGTGGCGTCTGGCGCATCGTCGAGCCGGTGCTCAAGGACCCGGCAGCCATCTACGGGGCGTGAGCGCGGCAGCGACCGCTCCGACCCTCGACAACCGCAGGATGACCGACATGGCAGAACCCCTGGCAATCCCGAAGGCGAGCAGCGGCGAGCTGCTGCAGCGGCTGGCGGCGACGATCGCTTCGCGGCGCGGTGCCGATCCCGCCACCTCCTATGTGGCGACGCTGTTCGCCAAGGGCAGCGACGCCATGGTCAAGAAGCTCGGCGAGGAGGCGACCGAGGCGGTCATGGCCGCCAAGGACGGTGATAAGATTCGGTTGACGAAGGAGATCGCCGATCTCTGGTTTCACTGCCTGGTCGTGCTGGAGAGCTACGGGCTCGGTCCGGACGACGTTCTGGGCGAATTGGCACGGCGCGAGGGTGTGTCGGGGCTGGAGGAGAAGGCCTCGCGTCTCTGACGTTGTGCGGCGCATCGATCGGCTGTGCGGCACACTTCGCTGACGACCATTCATGAACGACTGCATCTTCTGCAAGATCGTGCGCGGTGAGATACCGGCGAAGAAGGTATACGAGGACGCGGAAATTCTCGGGTTCCACGACATTCGGCCGCAGGCCCCGGTGCACTTCATGCTGATCCCCAAGAGGCACATCGACTCGCTGGCCGAGGTCACGGCGGACGATGCCGGCATGCTCGGCCGGTTGCTCGCGCTCTCGGGGCGGTTGGCGCGCGAGCAGGGCTCGCCCGGCGGCTACCGCACGATCATCAACACCGGTCGCATCGGCCGGCAGGAAGTCATGCACCTGCATATCCACGTCATCGGCGGTCCGACCGTCCTCGGCCCGATGCTGCCGAGGCCGCATTAGCTCCAGAGGAGAGCGACTATGGGTGGACTGAGCATCTGGCATTGGCTGATCGTGCTTCTCGTCGTCGTGCTGATCTTCGGCACGAAGAAGCTGCGCAACATCGGCCAGGACCTGGGCGGCGCGGTGAGGGGCTTCAAGGAAGGCATGAAGAGCTCGGAAGGCGAGCAGCCGCCCTCGTCCGGCGAGAGCCCGCAGCAGATCGGCGGTCAGACGATCGAGGGCGAGGCAAAGAAGGAAAAGACGCAGTAGGAGCGGTGGAGCGTTCAACGTTGAGCGTTCAGCTCCGTTGTCGACGCTCGACGCCGAGCGGCTGACGCTCAACCCTTATGTTCGATATCGGTTTCTCCGAAATCGTCGTCATCGCGATCGTGGCCCTGATCGTCATCGGCCCGGAGAAGCTGCCCAAGGTCGCGCGCACGCTGGGTCACATGTTCGGCCGCCTGCAGCGCTACGTGAACGAGGTCAAGGCCGACATCAGCCGCGAGATGGAGCTCGAGGAGCTGCGCAAGCTCCAGTCGGAGGTGCAGGGCGCCGCGCGCGATATCGAGCATTCGATGGCGAGCGCGGCGCACGAAGTCGAGAGCGGCGTGCGCTCGGTCGAGGGTAAGCTCAACGAAGCGGCCAATACCGCGGCACCGAAGGAGCCCGCGCCCCAGCGCTCGCCCGCCGGGGAAGGGAGCAAGACCGAACCCGCTGCGGCACAAAGCACCGCCACCGACGCGTCGCGTCAGGCGACCTTACCCGGTTTCGAACGCATCTGAAGCGACCGCGTGCGGTAGCACGGCAACGACCTCCCGAGGCCGGCATGCCCGCCGCGGTACAATGACGGCAGCGCATGCGCGCCCGCAGTCATGACCGAACCGGCCGACTCCGACAGCCCCCAGGAAACCTTCATCTCGCACCTGATCGAGCTGCGCAGCCGCCTGCTGCGTTCGATCGTGGCCGTAGTCGTCGTCCTGGTGGGGCTATTCCCCTGGGCGAAGGACATCTACGCGCTGCTCGCCCGGCCGCTGCTGAAAGCATTGCCCCGGGGCAGCACGATGATCGCCACCGATGTCACCGGTACGTTCCTGGTGCCGCTCAAGGTGACGCTCATGGCCGCGTTCCTCATCGCGCTACCCTACGTCCTCTACCAGATGTGGGCGTTCGTCGCGCCGGGGCTCTACCAGCACGAGAAGCGGCTCGCGTTGCCGGTGATCGTCTCGAGCGTGGTGTTCTTCGCGATCGGCATGGGGTTCGCGTACTTCATCGTCTTTCCGATCGCCTTCGGTTTTTTCGCCGGCTACACGCCCGCGGGCGTGCAGATGATGACGGACATCGACAAGTACCTGTCGTTCGTGCTGACGATGTTCATCGCCTTCGGCGTCACCTTCGAAGTGCCGGTCGTGGTAGTGGTGCTGGTGCGGCTCGGGGTCGTGAGCCTCGACAAGCTGCGCTCGATCCGCGGGTACGTGATCGTCGGCGCCTTCGTCGTCGGCGCGATCTTCACTCCCCCCGACGTGCTCTCGCAGGTGATGCTCGCCACGCCGTTGTGGTTGCTCTATGAGCTCGGCCTGCTCGCGGGCCGCTTTGTCGTGGTGTCCAAGGCTCGAACCGGAGCGGAGCAGAGCGAGCCCGCGCCATAGTTGTCGCCCGGCCCCGGACTCAAGCACTCCGGGGCAGGCTGCGGCCGGGGCTCAATTCCCAACTCGTCGCCCCGGCGAAGGCCGGGGCCCAATTTCAACCGGCCGGCTTTGGCCGTTTGCCCACGATCACGCCGACCTGCAGTGGCTTCTTGTCCCGCAGCACGGTAAGCAGCGCCTGCTGGCCGGGCGTCAGGCCGGCGATCTGCGCGAGCAGCGCGGCGCTGTCGCGGGTCGGCTTGCCGTCGATGTCGAGAACGACATCGCGCACCTGCAATCCCGCCCGATCCGCCGGACCGTTCTTCAGGACGCCGCGGATCAGCACGCCGTCGACTTTCTCCAGCGAAAAGGCGGCGGCGATGTCCGGGGTCAGCTCCTGCGGCTCGATGCCGAGCCAGCCGCGCGTCACCTCCCCGTCGCGGATGATCTGCTCGAGCACGGTGCGCGCGATCGACACCGGAATCGCGAAGCCGATGCCCTGCGAGCCGCCGTTCTGCGAATAGATCGCGCTGTTGATGCCGATCAGGTTGCCGCCCGAGTCGACCAGCGCGCCGCCGGAGTTGCCCGGATTGACCGGAGCGTCGGTCTGGATGAAATCCTCGAAGCGGTTGATGCCCAGATGGTTGCGCCCAAGCGCGCTCACGATCCCGTGCGTCACGGTGTTGCCGAAGCCGAACGGATTGCCCAGCGCGAGCACGGCGTCGCCCACCTGGACGTTGTCGAGCGTGCCGAAGGTGATGGCGGACAGGTCCTTGCCGTCGGCCTTGAGCACGGCCAAGTCCGATTCGGGGTCGCTCCCGCGCACCGTCGCCCGCACCCGGCGGCCGTCGGCGAGCACGAGCTGGATGTCGTCGGCGCCATCGATGACATGATTGTTGGTCAGCACGTACCCTTTGCTGCTGACGATCACGCCGGAGCCGAGGCTGGTCGCCCGGCGCGTCTCGCCCTCCGACAGGCCCGGGAAGAAGCGCCGCAGCAGCGGATCCTCAAGGAGCGGATTGCGCTGGCGCACTTCCTTGCTGGTGTAGATGTTGACGACCGACGGCATGGCCTTTTTCGCAGCGGCAGCGAGGTTGTCGATCCTGGGACCCGGGACCGCCGGCGGCGTCGTTTCCTGAACCAGCACGACGTTGTTGCGGCCCGCGACGCGCGCGAGCAGATCGGGGCGCAGCGTGGCGACGACGAAGAGCACGCCTAAGCAAACGGTGGCGATCTGCGCGAACAACAGCCAAAAGCGATGCAGTGCGGGCTTCACGGGGCGCTGCGGCGGCGAATGTCGCATTATAGACTGCCGCGTTGCATCACGGGCCGCGCGCGGGCGGCCCCGGGGCGGGTGGCCACGACCGGCTCAATACCCTGTTTTGCAGCGGTTTTCCGAGCGAATCTGCGCATGAGGCTTCCGGCGGACGCAGCGAATCATTTATAATTTAAAAGTTTGGGCCGGGGACCGGGCGAATGGCGAGCGAAGAGAGCGTAGACAAGCGGAAACGCCGGTTCCTCCTCGGCGCGAGCACGGCGGTGGGTACGATCGGCGTGGTCGCATGGGCGGTGCCATTCGGCATGAGCATGTGGCCGAGCGAGCGGGCGAAAGCGGCCGGGGCGCCGGTCGAGGTCGACATCAGCAAGCTCGAGCCGGGCCAGCAGATCACGGTCTTGTGGCGCAGCAAGCCGATCTGGGTCATCCACCGCACGCCGGAGATGGTTGCCTCGTTGCCCAAGCTCGACTCCCGTGTGGCCGATCCCAAGTCCGAGATCGATCACCAGCCCAAGTACGCCAAGAACGAGAACCGCTCGATCAAGCCGGAGATCTTCGTCGCGATCGGCATCTGCACGCACCTGGGCTGCATCCCCACGTATCGCCCCGAGGTCGCGCCCGCCGACCTCGGTCCGGACTGGCTGGGCGGGTTCTTCTGTCCGTGCCACCAATCGAAATTCGATCTCGCCGGTCGCGTCTACAAGGGCGTTCCGGCACCGACGAATCTGTTCATCCCGCCGTACGAGTTCCTGTCCGATACGAGGATCGTGATCGGCGAGGACAGCACGGGCCTCGCCACCTAGACATCCGGCTAGCGCGCCACATGCAAAGACTTCTCACCTGGATCGACGAGCGCTTTCCGCTGACCAAGCTCTGGGAAGAGCAGTGGGGCAAGTACATCGCGCCGAAGAACTTCAACTTCTGGTACTACTTCGGCTCGCTTGCTGCGTTCGTGCTGGTGCTGCAGATCGTCACCGGCATCTTCCTGGCGATGAGCTACAAGCCCGACGCGACCAAGGCGTTCGAGTCGATCGAGTACATCATGCGCGACGTCTCGGCGGGCTGGTTCATCCGCTACATGCACTCGACGGGCGCCTCGGCGTTCTTCATCGTGGTCTACCTGCACATGTTCCGCGGGCTTCTCTACGGCAGCTACCGCAAGCCGCGGGAGCTCCTGTGGATCATCGGCTGCTTCATCTACTTGGCGCTCATGGCCGAGGCGTTCTTCGGCTATCTGCTCCCCTGGGGCCAGATGTCGTATTGGGGCGCGCAGGTGATCGTCAACCTGTTCTCGACCGTGCCGTACGTCGGCGATGCGCTGGGTACCTGGATCCGCGGCGATTACACGATCTCGGACGTGACGCTCAACCGCTTCTTCGCCTTCCACGTCATCGCCGTTCCGCTGGTGCTGCTGATTCTCGTCGCGGTGCACTTGATGGCGCTGCACGAAGTCGGCTCGAACAACCCGGATGGGATCGAGATCAAGAAGCAGCCCAAGGATCCGAAGACCGGCATCTATCTCGACGGCATCTACTCGCATCCCTATTACACGATCAAGGATCTCGTGGGCGTGGTGTTCTTCCTGATCGTGTTCTCGATCGTGGTGTTTTTCGTGCCCGACTTCGGCGGCTACTTCCTCGAGGCCAACAACTTCATACCGGCCGATCCGTTGAAGACGCCCGTGCACATCGCACCGGTGTGGTACTTCACTCCCTACTACGCCATCCTGCGCGCGGTGCCTTCGTTCCTCAACACCCAGGTCTGGGGCGTGCTCGCGATGGCCGCGTCGGTCGTGATCTTCCTCTTCCTGCCCTGGCTCGACCGCGGCGCGGTGAAGTCGATCCGCTACCGCGGCGGTCTGTACAAGACCTGGCTGGCGATTTTCGTGGTGAGCTTCCTGGTGCTGGGCTACCTCGGGACCGTGCCGGTCACCATCTGGGGCCAGTTCACCGGCGGCGGGGCGGACGCGCTCGATACCAAGGATCGCGCAACCTGGGTCGCCCGGCTGCTGACCCTCACCTACTTCCTGTTCTTCGTGCTGATGCCCTGGTACACGGCGCGCGACAAGACCAAGCCGGTGCCCGAGAGAGTCAGGTGATGAAAACGATGCGCAGCCTCGCCGGCTTGATCCTCCTCGCCGCCATGGCCGGTGCCGCGCTCGCCGCCGAGGGCCCGCGCCTCATTCCCGCGCCCGGCGTCGCCGGCTTCGAGCGCGAAGCTTCGCTGCAGCGCGGCGCGCGCGCTTTCGCCAACTACTGCCTCAACTGCCACAGCGCGCAGTACATGCGCTACAACCAGCTGACCGACCTTGGCTTGACCGAGGAACAGATCATCGACAACCTGATGTTCGCTACCGACAAGGTCGGCAATGCGATGACGGTGGCGATGCGCCGATCGGATGCGACCGCCTGGTTCGGCACGCCGCCGCCCGACCTCTCGGTCGAGGCGCGGGTGCGCGGGCGCGACTGGCTGTACAGCTACCTGCTCGGCTTCTATCGGGACGACAACACCGCGACCGGCTGGAACAACCTCGTGTTCCCGAACGTCGCCATGCCGCATGTGCTGTGGAACCTGTCCGGCGAGCAGAAGCTGGTCGAGACCGAATACGAGGACCTGGACAAGGCGGAGGCGGCGGCCATCGCCGCCAAATCCCTCGCCCTGGTGGAACCCGCGCCGGGCGGCAAATACATCGTGGAGACGCTCGGCGACGAGACGCCCGGGACGCTTTCGAGCGCCGACTACCGGGCGCTCGTCGCAGACCTGGTCAATTACCTCGACTACATCGGCGAGCCGGTGAAGAGGGAGCGGATCAACATCGGCATCGTCGTGGTGATCTTCCTCGGCGTGCTCTACGCTCTCATTTACTCGCTCAAGCGCGATTACTGGAAAGACGTTCACTGACGAGCGCGGGGCCGGACGCCGTTAGCGCATCGCGCGGCGCGGCGCTTGCATTTGCCGCCGGCGCCCCCATCTAGACGCGCGGAAGAAGACGACCATGATGACTCTCTACTCCGGGACCACCGACCCGTTCAGCCAGCGCTGCCGCATCGTGCTGCATGAGAAGGGCATGGATTTCCAGATCATCGACGTCGATCTGGATCACAAGCCCGAGGACCTGGCGGTGATGAACCCGTACAACCAGGTGCCGGTGCTGGTCGAGCGCGATCTGGTGCTGCACGAGTCGAACATCATCAACGAGTACATCGACGAGCGCTTCCCGCATCCGCAGCTCATGCCCGCTGACCCGCTGATGCGCGCGCGGGCGCGGCTGTTCCTGCACCGGTTCGAGAAGGAGCTCTTCTCGCACATCGACACGCTCGAGGGCAACAACCAGAAGCAGCTCGACAAGGCGCGCGGCCTGGTGCGCGACAGCCTGCTGCAGATCGCGCCCGTGTTCACCAAGCACAAGTACATGCTGGGCGACGATTTCTCGATGCTCGACGTGGCGATCACCCCGTTGCTCTGGCGGCTCGACTACTACGGCATCGCGCTCCCGAAGCCGGCGGCGCCGCTCATGAAATACGCCGAGCGGCTGTTCTCGCGTCCGGCGTTCATCGAGGCGCTCACCTCCGCCGAACGCGGGATGAGGAAGTAGCCGCGCGAGCCCGCAGCGAGGGGCCCCACGCGAAGCGTGGGGATCGCGCGAGGCGAGTCGCGGTTGCGGCCGACGCGCGACGCAGCGTTACTCGGTGACGTTGCAAGGAGGCCGCGTAGGCCGTCCAAGAGCGGCCCGCCGCAGGACGGGCCGCGATTGGAAACGGATGCGTCATCCCGGCGAAGGCCGGGATCAAAGTTAAAACGTTGTTGTCGTAGCGACGAACTCGCGCCCCGGCCTCCGCGGAGCGACAAGCGATTCTCCGCGCCCTGCCCTCGGGTGTATCCTAACGCCATGTCCGAGCAATCCGCGAAGCCCTACCTGATCCGCGCCATTTGCGAATGGTGCGCGGACAACGGGCTCACGCCGTACCTTGCGGTCAAGGTCAACGCGCAGACCCGTGTTCCGACCGCGTACGTCAAGAACGGCGAGATCGTTCTCAACATCAGCGCGGGCGCCACGCGCCGGCTCACGATCGACAACGATCGTGTGCAGTTCACCGCGCGCTTCAACGGCGTCTCGCAGGAAGTGTCGGTTCCGGTCGCCGCCGTATCGGGAATCTTCGCCAAGGAAACCGGCTACGGATTTGCCTTTGCCGTGACCGCCGATCCGGTGGCATCGCTCGACGCCGCCACCGCGCCCGCGGAGTCCGCGACGAACGGCGCGCCCTCGGACGACAAGTCGCGCAGCCGGCCCAAGCACCTGCAGGTTGTAAAATAGCTGCGGAGCAGCAGGCCCCGCGTAGCGGATGCAGATGCGCGGGCGCCCGTGGCGAGCCGGCATAGCTCAGACGGTAGAGCAGCGGTTTTGTAA
>DASVPH010000088.1:0-2918 GCA_036382945.1 Casimicrobiaceae bacterium
CCTCAACAACAAGATTCGCGTCATCCAGCGCCGCGCGTACGGTCTGCGCGACGAGGAATATCTGCGCCTCAAGGTTCTCACCTGCACGCTCCCTGAACTCTAAATTCCCCGAAAATCACCCACTCGATTTCCTGAAGACCCAGAACTTTTGCGTCTCCTTGTAGTTGCCTTGCAGTACGCTGTTGTAGTACTTGTAAGTTCCGCGGGGAAAGATGAGTTGGTCACTCAGACCATGGTAGGTGATCATCTTTCCGCCTGACTTGCGAAAGTCCTTGAGATCGTCGTCCGTGCCGATCACGTCGTTGAACTTCGCGATCGACGTCAGGATGTCGTTTATGAACGAGGTTTCCGTCACCGTGTGCCAGTCGAAGCTCGGATTCTGGTTAATCCAATACCTGAAATGATCCGTCGCGATGGAGAATGGGTTCGTGCCCGCCAAGAAGGCCAAGTTCGTGCCGCGTTCGAGCCCATACCAGACCTGCTTGCCGTTGGCGTCCTTCGGGCCATCCCAGATCTTGTTCACCGCTGAAGCTTCCGCCGGTGTGAGACAGCTCGGGTCGGACGAAGGCCCTCCATTCGCCTGGCACACAAACGCGGTGGCGTTGTAAGTGCACGCGCGCGGGTCTTGAATGATCCCGTCCCCCGGGATTGGATCCTGCGCATCGCATGCGGCAACCGCCGCGTTCGTAACCGCATTGAGCTTGGTTGACGCGATCGGTGCGCCCACTTCCTGGTTCATTACCACCTGCGGCCACAGCTCGGCCGTAATGAACCGATCCCAGTTGAAGGCATTCGCGCCGGCGAGAATTCCATCAAAGTCCTTCGGAAAATTCTGCGCTTGATAATGGCCCTGGCGACCGCCGGTCGAGCAGCCCATCCAATACTTGCGAACGGGCTCCATGCCGTAGTACGCCTTCGCGAGCTGCACTCCCCAGAGGTGCTGCTCGTGGATCCCGTCCGCAGCAAAATCCTCGATGAGCCCGAAATTGAGCGTGCCGTCCGGATTTAGCGCGAAGCTCCCGCCCGGTGTAACGCTTGAATCGTGACCGGTATCGGTCGAAGTGCCGACGTAGCCGCGATTGGTGGACGAGATGACGTTTCCGACTTGGCCGGCGTAGCCCCCGCCGCCAAGGTCGCGGTTCCTGCCGTTCCAGGGCACGGCACCTGCAGCGGTAAGGCTTGTGATATCGACGTCGTTGGGCGGCAGGCCGACCCGGATCCTGATCTGCTGGCTTTGACCGGGCAGGTATCCCGCCGACGGACCCGATTCGCCGGAGAACGTGAAATCGATCTTGCAGTAGGCCGAGTAGGGGGTGCCGGGGGGGCCGGGAAATGGCGGAGGGATGACGCCCGCGGGCAACAGGACTGCCGTGAGGCCGCCTATCTGGGGGTTCCCCGCCAAGCCGTAGGCGGGATCGGCGCCGAGCTGCTCGCATGTGGGCAGCGCGAACGCTGCTCCCGGCAGCGCGGACAACGACAGAGCGGCGGTCGCGAGTGCAATCGCCGCGATTGGGTGTACACGGGCTTTCATGATTTCCTCCTAAGGATGCCGAGAGTTCAAGTCGTTCATCCGCTCAAACGAAACGGCGACTTCGAATGGAGTTGCAGGAGGATCGTAGCAACGGCGCACGCGCATTGCTTCCGTATTCTTGCGCGGGATTGCCGCCATCTTGCGCTTCGAAGCCGCAGCAACCGGCTCGAGGAGACGAAGCCGGTTCTGCCCGTTGAACCGGCCAACTCGTTCTTTAGGTTTCTTAGGCGCCGCTTCGGTCGAGGCGCGGCGTGTGGCCGGTGATCTTGCGATAGACCTCGGCAAAATGGCTCTGGCTCGAGAATCCGAGTTCCAGCGCGATATCGCCCACCGATCGCTTGCTCGACGCCAGCATTTCGCGCGCGCGACGAATTCGCTCTTGGGTTACGAAATGGTGCGGTGTAACACCCGTCGTCTGCTTGAAACAGCGCGCGAAGTGGAACGGACTCATGTTGACCAGCGCCGCCAAGCGGTCGATCGTGAGCTCGTCGGAGAGAGACTTCGCGACGTGATTGGTGACGCGGGCAAGCTGCTTAGCCGAAAGCAACGCGGCGCGGCGACGCTCGCCAGGCATGCTCGCGCAGAGCGACGCGACGCGCGCCGACAATGCCACCGACAGGGCCTCGCCATAGGCGCTACCCGTCGGGCATCCTGCCTTGATTTCAGCGCGCATGAGGTCGATCAAGCTGGCCACATCCGGGTCCTCGAGCCCCATGTACATGTCGAACAGCGCGTCGGTCCTTCCGAAGGCGTCGATGGGACTCGGCCCGGCATCCAGATCGGTGATGTCGACAATGAACGCTTCGAACCGGTTGGCCTTCCAGGAGAGCCGTTGGAACAGGTAGCCACGGCTCACGAAGGACAACGACGCGGGCGACAAACGACGGCGTGCCTCGCGTCCGTCGGCGCGATAGCGAACGTCGCAGGTGCCGCTCGCGACGAAGACTATCCGGTGATGCGGCGTGGACACGCGCTCCAGGCATCCGGTTGCGGGAATGCGCAGGAGCTCCAGGCGATAACCGGCCCAGAAGCGACCGGATTCCAGCAGAACGCGATTGGAGGCGCAGACGGGCCGGCGCTCTCCGTCAACGATCAATTCGATCCGAGAGGAGCGCGCAGACCTGTCGAGCGACGCCGTTGCCGGCGCGAAATCTGCGGAACCTCGCTCCGTTGGCTCGAGCCTCATGACCGTAGGGCTGGGAGCCTGTCGGGCTTACTGTCGCGGATGCGACGGGGGCGCTCTGGGATGCAGTCCTAGGCGCCGGCCGCGCCGCAGTGCCACTCCACTGCCAGCGGCCGGCAACAACGGAATGCGCCCAAAGCGCCCCCGTCCCTGCGGGTTGCGGCCAAACGGCGCGCCTGCGGCGTTGCTCGGCTTGCGAATAGG
>DASVPH010000089.1:0-24506 GCA_036382945.1 Casimicrobiaceae bacterium
GGCGTCCACGAAGCGGCCAACCTGCTGACCGGACCCACCCGTTGTCGATAACAGGACGTCTATCTTGCGAACTTCGGGTTTGACCGACGTGATCATCTCGGCGAACGGAAGATCATCGTCAGGTCCTATCGCAGAGGCAGAGCCTGCCGTTGAAGTGACATTCCCGACATAGGCGAGACACACGCGCCCGCGGGCGGTGGCGATCTCGCCAAGTCCGCGTCTTAGTTCGCCGACGACGTCGATGTGTCCCTGAAGGTCGACGATGCTCTGATACTCGCGACCTTCGACCATCGCATCAAGGAGCGATATGCGGTGAACGTCAGGCGGCGGCACCGCGGCGGGCGACGTCGCTGTCGGAGCTTCATCTGTCATTCGCTTGTGCTCGTTCGCACTTACACTTCGCTGCGATCTCTTCGCGCCGGGGCTATCCGCAATTTTGCTGGCACTCTGCTGGCATGGCGCCGTTGCCGGGTTCGTCGTGTTCAGCTAAGCCGCTGTTTTTTTGGTCGGGGTGACTGGATTTGAACCAGCGACCTCTACGTCCCGAACGTAGCGCTCTACCAGGCTAAGCTACACCCCGACATTCCGCAGTTCGAGCGAGCGTGCAAGAATGCACCGCGCACATCAATACGTCCGCTCGACCGCGAAAACGGCCAATTTTAGCAGAGTTTGCTTAGGCGGCGAATCGGAGAGCGCGCCGAGGCACGCCGTGGCCTGCGCGCTTTCGGCCTCGGCGCAACGGCGCACGTAGGCGAGCGCGTCGGTCCGCCCGAGGGCTTCGACGACGGGCTTGAAATCGTCCAGCCGCCCGCGCTTGAGCGCCTCGCGGATCAACTCGGCATCGCTCGCCGTTCCCACCTGCATGGCGCGGATCAGCGGCAGGGTCGGCTTGCCCTCGGCCAGATCGTCGCCGAGGTTCTTGCCGATCGCGTCGTGATCGCCCGAGTAGTCGAGCACGTCGTCGATCAACTGGAACGCGGTGCCGAGGTGCATCCCGTAGCGCGCGAGCGCATGCTCAGTGGCGGCGTCGGCCGCGCCGAGCACGGCGCCGAGCTGCGCGGAGGCCTCGAAGAGCTTCGCGGTCTTGCGCTGGATTACCTCCAGGTACGCGCGCTCCTCGACGTCGGGGTTGCCCGAGTTCAAGAGCTGCAGCACTTCGCCTTCCGCGATGACGTTGGTCGCATCCGACAGGATCTGCATTACGCGCATGCTGCCGACCGACACCATGAGCTGGAACGCGCGCGAGTAGACGAAGTCTCCCACCAGCACGCTCGCGGCGTTGCCGAACATGGCGTTGGCGGTCGCGTGGCCACGACGCAGCGACGATTCGTCGACGACATCGTCGTGCAGCAGCGTGGCGGTGTGGATCATCTCGATCACCGCGGCGAGCGTGTGGTGGTGCGGGCCGGCGTAGCCGCAGGCGCGTGCCGTGAGCAGCAGCAACGCAGGACGCAGCCGCTTGCCTCCGCCACCGACGATGTATTCGGCGACCTGCCGAATCAGCGCGACGTCGGAGGACAGGCTTTCGCGCAGCACGCGATCGACGATGCGCATGTCGTCGCGCAGAATGGGCTCGGTGAGGGAAGTCGTCACAGCGAGGGAAGGCCTTGACGGCGACAGACGCGCAAGGCCAGCGGGTCGTGCGATCTCCGGTCGCCGTCGGAGCCCACGCCGCAGAGGCGTATTCTAGCCGATGCGCCTTCCTCTCCCGTAGCCGAGCGGGATGTGTCGCTATGCTTTGACATGATTGTGCTAAGACCTTAAACTAGCAAACCTTTTCAGCACGCGCCGTATTCCCGGCGGCTACGCGCTCCGGAGGCGCGCGGCAGCATCAACCGTTCGGAGTTTCCATGTACGCGGTCATCAAAACCGGCGGCAAGCAATACAAGGTCGCCCCCGGCGAGAAGCTCAAGGTCGAGACGATCCTGGCGGAGGTCGGCACGCAGGTCGTCCTCGACCAGGTGCTCATGGTCGGCGACGGTGAGTCAGTGCGCGTGGGCCAGCCGACGCTCGCCGGCGCGACGGTGCAGGCGACCGTCGTTTCGCACGGCCGCGGCGAGAAGCTACAGATCTTCAAGATGCGCCGCCGCAAGAACTACCGCAAGCACCAGGGGCACCGTCAGAATTTCACCGAGATCAAGATCGACGGCATCGTCGGCTAGAGTCTCGCGTTGCGCATCGAGGTTACCGGATATGGCACACAAGAAAGCAGGCGGCAGCTCGCGTAACGGCCGCGATTCCCAGTCGAAGCGCCTGGGCGTGAAGGCCTTCGGCGGCCAGCCGATCAGCGCCGGCGCGATCATCGTCCGCCAGCGTGGGACGAAGGTCCATCCCGGCGTGAACGTCGGCATCGGCAAGGACCACACGCTGTTCGCGCTCGTCGACGGCAAGGTCGAGTTTCGCGTCAAAGGCGCCGCGCAGAAGACCGTCGTCGGCGTCGTGCCGGTCTGACCTGCCGCCGTCGCCCCAGCTTAAGGCCGGGGCCCAATCTTGTCTCATGATGCAATTGGATCCCGGCCTTCGCCGGGATGACGAGCATCCTGCCTACCGCCGCTCCAGCCACCACAGCATCGTCGCGGCGACCACGACGAACGCGAATACAGGAAAGGCGGCGGAGAACAGCGGCGGCCAGTCGTTGATCACTCCGACGTAGGCGAACAGCCTCCCGAGCAGGAAGAACACCAGCCCGAGGATCGTGCCCGCGAAGATGCGGAAGCCCACGCCGCCCGTGCGCCGCTGGAAGTACGCAAACGGCAGCGCGAGCACCATCATCACCACCACCGCCGCCGGGTAGAAGAGCTTGTTCCAGAGCGCGATCTCGAAGCGCGAGGTCTTCTGCTGGTTGTTCCCCAGCACCCGGATGTTGTCGTAGAGCGTGCCCAGCTCCAGCTTCTCCGGTGCGACCTGATAGACCGTGAGGATCGAGGGCTTCAGCACCGTCTCCCAGTCGAACCGATCCTCGCGCGAGACGCGCGCGCCGTCGGGACCGAGTGTGGTCGTCTGCACGTTCGAAAGGCGCCACAGGCCGTTGCTGACGAAGGTGCCGGAGTCGGCCACGCGCAGCGTAGTGAGCCGCAGGTCGCGGTCGAACTCGTACATGCGCACCCCGAGGAGCTTGGGCATCCCGTCGTCGCTCACCAGGCTCCTGATGTTGACGAAGGTCGACACCGGCGCGTCCTGGCGGAACCAGAAGCCCGACTCGAACTGCTGCGCCACGATGCGGTTGGCCTGGCCCTGCGACTGCAGGCGCACCTGCTGGGCGAGCCGCTCGGCGGGCGGCGCCAGGAACTCCCCGGCGAGGAAGGTGGCGATCGCCAGCGGAACCCCGACGCGGATGATCGCGAGCGTGATCTGGGTGAGCGAGGCGCCCGAGGCGCGCATGACGGTGTATTCGGAGTTGCCGACGAGCTGCGCGATCGCGAACAGCGTCCCGATCAACGCCGCCGTGGGCACCAGCTCGTAGATGTGGCCGGGGATCAACAGCCCGACGAAGAGCAGCGCCCGGCCGAGCGGGTAGCCGTCCCTGCCGACGTTGCCGAGCTCGTGGATCAGATCGAAGAGCGCGAAGAGGCTCAGCAGTCCGACGAAGATCAGCAGAGTCGCGTAGAGAACCTCGCGGCCGATGTAGCGTGTGAGGGTCTTCATGACGTGCGCGCGAAGCGGCGGCGGTGGAAGAGCCCGACCACCGACAGCCGGTTCCAGAAGAGCAGGATCACGCCGGCGATCGCCACCGTGTGGATCAGGACGAGCCCACCCGTCATCGACAGCTTCCCCTGCGCGATGACGCTCTGCACGAGGTTGAGGCTGTTGCTGTAGAGCATATACAGGAACGCCGCCGCGATGAGATTGAACGAGCGGCCCATGCGCGGATTGACGTAAGAGAGCGGGATCGCGAGCAGGAGCAGAACGAAGGCGCTGATCGGAACCGACAGTCGCCAGAAGAGCTCGGCCCGCTCGGGCGTGCCGGCGCTGGCGAGCAAGGCCTCGGTCGGAAGGGCCTTGAGCGACAGCGGAAGCGAGCGCACTTCGGCGGGCTCGATGCGGCGGCCGAGGCGCCCGAACTCGATCGTACGGAACTCCGCGGTCCCGGGTTGGCCTTCGTAGCGGCGTCCGTCCTTGAGCACGATGAAGCGGTCGCCGTTCGCCGCCTCCTCGAGAAATCCCGACCGGGCGACGGTGGTGACGTCCTTGCCGTTTTCGATCGAATGCAGAAAGACGTTGCGGATGGTGTTGTCGAAGCTGTTGATGCTCTCGATGAACACGACCAGGCGCGCCCGGCGGAATTCCTTGAACAGCCCCGGGGCGAGCAGGGCGACTTCGCTGCGCGATTCGAGTTGCCGCTCGTACTCGAGCCGGCGCCGCTCGGCCCACGGCGAGAGCCACAACGACAGCACGACGATGGCGATCAGAAACGGTGTGGCGAAGAGCAGAATCGGCTTGAGCCACGCGGTGAGCCCCTGCCCCGAGGTGAACCAGACGATCATCTCGCTGTCGCGGTACCAGCGCGACAGCGTCAGCAGGACGGTGACGAACAGCGCCACCGACAGCAGGATGTTGAAATAGAACAGCGCATTGAACCCGAGCAGCGCCACGATGCCCTCGGCGGCGATCGTTCCGCCCGCGGCACGGGCCAGCAGCCGCAGCACCAGGTTGGTGAACAGGATTCCGAGCAGGACCAGGAACAGCGCGACCGCCGTCGCCGACAGCTCGCGTACCAAGCTACGGCGGAAGACCATGACGACGGAAAAATTTTGACTTTTTCGGCCTGTTTTGCCGATAATGCCGCTCACACTGCCTAAAGGTCATGCTAAACCCAACCGATCGTTCGTGGGAGCGACGATGGAATTTACCATAAAAAGCGGCAGCCCGGAGAAGCAGCGTAGCGCCTGCGTGGTCGTCGGCGTGTTCGACAACCGCAAGCCGAGCCTGTCCGCGGAATTGATCGATCGCGCCTCGGGTGGGTACATCAGCGAGATCATCCGCCGCGGCGACATGGAGGGCAAGCTCGGCAGCACCCTGCTGCTGCACAACGTGCGCGGCACGCTGGCCGACCGCGTGCTCCTGGTGGGTCTGGGCAAGGAGCGCGACTTCCGCGAGCGCGAGTTCCGGACCGCCATGCGTTCTGCCGTGCGGCTGCTCAACGAGACCGGCTCCTACGAGGCCGTCATCTACCTGACCGAGGAAAAGGTCAAGCGGCGCGAGGTCGCCTGGCGCGTCGAGCACGCGGTGGTCGTGGCCATGGAGGCGGTCTATCGCTTCGAAGAGATGAAGAGCCAGCCGGCGGAGGTGCGCCGGCCGCTGCGCAAGCTCACGCTCTCGGTGCCGCAGCGAAGCGACCTCGCGGCCGGCGAGGCCGCCGCCGCGCGAGGGCTTGCCATCGCTCACGGCATGGACCTCACGCGCGATCTGGGGAACCTCCCGGGGAACATCTGCACGCCGACCTACCTCGCCGAGCGCGCGCAGGCGCTCGCCAAGGAGCTGGCATTCTCATGCCAGATCCTTGACCGGCCGCAACTCGAAGAGCTCAAGATGGGTGCGTTCCTGTCGGTCACCGCCGGCAGCGAGCAGCCGCCCAAATTCATCGTGCTCGAGTACAACGGCGCGGGCAAGAAGCAGAAACCGCTGATTCTGGTCGGCAAGGGCATCACTTTCGACACCGGGGGCATCTCGCTCAAGCCGGGGCTCGACATGGACCACATGAAGTTCGACATGTGCGGCGCGGCGAGCGTGCTCGGCAGCTTCCGCGCGATCGCCGAGCTCAAGCCCAAGCTCAACCTGGTCGGGCTCATCGCCGCCTGCGAGAACATGCCGAGCGGCCGCGCGACCAAGCCCGGCGACATCGTGCGCAGCATGTCCGGGCAGACGATCGAAGTGCTCAACACCGACGCCGAAGGGCGGCTCGTCCTGTGCGACGCGCTCAGCTACGCCGAGCGTTTCGAGCCCGCGGCGGTGGTCGACATCGCCACGCTTACCGGAGCCATGGTGGTCTCGCTCGGTCATATCGCCTGCGGCGTGTTCAGCAACAACGAAAGCCTGGGGCGCGCGCTGGTCGCCGCCGGCGAGGAGGCCTTCGACCGCGCGTGGCCGATGCCGGTGTGGGAGGATTATCACGAGGCGCTCAACAGCAACTTCGCCGATTTCGCCAACATCGGCGATCGGGCGGGCGGCAGCATCACGGCGGCCTGCTTCCTGTCGAAGTTCACCAAGAAGTACGATTGGGCGCACCTCGACATCGCTGGGGTCGCCTGGAAGGAAGGCAAGGAAAAGGGCGCGACCGGACGGCCGGTCCCGTTGCTGGCCACGTGGCTGCTCTCGCAGGAGGCGGCGGCTTGATACAAGCGGCGGTGCGGCGAACATGACCTCGATCGACTTCTACACGCACGTCACCGATCGCCTGGCGGTCGCGGCCAGGCTCGTCGCCAAGGCTTTCGCGCAGCACGGCAGCGTGCGCGTGCTGACCCCCGATCCGGCGACGACCGACACGCTCGACCGCGCCCTGTGGCTCAAGCCTCCGATTGCGTTCCTGCCCCATTGCCGCGTCGGCAGCGCGCTCGCCGGGCAGACGCCGATCTGGGTCGACGACATCGACGATCACCCCGGCCCCGCGGTCGTGCTGATCAATCTGAAGGCGGCGGCGCCGTCGTTCTTCTCCCGTTTCGAGCGCCTGGTCGAGATCGTGGGCCTCGACGAGGCCGACGTGGCCGCGGGGCGCAACCGTTACCGCTATTACCGCGAGCGCGGTTACGAGCTGCGCACGCACAGTCTCGCTTAGGAACCGGCCATATGCCGACCGCGCGCGAACTGCTCGAGCAAGCCGATGCGCTCATGCGTCGCAATCGTGGTAGTGGCGGCGACAGCGGCATCCCGGTGTTGACCGACAGCGTTTCGGAATCGGCAATCGAGCCGTCGCGTCGCGGTCCGTCGACGCGAGAGCGCAGCGGCACGACGCTGCGCGTCCCCGAAGCGCGAGGCGCGCGCGGCGACCCGGACCGGGACGATCGCACGAGCGCGGCTTCGTCGCCTGACGCTCGCCGGGATGCTGCTCGCGACTCCGCGGAAGCGCAGCGCCCGAGCCAAGCTCCCTCCAGGGCCGCGATGGCTGCCGAAGAGGTCGAGCCGCCGGTGCTGACCGATGCCGTCGAAGAGGTCGCGATCGAGCTTGCGTCGCTGCCGGCGGAGAAGGCGGACGACGATGCGTCGCTCTGGCTCGGTCCCGATACCATGGATCCGGCGCTGCACAGCGTCACCGGGCCGGCACCCGACACCCTGGGCGTCGTGCCGCCGGTGACCATACGCTCTCCGGCGCTGTCCTCGGAGCAGGGCGGCAGCCCCGAGAGCGCCGAGCTGCCCGATCCGACGGCGATCCGGACGTTCCGCGCCGCCGGCTCAGCGCCGATGCCGCCGCCCGCAGGCTCGACCCCGCCCGAAACGGCGGTGGCGGAGGCTACCCGCGACGACGAACGCTGGCGTGCGCTCGCGGAGCAGATCTCCGTGCAGGTCTTGCAACGGCTCGACCTGTTCACCGACGCCGGCCTCAAGGCGCAGCTCGCCGCGCATCTCCAACCGATCGTTGCGCGTGCGGGCGCCGAGCTGGTCGAGGCGATCAACGATCACGTCGGACAGCTCGTCCGAAGCTATGTCGCGGAGGCGATCGAGCGCGAGATCGCGCAGTGGCGAGAGCAGCAGCGCTAGCGCTGCCGCCGCTACACGCTCGTTGCGCTCCCGAAGCGGCTGGCCAAGCGCCGAACCCGGCGCTATGATCGATCGTCGGTTTGCCGTGCGTCCATGACCGCCTTTGCCTGCAGATCTTCTCCGCGTCGCTCGGCGGCGGAAGCGCGGTCGCAGCTCTCGAGCGCAGGCGCGAGGCTCACGCGGGCGCGTATCGACGTCCTCGCCACGCTGCTCGATGCCGGCGAAGCCCTGACTCATCAAGACGTCGAGCGACGGCTGCGGCGCGGACACGACGTGGATCGCGTCACGCTCTATCGCGTGCTGGAATGGCTGACCGCGCAGGGGCTCGCGCACAAGGTATCCAGCGACGATCGGGTATGGCGCTTTTCGGCGGCCGGGCACCGGTCGGCGCGCCGCGGTCACGCGCACTTCGAGTGCAGCTCGTGCGGCAGGGTGATCTGCCTCGATCAGGCGAGGCTTCCGTCGATTCCTCTGCCGGCCGGGTATCGGCGGCGCGACGTCGAGGTCACGGTGAAGGGGAGCTGCGACCAATGCGCTGCATAAACGGCTGTGCTAGACTTCCTGCCATGAACTCCCGGATCGCGTCTGGCGTCCAATCTCGGATGAACGGCGCTGTGCAGTCGGCAGCCTCTTTTGGCTGGTATTTCTACGATGGGTTGACCGCCCAGGGCCGCGCTTACCGATAGCACGCGAACCACCAGTTTCAAGCACCATCGGGCGGCCAAGGGACCGCCCGATTTTTTTGGAGATCCGCCCATGATCATCGTCATGCAACCGGACGCCGACGAAAAGGCGATCGAAGCCGTCGAGGCGAAGATCCTTGCTCACGGCCTGCAGGTTCATATCTCCCGCGGCACCGAGCGCACGCTCATCGGCGCGGTGGGCGACGAGCGAGCGCTCGACCCCGAGATGTTCGACCCGATGCCCGGCGTCGAGAAATCGATGCACATCCTCAAGCAGTACAAGATCGTGGCGCGGGAGTGGCACAAGCAGAACACGGTCGTCGACGTCTCCGGAGTGCCGATCGGCGGGCCGACGGTGCAGGTCATCGCCGGGCCGTGCTCGGTCGAAACCGGCCCGCAGATGGAGGCCGCGGCGGCGGGCGTGAAGGTGGCCGGCGCGCGGCTGATGCGCGGCGGCGCGTTCAAGCCGCGTACCAGCCCGTACGCGTTCCAGGGCAAGGGCGTCGAAGGACTGGAGCTGCTGCGCGCCGCCGCCGACGCGCACGGCCTGCCGATCGTCACCGAGCTCATGGACCCGCGGATGGTCGAGACCTTCGTCGAGCACGACGTGGATGCGATCCAGATCGGCACGCGCAACATGCAGAACTTCGATCTGCTGAAGGAGGTCGGCCGCACGACCAAGCCGGTGATCCTCAAGCGCGGCATGTCGGCCACCATCAACGAATGGCTGATGGCCGCGGAGTACGTTGCCGCCGGCGGCAATCACAAGATCATCCTGTGCGAGCGCGGCATTCGCACGTTCGAGACCGCGTATCGCAACGTGCTGGACCTGACTGCGGTGCCGGTGCTCAAGCGCGAGACGCACTTGCCGGTGATCGTCGATCCGTCGCACGCCGGCGGCAAGGCGTGGATGGTGCCGGCGCTCTCCTGCGCGGCAGTGGCCGCGGGCGCCGACGGATTGCTGATCGAGGTCCATCCGAATCCCTGCGAGGCCTGGTGCGACGCCGATCAGGCGTTGACACCTGCCGAGTTCGATACGCTGATGGGACAGCTGCGCGCCGTTGCGCGCGCGGTCGGGCGCGAGCTGTGAATTGCAGGTGAGTGCCCGCGTGCTCTGCCGCATGACGGACGCCGCGTCGAGCGGCGTGCCGTCGCCCGAGCGATTCTCTCCCGAGAGAGGATCGGGCGCCCGGGCGCCGACGAACGTTCGGCTATAATTTGCCGCTTCGCCGGGGCGGCAATCGCCGATGGAACTCGCCAAAACCTTCGAGCCGCGGTCGATCGAGGCCAAGTGGTACGACTATTGGGAGTCGCACGGGCTGTTCAAGCCGTCGATGCGGCCGGGTGCCAAAGCGTACTGCATCCAGCTCCCGCCCCCGAACGTCACCGGCACGCTGCACATGGGGCATGCGTTCCAGCAGACGCTGATGGACGTGCTCATCCGCTGGCACCGCATGCGCGGCGACAACACGCTCTGGCAGGTCGGCACCGATCACGCCGGCATCGCAACCCAGATCGTGGTCGAGAATCGGCTCAAGGCCGAAGGCACCTCGCGCCGCGACCTCGGCCGCGAGCGCTTCGTCGAGCGCGTCTGGGCGTGGAAGAAGGAGTCGGGATCGACCATCAGCCACCAGATGCGCCGACTCGGCACGTCGGGCGACTGGTCGCGCGAGCGCTTCACCATGGACGCCGGCCTGTCCAACGCCGTGCTCGAGACGTTCGTGCGTCTGTACGAGGACGGGCTCATCTATCGCGGCAAGCGCCTGGTCAACTGGGATCCCGTGCTCGGCACCGCGGTGTCCGACCTCGAGGTCGAGAAGCAGGAAGAAAACGGCACGCTGTGGGAGATCCGCTATCCGCTCGTCGGCGGCGGCGGCTTCGTGGCGGTGGCGACCACACGACCGGAAACGATGCTGGGCGACGTCGCCGTCGCGGTCAATCCCGACGACGAGCGCCATGCGCATCTCGTCGGCAGGGAGGTCGAGCTGCCGTTGACCGGGCGGAGGATCCCGGTCGTCGCCGATGCGTCGGTCGACCAGGCGTTCGGCACCGGCGCCGTGAAGATCACCCCGGCGCACGACTTCGACGACTACGAGGTCGGCCGCCGGTGCGGTCTGCAGCCGCTCGAGATCTTCACGCTGGAGGCGAAGATCAACGACAACGCGCCGGCGAGCTACCGCGGGCTGGATCGCTACGCGGCGCGCAAAGCGGTGCTCGCTGACCTACGCGCCGCGGGGCTCGTGGCGAGCGAGAAGCCGCATCGGATGGTCGTGCCGCGCTGCGGGCGAACGGGCGAAGTGGTCGAGCCGATGCTCACCGACCAATGGTTCGTGGCGATGACCAAGAGCGCGCCGGCGAGCCATCCGTACTTTCCCGGCCGGTCGTTCAAGGAGATCTGCCTCGCCGCGGTGAACGCGAGCGTCCCCGACCTCGATCGGCCCGGACACGACATCCGCATTCGCTTCGTCCCTGAGCACTGGACGACGTGGTACAACAACTGGCTCGACAACGTGCACGACTGGTGCATCTCGCGCCAGCTCTGGTGGGGGCATCGCATCCCGGCCTGGTACGACCACACGGGCAATGTCTTCGTCGCGCGCTCCGCCGACGAGGCGGCGCGCAAGGCCGGGAAGCCTGCGAGCGCGCTCCGCCAGGACGAGGACGTGCTCGACACCTGGTTCTCCTCGGCGTTGTGGTGCCACTCGACGCTCGGCTGGCCGGTCCAGACGCCGGAGCTCCAGACCTTCCTGCCTTCGTCGGTGCTCATCACCGGGTTCGACATCATCTTCTTCTGGGTCGTGCGCATGATCATGACCACGACCTATTTCACCGGCAAGCTGCCGTTCCGCGACGTGTACATCAATTCGATCGTGCGCGACGAGCAAGGGCAGAAGATGTCGAAGTCGAAGGGCAACATCCTCGACCCGCTCGACCTCATCGACGGCACCGATCTCGCGAGCCTCCTCGTCAAGCAGACCTCGGGGCTCATGCTCGAGAAGCAGCGCGAGTCGATCGAGAAGCGAACGCGCCAGCAGTTCCCGAAGGGCATCCCCGCGTTCGGCGCCGACGCGCTGCGCTTCACCTTCGCGAGCCTCGCTACGTTCGGGCGCACGCTCAATTTCGATCTCAACCGCTGCGAGGGCTACCGCAACTTCTGCAACAAGCTGTGGAACGCGACGCGCTTCGTGCTGATGAACGTCGCCGGCAAGGACGTCGGGCTCGACGCGGCGCAGCCGCGTGCGCCGAGCTTCGTCGACCGCTGGCTCCTCGGCAGGCTGCAACAGGCCAAGCGCGACATCAACGACAATCTCGAGCTCTACCGGTTCGATCTTGCGGCGAAGGCGCTCTACGAATTCGTGTGGGACGAATATTGCGACTGGTACGTGGAGCTCGCCAAGGTGCAGCTCGCGCGCGCGGAGGCCGCGGGCGATACGGCGGCGGCGCGGGCCACGCGCTACACGCTCCTCCGCGAGCTCGAAGCCACACTGCGGCTCGCGCACCCGTTCATGCCGTTCATCACCGAGGAGCTGTGGCAGCAGGTGGCCTCGCTCGCCGGCAAGGCCGGTGAAACCATCTCGCTGCAACCATTCCCCGAGGCGCGGCCGGAAAGGCAGGATCCCGCGGCGGAGCAGGAGATGATGCGCTTGAAGGAGCTCGTCGGCGCGGTGCGCGAGCTGCGCAGCGAGTCGGGCATCGGTCCCGGTGAGAAGGTCGCGCTCGTTGTCGCCGGCACGCACGACTTCGCGCGAAGCGTGGAGCACTACGTCAGGGCGCTCGGGCGGCTCTCCAGCGTAACCTACGTCGATACGCTGCCGCGGGGCAAGGCACCGGTCAAGGTGGTCGAGCATTTCCAGATCATGCTCGACATCAAGGTCGATATTGCCGCCGAGCGCGAGCGCGTGGCGAAGGAGATCGCCCGGCTCGAGAGCGAGATCGGCAAGGCGGAGACGAAGCTCGCCAACGAATCCTTCGTCGCTCGCGCGCCGGCCCAGGTGGTCAAGCAGGAACGCGACCGGCTCGCGGCTTTCCAGGCGACGCTGGCAAAGCTCAAGCCGCAGCTCGAGCGGCTTTGGTAGCCCCGGGTGAGCCGGAGGCGAGCGACGACCGGGCAATAGCCGGTGACCTCCTCGCGATCGTGGTAGAGCTGCTTCACCGCGAGCGTGTAGCGCAGCCCCTTGCGCTCCAAGCTTCGCGGATGATCGCCGCGCACTGCGCCTCGAAGGCGGGGCGACAGTGAGCGATGACATTGCTCAGGTGGACTGCCGGACTGGAGGCTAGCTCGAACACGACGAATCCTAAGCGTTCTCCGGTTCGGTTACGCGCCGCTTCATCAGCAGCGCCGGGATCGGCTTGGCCTTGCCGTGCCCGTGTCGGGCGGGAGCAGCGGCGGGCGATGTCAGCGCCGCGGCCACGCGGGGCTGTTCTGGAGCGCGCGAGCGCGGCGGCTGATCGGGATTGCGATCGACCGGTGCGAAACGCGCTGGCTGCGCCCGGTGAGCCCCCGCGCCGTCGTGCGGATGTCGCGCCGGGCGCGCACCATGTGACTCTCGCCTCGGCCGGCGCGTCGGCGCGAGCGGGCCGATTGTCGCCACCGGAATCGTCGGCACCGGAATCGTCGCCACCGGAATCGTGCGCTTGAGCAGCCGCTCGATCTCGGAGAGCAGCTTCGCCTCCTCCGGCGCGCAAAACGAGATCGCCTCGCCGGCCGCCCCGGCACGACCGGTGCGACCGATGCGGTGGATGTAGTCCTCCGGCACGTGCGGCATCTCGTAGTTCACCACCAGCGGCAGATCGTCGATGTCGAGCCCGCGCGCGGCGACGTCGGTCGCCACCATCACCTGCACCTTCGCCGCCTTGAACTCGTCGAGCGCCTCGAGGCGGGCTACCTGGCTCTTGTCGCCGTGAATGGCGGTGGTCTTGAGGCCGTCCTTCTCGAGCGCTCGCGCGAGCCTTGAGGCGCCGTGCTTGGTGCGCACGAAGCACAGCACCTGCCACAGGTTGCGCGAGGTCACGATGTGCGCGAGCAGCGCGCGCTTCTGCTCGCTCGGCACCTTGTATACGCTCTGCTCGACGGTTTCCGCGGTCGTGTTGCGCCGGGCGACCTCGATCAACTGCGGCTGGTTCAGGAGCGCGTCGGCGAGCTTCTTGATCTCGTTGGAGAAGGTCGCCGAGAAGAGCAGGTTCTGCCGCTTCGCTGGCGCGGGCAGGAGCGCCATGATGCGCTTGATGTCGGGGATGAAGCCCATGTCGAGCATGCGGTCGGCTTCGTCGAGCACGAAGATCTCGACCTGGCCCAGATAGAGCGACTTCTGCTCGATGTGGTCGAGGAGGCGGCCCGGCGTCGCGACCAGGATCTCGACGCCGCCGCGCACGATTGGCAGCTGCTGCTTGATGTCCACACCGCCGAAGACCACCGTCGAGCGCAGGCCCGTGTACTTGCCATAGGTGCGCACCGCCTCTTCGACCTGGATAGCGAGCTCGCGCGTGGGCGTGAGGATCAGCGCTCGGACCGGATGCCGCGCCGGGGACGAGCTGGTGTTCGCCGCCGGCGTGAGCTTGTGCAGGATCGGCAGGGCAAAGCCTGCCGTTTTGCCGGTGCCGGTCTGGGCGCCGCCCATCACGTCCTTCCCGGCGAGGATCAAGGGGATCGCCTGCGCCTGGATCGGCGTCGGCGTGGTGTAACCCGCTTCGGCGACTGCACGAAGCAACTCCGGCCGCAGACCGAGCGCGGCAAAGCCCGAGGGACTAGCCATCAACAGGAACTCCTGGACGCGGCCCGCTCGCTAGAGCTCCGGTCCAGGCGGCGACGCTAAAACAACTTGGAGACAGGCGGATCTGACTTGAGAGGTCAACCACCAAGGCCGGCGGTGACCGGAAGTCCCGCCGAATCTTCGGATCATAGCGATAAATCACGGATTTTGCAAATTATTTTGCCGAGGATCGGACGCGGCTGGTAAAATTTCAAGATTTCCTTCTCCTTCTGCGCCTCAACACCACGAGCGTTCCCATGGCCAGTCGCCGGGACTTACGCAACATCGCGATCATCGCCCACGTCGACCATGGGAAGACCACGCTCGTCGACAAGCTGCTGGTCCAGGCCGGAACCTTTGCCGCCCATCAGCACGTCACCGAGCGGATGCTCGACAGCAACGACCTCGAGCGCGAGCGCGGCATCACCATCTTCGCCAAGAATTGCGCCATCGAGTACGCGGGCACCCACATCAACATCGTCGACACGCCTGGCCACGCCGACTTCGGCGGCGAGGTCGAGCGGGTGCTGTCGATGGTCGACGGGGTGCTGCTGCTGGTCGACGCCGTCGAGGGCCCGATGCCACAGACGCGTTTCGTCACGCGCAAAGCCCTGGCGCTCGGTCTCGTGCCCATCGTCGTCGTGAACAAGGTCGATCGCCCGGGCGCGCGCTCGCAATGGGTGGTCAATCAGACCTTCGATCTGTTCGACAAGCTCAACGCCACCGAGAAGCAGCTCGACTTCCCGGTCGTGTACGCCTCCGCGCTGCACGGCTACGCGTCGCTCGAGCCGCATGCGCCTGGAACCGACCTGCGTCCGTTGTTCGACACGATCCTCTCCCGCGTCCCGGCACCGGCGGGCGATCCCGAAGGTCCGCTGCAACTGCAGGTGAGCGCGCTCGACTACTCGAGCTACGTCGGCCGGCTCGGCATCGGGCGCATCCGCCGCGGGCGCATCGCTCCCGGCCAGGAGGTGATGGTCCTGCACGGCTCGGTCGAAGGCTCGCGCGGGAAGATCGGCCAGGTGCTTGGCTTCGCCGGGCTCACCCGCGTGCCGGTCGACTCGGCCGCCGCCGGCGACATCGTGCTCGTTACCGGCATCGACGAGCTGCACATCGGGACCACACTCGCCGCAGTCGACGCCGCCGAGGCGTTGCCGATGATCGCGGTGGACGAGCCGACGCTCTCCATGCAGTTCCAGGTCAACACCTCGCCGCTCGCCGGGCGCGACGGCAAGTTCGTCACCAGCCGCAATCTGCGCGAGCGGCTGGCGCGGGAAGTCCTGACCAACGTGGCGCTGCGCGTCGAGGACACCGCCGACACCGATGTGTTCACCGTCTACGGTCGCGGCGAGCTGCATCTCACGATCTTGCTCGAGAACATGCGGCGCGAGGGCTACGAGCTCGCGGTGTCGCGGCCGCGCGTGGTGTATCGCGATCGCGACGGCGAACGGTGCGAGCCTTTCGAGCAGCTCGCCGTCGACGTCGAAGACGCGCACCAGGGCGCGGTGATGCAAGCGCTGGGCGCGCGCCGCGGCGAGCTCACCCGCATGGAATCCGACGCTCGCGGGCGCACCCGGCTCGACTACCGCATTCCGGCGCGCGGACTGATCGGATTCCAGGGCGAATTCATGAACCTCACGCGCGGCACCGGCATCGCGTCGCACGTCTTCGACAGCTATGCGCCGGTCAAGGGCGAGATTCCCGACCGGCGCAACGGCGTGCTCGTTTCCGCCGAGGACGGCGAGGCGGTCGCCTACGCGCTGTGGAAGCTGCAGGAGCGCGGCCGGATGTTCGTGAGCCCCGGCGAGCGCGTCTACGAGGGCATGGTGATCGGCATCCACAGCCGCGACAACGATCTGGTCGTCAACCCGATCAAGACCAAGCACCTCACCAACATCCGTGCGGCCGGCAAGGACGAGGCGATCCTGCTCACCCCGCCGATCCCGCTGACGCTCGAGTACGCGGTGGAGTTCATCGCCGACGACGAGCTGGTCGAAATCACGCCCAAGTCGATCCGCATTCGCAAGCGGCATCTCATCGCGCACGAGCGCAAGCGCGCGAGCCGCGAGGCGGCCTGAAGCCCCCGCGCGCCCAGGCATGTCCGCGCCCGTGACGCTCACTGCCGAGCTGGCGTCGCAATTCGCACATCTGGCGCTCGCCAACGTCGCGCGCGAATATCCGAACAAGCTCGATCACGTGCTCTCCGGCGCGCACGATGTCGCCGCGCCGCGCGCGCTGCACCCGGCGTTCTTCGGCAGCTTCGACTGGCACTCGTGCGTGCATGCGCACTGGCTGCTCGTGCGTGTGCTCAAGCGTTATCCCGACCTGCCCGAGGCGGGCGCGATACGCGCCGCGCTCGGCGCGACATTGACCGCGGCGAACCTCGATGCCGAAGCGGCGTATTTGCGCCGGCCGGAAGCCAGGGCGTTCGAGCGCCCCTACGGCTGGGCGTGGCTGCTCAAGCTTGCGCAGGAGCTCGCCTGCTGGAGCGACGCCGACGCCCACGCCTGGTCGCGCGATCTCGCGCCGCTCGCCTACGCTGTCGGCGAGCGCTATCTCGACTGGCTCGCCGAGGCCACCTACCCCATCCGTCACGGCGTGCACACCAACACCGCCTTCGCCTTGGCGTTCGCGCTCGACTACGCGCGCGATTGCGACGCGGAGAGGCTGCGCAGCGCGGTCGAAGCGAAAGCGCGCTCGTGGTACCTCGGCGACGCCGACGCGCCGGCGGCCTGGGAACCCTCGGGTGCGGATTTCTTCTCGCCCGCGCTGATCGAAGCCGATCTGGTGCGGCGCGTTCTCGACGCCGACGCGTTCGCCGGCTGGCTCGGACGCTTTCTCCCCGGTATCGCTCGGCGCGAGCCGGCCACACTGTTCACCCCGGCGGTGGTGAGCAACCGCGCCGACCCGTATGTCGTGCATCTGGACGGTTTGAACCTCTCGCGCGCCTGGTGCTGGCGTGCGATCGCGCAAGCCCTGCCACCGAGCGATGCGCGGGTCGCGGTCGCGACCGCGGCTGCCGAAGCGCATCGCGAGGCCGGATTGCGCGGAGTCGGCAGCGGCGAATACGTCGGCGATCACTGGCTGGCGACATTTGCCGTGCTGGCACTGGACTACTAAACTCCACGCGTGGATTCGTCGCTCTGGCCGATCGTGACGGCGGTGGGACTCCTCTTCTTCGGCGTCCTGCTCCTCGCCGTCCTGTTTCGGATGCGCGCGCCCGGCGGCGCGACCGGCGATGCAGCCGAGATCAAGTCGAGGCTCGACACGCTCGCCGCGCAGAACGAGCGGCTCGAGCGCGAGCTCCGGGCGGAGCTCGCCCAGGCGCGAAGCGAGAACGCGCAGCAGGCACAGACGGCGCGCAGCGAGGTCTCCGCGAGCCTGAGCCAGTTCGCCCGGACGCAGCAGCAGCAGCTTTCCACCCTGATCCAGACCAACGAGCAGCGGCTCGAGGCCGTGCGCGCATCGGTCGAGCAGCGGCTCGAAGCGCTGCGCAACGACAACGCGCACAAGCTCGAGCAGATCCGCTCTACGGTCGACGAGAAGCTGCACGCCACGCTCGAGCAGCGCCTGGGCGAGTCGTTCAAGCTGGTGTCGGATCGTCTCGAGCAGGTGCACAAGGGCCTGGGCGAGATGCAAACGCTCGCCACCGGCGTGGGCGACCTCAAGCGCGTGCTGAGCAACGTCAAGTCGCGCGGCGGCTGGGGCGAGGTGCAACTGGGCGCGTTGCTGGAAGAGGCCCTCGCGCCGGCGCAGTATGCGAAGAACGTCGCGACTCGCCCCGGCGAGGATGCCCGCGTCGAGTACGCGATCAAGCTTCCCGGACGGAGCGACGACGGCGCGCCGTGCTGGCTGCCGATCGATGCCAAGTTCCCGCTGGAGGACTATCAGCGGCTGCAGGATGCGATCGACCGCGCCGACATCGCCGCGGTGGAGGCGAGCCGCAAGGCGCTCGAGGACTTCTTCAAGAGCGAGGCGAGGAAGATTCGCGACAAGTACGTCGAGCCGCCGTACACCACCGACTTTGCGATCCTGTTCATCCCCACCGAGGGTCTGTACGCCGAAGCGCTTTCGCGCCCCGGGCTCTCCGACGCGCTGCAGCGTGACTTCCGCGTGGTGCTGGCCGGCCCGTCGAACCTGCACGCCTTTATCAACAGTCTGCAGCTCGGCTTTCGCAGCCTCGCGATCGAGCAGCGCTCGACCGAGGTGTGGCGGGTGCTCGCGGCGGTCAAGACCGAATTCGGGAAGTTCGGCGAGCTCCTCGCGAAAACCAAGGACCGCCTCGATGCGGTCGGAAAGACGCTCGACGAAGCCGGGCGCAAGAGCACGACCATCGCGCGCAAGCTCCGCGACGTCGAGGCGCTGCCCGAAGCGGAAGCCGACCGCTTGCTCACGGGCGAGTCGGGTGCCCTCTACGATAGGGCCGAGGAGGAGGCCGAGCCCGCGCCGGACGACGCGGTCTGACACACGTAAAGGACGCGCCACCTGTGTTCGAAGCCCTGCGCCGCTGGAAGCAGAAGCGCGTGCTCGCGAGCTCGGCCATCCCCGAGCCGCTGTGGCGCGAGGCGCTGGACGCGCTGCCGTTCCTCGCCATCTATACCGAGTCCGAGCTCGCCCGGCTCCGCCAGCGGGTCGTGCTGTTTCTTTCCGAGAAAAGCATCGTCGCCGCGAAGGACGTCGAAGTCACGCCGCTGATGCGCGTGATGATCGCGATCCAGGCCTGCGTGCTGACGCTCAACCTCGATTGGCGTCTGTACGAGGGGTGGGAGAACATCATCGTCTACCCGGACGAATTCATCACCGGGCTCGAGTACGAGGACGAAGCCGGCGTCGTGCACCGGCGCGACGAGCCGCTCGCCGGCGAGGCGATGCCCGGCGGGCCGGTCATCCTGTCGTGGCCGGACGTCGAAGCGAGCGCCGACTGGTCCGCCTCGGGCATGAATCTGGTGATCCATGAGTTTGCGCACAAGATCGACATGAAAAGCGGCGAGGCCAACGGCTGTCCGCCGCTCCCGGGCGACCTGCCGCCGCGGACGTGGCAGAAGACGATGAACGCCGCGTACGAGAGCTTCGTCAAGCGGGTGGAGCGCGGCGAGGAGACTGCGATCGATCCCTACGCGGCGGACAGCCCGGCCGAGTTCTTCGCGGTGCTCTCCGAGGTCTTTTTTGTCGAGCCGACACTGCTCCGGACGGAATACCCGAAGGTCTACCGGCTGTTTACCTGGTTCTACCGGCAGGACCCGGCGAGCCGGACGGAGCTCTTGCTGGAACCCTAGCCGGGGTTGCAAAGGCGGCTAGCTGCGCTATCCTAGCTGGGCCGTCGGCCAGGAGGCCGCCGACGCGAATCAAACGCCGTAAACGAAAAGGAGAAGTCATGAAAGTTCGCATCGCCCTGTTTGCCGCCACGATGTTGTTCGCGGGAAGCGCGCTCGCGTTTCGCTGCCCGGGGGACATGAAGAAGATCGACGACGCGCTGGCCAAGAACCCGGAGCTTACGGCGGCGCAAATGAGCGAGGTCAAGGAGTATCGCGCCGAGGGCGAGAAGCTGCACAAGGCCGGCAAGCATCAGGAATCGCTCGACGCGCTGGCCAAGTCCGAAAAGATTCTCGGCATTCAATAGCGATCGGCCGCGGCAAGCACGAGCCGAAGCCGGTGCGGGGGTAGCGCGCCGGCTTCGTTTTGGACGACACGAAACGGTAGCTACGATGAGTCGCTGGGGCGCAGGCGCGTTGTGGCGCAGTCGTCGTAAGCGGTGGCTCGTGCGCGGCGGCCTCCTTGCACGGTTTGAGCGCACCTGCACTGTTGCGTGTCGGCCGCAGACGCGACTCGCCTCGCGCGATCCCCGCGCCTTGGCGCGGGGCCCCTCGCTGCGGGCTCGCGCGGTTACTGCTGGTTTAGTGGCCGCCGCGAACCGGGACCCGCTCGACGACGTGCCCTGCGCCACCACGCGCGAAGGCCCAGCGGCTCATCGTGATGCGATGACCCCCGCCAGGTCGACTCCTGCAGGCAGCGTTCCCAGCGTGCCGCCATCGCCGTCGCCGAGCCTTGAGGCGCAGTAGGCGTCGGCGATCGCGCGCGGCGCGTGCCGGACGAGGATCGCTGCCGAGAGCCCGACGGCGATCGCCCCCGCGATGCGCCGCGCATCGCGCTCGCCGGGCCCGGGCGCACGCAACGCCGCGGCGAGCGCCGCCGCGTGGCGGTCGAGCCTCGTCTCCGCGCCGCGCGCGAGCGCCAGCTCGGCGAGCACGGCCTCGACCGCGGCGCTCTCGGTGCGCACGGCGCGCAGCACGTCCAGGCATACGACGTTGCCGGAGCCTTCCCAGATCGAGTTGAGCGGGGCTTCGCGGTAGAGCCGCGGCAGCGCCGATTCCTCGACGTAGCCGTTGCCGCCGAGCACTTCCATCGCTTCGACGACGAGCGCGGGTGCGCGCTTGCACACCCAATACTTGAGCGCCGGGGTCGCGAGGCGCGCGAGCGCGGCCTCGGCGCCCGGAGCGCCCGCTTCGAAGGCGCGCGCGAGCCGGAGCGCGAGCGCGCTCGACGCTTCGGTCTCCACGATGAGATCGGCGAGCACGTTCTGCATCAGCGGCTGCTCGACGAGCTTTTTTCCGAATGCGCGACGATGCTCCGCGTGATGGAGCGCCTGCGCCACGGCGCTGCGCATCAGGCCTGCGCTGCCGATCACGCAATCGAGCCGCGTGTGCCGGACCATCTCGATGATGACCGGCACGCCGCGACCTTCCTCGCCGAGAAGCCACGCTTGAGCGCGCTCGAGCTCGATCTCGGAGGAGGCGTTCGAGCGGTTGCCGAGCTTGTCCTTGAGGCGCACGATGCGCACGGCGTTGCGCGTGCCGTCCGGCAACAGCCGCGGCAGAAGGAAGCATGAGAGTCCGCCCGTGGCTTGCGCGAGCACCAGGTGCGCGTCGCACATCGGCGCGGAGAAGAACCACTTGTGCCCGGTGAGCCGATAGCTCCCGTCGCTCGAGCGCTCGGCGCGCGTCGCGTTGGCGCGCACATCCGAGCCGCCCTGCCGCTCGGTCATCCCCATGCCGATCAAGGCGGAAGACTTGGCAGCGACCGGCAACGATCGTGGGTCGTACTCGCGGGCGAGCAGGCGCGGTAGCCACAGCTCGGCAAGCGGCGGTAGCTGCGCGGCGTGCCGCCGCAGCACCGGAACCGCGGCGTAGGTCATGGTCAACGGACACTGGGTGCCGTTCTCGACCTGCGCATGCAGCAGATACGCTGCGGCACGGGCGACCTGCGCCCCGGCCCGCGGCTCGACCCACGGCGCGCAGTGCTCGGCCTCGCGCATCGCGAGTCGCATCAGCTCGTGCCATGCTGGATCGAACGCGACCTCGTCGATGCGCTCGCCGAACCGGTCGTGGCTCACCAGCTCCGGCGCGTAGCGGTTCGCCCGCGCGGCGAGCGCGAAGGTTTCCGCGCGGCCGAGAGTCTCGCCCCACGCGCTCAAGCGTTCGTGCGCCCAAGGCGCGCCCTCGCGGTTGACGGCCTCCTGCAGCGCGCGGTCCGCGAGGTAGAGGTTGCGGCCCTCGAAGGGCGGCGGCTGGTTGGCGTCGAGAGGGGGCATGCGGCGACTCAGGCCCGCGGCGGACGCTGCGCCGACTTCGGGCGGAACGCCTTGCAGACCGCCTCGCGGGTCTCGACGTAAGGCGCACCGATCAGGTCGAGGCAATACGGCACCGCGGGGAACACGCCGTCGAGGGTTTCCTTGATCGCCTTGGGCTGACCTGGAAGATTGAGGATCAGCGCATGGCCGCGAATGACGCCGAGCTGGCGCGACAGGATCGCGGTGGGGACGTACTTGAGGCTCACCTGGCGCATCTGCTCGCCGAAACCCGGCAGCACCTTGTGCGCGACCGCCAGCGTCGCCTCGGGCGTGACATCGCGCGCTGCCGGACCGGTGCCCCCGGTGGTGAGCACCAGATGGCAGCCGACCGTGTCGACGAGCTCGATCAGGGTCCGCTCGATCAGCGGTTGCTCGTCGGGGATGAGCCGCGTCTCAATCCGCCACGGCGTGGCGAGCGCTGCGGTGAACCATTCCTTGAGCCCGGGGATGCCCTTGTCTTCGTAGATGCCGGCGGAGGCCCGGTCGCTCACCGAGACCAGCCCGATCAGCAACGAGGGTGAATCGGTCATGGCAGGCTCATGGGAGGAGTGCGCTCAGCGCGCGAAAAAGCTCGCGGTAGGCGCGTGGGGGTTGACCGTGCGTGCGCTCGGCGCGCACCGCCGCGATGAGCGAGCTGAGCGCTCGCCGGTCCGCGCCCGGCCGTTCGGCGCAAAGCAGCTCCAGCGCACTGGCCTCGAACAGCAATCGCTCGCGCCAACGCTCGGCCGCATGCAGCCTCGCCTTGTCGGCGTTGGCGGCGTCGGCCCATTGGGCGAGCCGGGTGCGGATCGGCCCGGGGTCGACCTCGCGCATCAGCCGGCCGATGAACTGGAGCTGCCGGCGATGCGCTTCGCGGGACTTGATTCGCTGCGCGGCCGCGAGCGCCTCGACCAGGCGCTCCGGCAGGTCGAGCTCGGCCAGTCGGGCAGGGCGCAGCTCGAGCAGCGCTTCACCCAGGTTCTGCAACGCATCCATCTCGGCTTTGCGCCGTGTCTTCGATGGCGGCTCGGCCTCCGGGTCGGCCAGTGGGGATGGTTCGTCGGGTCGTCGCACGGCGGCCGGTCGCGAGAAAGCCTTTGCTATGATACTAGGGGGCTACGTGCGGCGCATTGACGCGAGACCCGGGAGCTGCGAGGCGGACCACTTGCTCGAGGCGATGCCGGGTCACCTTGTGCCGCGATCTACCCGAGACCGACGATGATCGATCCTGCCGCTGCGACGCTCGGCGCACCTCGGACGCGATTTCCGCTCACCGCGGACGAGCTGTCCGCGATCGCGGAACGGGTGCTTGCCGCCGCGCGCTCACGCGGCGCGACGGCGGCGGAAGCTGAGATTTCGCAAGCCTTCGGACTTTCGGTCACCGTGCGCAAGGGCGACACGGAAACCATCGCCTACAACCGCGACAAGGGCATCGGGATCACCGTCTACGTCGGCGCCCGCCGCGGCCACGCCAGTACCGCGGACTTCTCCACCGCAGCGATCGAAGACACGGTGACCAAGGCGCTCACGATCGCGCGCTACACCGCCGAGGACGATTGTGCGGGGCTCGCCGACCCGGAGCTCCTGGCGCGCGGCTGGACCGACCTCGATCTCTATCACCCCTGGAAGATCTCGGTCGAGCAAGCGATCGCGCTCGGGCTCGAATGCGAAGCCGCGGCGCTGGCGGTCGACCCTCGGCTCACCAACTCGGACGGCGCGACGGTGTCGCTGCACGAGGCGCAGTTCGTCTACGCCAACACCCACGGTTTCTGCGGCGGGTTTGCCAGCTCGCGCCACGGGATCCACTGCTCGGTGATCGGCGAAGAGGACGGCGCCATGCAGCGCGACGACTGGTACACCGCGGCGCGCTCGGCGGGCGATCTGGAGAGCGCGGCGCACGTAGGCCGCATCGCCGGCGAGCGCACCGTGCGCCGACTGGGCGCGCGCCAGTTGCCGACGCTCGAATGTCCGGTGCTCTACGAGGCGCCGGTCGCCACCGGCTTGATCGGCCATTACGTCAACGCCACCAGCGGCGGCAGCCTGTATCGCAAGTCCTCCTTCCTGCTCGACAGCCTCGGCAAGCAGGTGTTCGCGCCGCACATCACGATCCGCGAGGAGCCGCATCTGCCGCGCGGGCAGGCCTCCACGCCGTTCGACGACGAGGGGGTCGCAACGCACCCGCGCGAGGTCGTCCGCGACGGCGTGGTTCAGGGCTATTTTCTCGGCAGCTACAGCGCGCGCAAGCTCGGCCTTGTTTCGACGGGCAACGCCGGCGGCAATCACAACCTCGTGGTGAGCCACGGCGAGGATGACCTGCTTGCGCTCGTCTCGCGAATGGGCCGCGGGCTGCTGGTGACCGAGCTCCTCGGCCAGGGCGTCAATCCGGTCACCGGGGATTATTCGCGCGGCGCGGGCGGCTACTGGGTCGAGGGCGGAGAGATTGCCTATCCGGTCGAGGAGATCACGATCGCCGGCAATCTCAACCGCATGTACCGCGACATCGTCGCGATCGGCAACGACGTCGATCGCCGCGGCTCGCGCCATTGCGGCTCGGTGCTCATCGGAGCGATGACCGTTGCAGGCGAAGCAGGCTGATACATAACCCCTCATGAGCCGCGTTTCGGACGAGATGGCCCCGGATGCAAGGCGCGAGCCGCGTCGAATAGCTTGTGCATATTCGCAAGGCGAGCAACGCCGCAGACGGGGCCATCTCGTCGAAACCCGGATGGGCAGCGGCTTTGCGGGCGGTCTGCTTTGTCGCGGCTCGCTCGTGTG
>DASVPH010000090.1:0-2089 GCA_036382945.1 Casimicrobiaceae bacterium
ACATCCTGCTGTGCATGCTCGCGTACTACGTCGAGTGGCACATGCGCGAGGCCTGGCGCGAGCTGATGTTTGCCGACACCGAGCAGGCGCTCAAGGCCACGCGCAATCCCGTGGCCCCGGCCAGGCGATCGAAGCAGGCGCTGGCCAAGGTGGCCAGCCACACGCTGCACGACGGCACGCCGGCGCACAGCTTCTCGACCTTGATGGCGCAGCTTGCCACCCTCGTACGCAATACCTGCCGCACACCCGGCACCGCGCCCGGGGCGCCAACGTTCGACATTGTCACCACGCCCAACGCGACGCAACGCCACGCGCTCGATCTGATCAAGCAGATCCGCCCGTAGACAGAAATCGGAACCCAGAACTCATGCCAAGTGCTTGTCGCACAAGAGCAAACCCGCTCGGCGGCTACTGGAACTTCGGCCTAACAGGATGTTGAAATTTCCCCTGACGCCTGCGGCTACCGAGCTGTGACGGCGGCGAATTTTTCTCTGCGAACCCCTTGCGGGACAAGGAAACCGGATTTCAGCTGGTTTTCTGTGCCCCTTTCGGGGTTCAGATCGCCTCACGGCGATCTCTGGGCGGATTCCGCCCTATGCAGAGTTCAATCGCCACCCAAAGATCGTCGCCATCCGCATCAGGTTGTAAGCAGCGAAGGTGAAGACGGTTTGCGCCGTCACCTTCGCCAGTCCAATAAATCGAGCCTTGCGCAGACCGCCCACGGTCTTCGCCCAGCCAAAGATTTCCTCGACGAGCTTGCGCTTCCTGATGCTCACCGCGTAACCGGCATGGCGCGTCGTGCGGCCGTCGATGGCGCTCCCCACCTTCTTCTGCGCCACATGCGGCGTCACGCCTTTCTTGCGCAGCGCCGCCACGAACTCGGCGGCGTCGTAGTTCTTGTCGCCGCCCAAGGTGGCGCCCGGTTTCGCCGAGCGCGCCACCATCACCTTCGCCGCATCGCGTTCGGCCGTGCCGGTGGCCAGCGTCGTCTCGACATCCACCGCCAGCCCGTTGCGATTCTCCATCAGGGCGTGACCCAGATAGGCAAGCCGCGATTTCTCGCCTGCGGCCTTCTTGTAGAGTCGCGCCTGCGGATCGGTGGTCGAGGCATGGGTATCGTTGCAGCGCTTCTCGCCCTTGAAATCGACCGTCGGATTGCGCCCCCCCTCTTCCGGCGGCTTCCCCGTTCCGTCCTTGGCGACGAAGCTCTTCATCGAGGCCCAGGCTTCGATCAGCGTACCATCCACGGTGAAGTGCTCCGACGAAATCAGCCCTTGCCATTGCGCCAGGCCGAGCACCTTGGCAAAGAACGAACGAGATACCGCCTCGTTGAGCAGGCGATCCCGGTTCTTGGTGAAGGTGGAGTGGTCCCAGACCGCATCGTCCATGTCCAGGCCGACAAACCAGCGATAGAGCAGGTTGTAGTCGATGTGCTGTACCAGTTGCCGTTCCGAGCGGATCGTGTAGAGCGTCTGGATCAGGCTCGCGCGCAGCAGGCGCTCCGGCGGGATCGAGGGGCGCCCAGCGCGCGCGTACAGTGCCTCGAATTCGCCGTGCATCGCAGCGAGAATGCCATCCACGACAACGCGCAGCTTGCGCAGCGGATGCGTCTTCGGGATGCGTGCCTCCAGCGTTCGGTAGCTGAATATCGCGGCTTGGGTGGCGTCGGTGCCTCGCATGGGGTCGGTGTCGCGCAGTGTGGTCAGATACGCCGTATTATACCATCAGCATTACCGGCGCGGCTGGATTTTTCAACATCCTGCTAGTGGTCTGCTTGGCACACACGAAACATGAAAGCTTGTCTTTGTGTCCCTGGCGTTGTTGCTCATCCTCGCGATAGCTACGGCTATCGCTGCGGTTCGCGCCTAGCCAGGAACACAAATCCGGCGCTTTCATCTAGTTCCGCCAATTGCCAAGCAGACCACTAGCATTTCACCTGCTGGCGGCAATAGTCCGCCATTTCCAGCACGACGCTTTGGGTGCCGACGGGACGCTCGGCGCGGCGCGAGCCGAATTCCATGGAGAGCCTGAACGCGTACTTGGCGAAGAAGTCGTTGAAGAGTTCTCCGCCCAGGGTGCCGACGGCAAA
>DASVPH010000091.1:0-68983 GCA_036382945.1 Casimicrobiaceae bacterium
CCTCAACAACAAGATTCGCGTCATCCAGCGCCGCGCGTACGGTCTGCGCGACGAGGAATATCTGCGCCTCAAGGTTCTCACCTGCACGCTCCCTGAACTCTAAATTCCCCGAAAATCACCCACTCGATTTCCTGAAGACCCCGTTTTTGTTCACGTTGGGCTCACCCAGGGTCGGAGATCCAACCTTCGCCGCGACGTTGGCCGGCATCGATGGCGCGAGGATCGTGGACTGCTGCGATGCCGTCACGCAGCTTCCGCCTGAGGTCCCGGCCTATACCCATATTCGGCCGCCGACCTACATCACCAGGAGTGGTGTCACGGTCGAAAATGCCGACGATGCCTCGATCGCGACGGACCAATTTAATGGTCGAATGGAATATTTCGTGAAGTACGCCTGGAGGATCGGAACAGTATTCGTTCGCGATCTGGCAGATCATGCGCCCATCAATTACGCGAGAGCGTTTTTCTAGTCGATTGAACTGTCGGGTAAGCAGCGTTTCGCCAAGGCCTTGGCCAAACGACAACGACGCTCTGGGGGGTTCGATGGCTATCGAGGTCAAAAAGATCTCCTTGTGGGACACGCTCCGCCTGCAGCTTTTCGTGAGCGTGCCAGCGTTCCTGCTGGGGCTGGTTGCCGCGCATCGCTGGGTCCTGTGGTGCTTCTCGAGGGCGGGCGCGGGGGGGGGCCACCATGCGCTTTCTGGGCCGTCTCAGGGACAAGTACCGCTGCGCTCATCTCTGGACGTGGTTTCCCGTACGCAGGACGCTGCTCGTATTCGCACCGGAAAGCATGGAGGCAGTCCTCCTCTCCGACGCCAACGCCGCCGACCCGTTCCTCAAGAAGCGGGCGCTGTCCCGCTTCATTCCCGACGCGCTCGTCATCTCGAGCGGCGACGAATGGCGCGATCGCCGGGCGTTCAACGAACACGCGCTCGCTACCGGAAGGCTCCACGAACACTGTGAGGCGTTCAAGAGGACCGCATCCCGCGAAGCAGAGCAACTGACCGGCGAACGCCTCAACGAGCTGCGCTGGGCCGATTTCCAGTCGCTGGGAGAGCGGATCTCCCACCAGGTTATCCTTGGAACCGGTGAGATCAAGCCCGAGATCACAGCGCAACTCGCGCGCATGGTACGGTGGAGCAATTTCCTGCTGCGACATGGCTCGGCCTTTTCGGCCTTCTACGCACAACTCGAACGGCGCTTGACGCTCGCGCGGCCGGCGACACCGGCCGCTTGCCTGATGCACGACAGCTCCGCCTTGCGCGCACGCGGTCTCGTCAAGGACCAGACTCGAATGCCGACCCAGATCGGCTTCTGGTTTTTCGTTCTCAAGGATGCTCTGGAGCTGCATGTCGCGCGCACGCTGGCGCTGATCGCCGCGCACCCCGAGGTGCAGACGCGGGTCCGTGATGAGATTCGAGCGTCAGGAACGATGACCGCGCAGGCGATCGACGGCCTGCACTATCTGGAAGCGTGCCTGCGTGAGCAGTTGCGGTTGTGGACGCCCGTGCCGATGCTGTTGCGCCGGGCCACGAGATCGTTTTGCCTGGGCGACGAGATCCCGATCGAGGCCGAACGACAAATCCTGATCCATGCGGGCTTCTATCATCGCGATCCCCGGGTCTTCCGCGAATTTGCCGACAAGTTCTCGCCGGACGCTGCCATCGCCAACGGATTTCCAACGGTCTACGTCTTCAGCGCTCACCGCCAGAGTTGCGCCGGGAGATCCCTGGCGACGTTCCTTCTCAAGACGACGCTGGCGTCGCTCCTGAGTCGATTCCGCTTCGAGCTGCTTGCTCCGAAAATCGATCCGAGCCGTATTCCGTACCTTTACGACCACTTCAGCGTCCGGCTGCGAACGGTTCCTGACGCGTAGTAGCGGCGCGAGCAGCGAGAGGTGAACCCGCGCGCGTAGCGCGCGGGGGTCGAGCGTCCGCGAGTCGCCGCTGGCGGCCGGCACGCGACGGATCACTTGCAATCAATGGGTCAAAGAGGCCGCGCCGCGGGCGAGCGCCACGGAAACGCAGTACGATTCGATGCGTCGAGACCCCTCAAACCCGAAGGCGTCGATCTCATGAGCAGCATTCGGCCTGCCGAGCGCCGCCAACTGACGGTGATGCTCTGCGACATGGTCGCGTCCACCGCGCTGTCGCTGCGGCTCGATCCGGAAGAGCTCTCCGAGGTCATTCAAGCCTATCGGCAGCGCTGCTCCGAGGTCATCACCGGCTACGGCGGCATCGTGGCGCGGCATGTGGGCGATGGCATCCTCGCCTATTTCGGCTACCCGCGGGCGCACGAGAACGACGCGGAGCGCGCCATCCGCGCCGCGCTCGCCATCGCCAAGATCGAGTGGCCGGCGGCGCGAACGGCGGACACGCGGGTCCACATCGGTATCGCGACCGGGGTGGTCGTCGTAGGGAATCTTCCCCAAGGAGGCGAGGACCTGTCGGCGATCGGCAGCTCGCTCAATCTTGCTGCCCGCTTGGAAGGCCTGGCCGCTCCCGGCATGGTCGTGGTGTCGGAGCAGACGCGGCGCCTCAGTGGCGGGCTGTTCGAGTACCGCGACCTCGGCCGACAGGCGCTCAAGGGCTTCGACGAACCGATACCGGCCTGGCAGGTGATCGGCGAGCGCAGCGTGCGAAGCCGATTTCGTGCGCTGCGCGCTCCGGCGCTGACGCCGCTCGTCGACCGTCAGCCCGAGCTGCACGAGCTGGGACGGCTGTGGGACTCGGTGCGAGCAGGGCAGGGACAGGCACTGCTCCTGTCGTCCGAGCCGGGGGTCGGCAAATCGCGTCTCACCGAGGTCGTCGCCAAGCGCATCGTGGACCCGCGCTGTCTTCGCCTCTGGTACCACTGCTTGCCGAACTTGCAGAGCAGTCCGCTGGCGCCGCTCATCCGCCAGTTGACGCGCGCGGCCGGTTTCGCGCAGAGCGATGACGACGACGCGAAGCTGCGCAAGCTCGCCGACCTCATCCCGAAAGAAGCGGACGCCGCGGAGATAGTGCCGCTGCTCGCGGATCTGCTGTCCGTCCGCTATCAGCCTCGATATCCGCCGCTCAACATGTCGCCGCAACGGCAGAAGCACTTGCTGTTCCAGGTGCTGATGCGGCTTCTGGAAGCGCTCACGGCGCGTGGTCCCGTGCTGCTCGTGGTCGAGGATCTGCATTGGATCGATCCCTCGTCGGACGAGCTCATCGGGATTCTCATCGATCGGTTGCGGGCGCTGCCCATCCTCGCGGTCCTCACCGCCCGTCCCGAATTCCAGTCGCATTGGGACGAGAAGGCCCACCTGCATCACATGGTTCTGAATCCGCTGCGACGGCAAGACTCGATCACCATGATCGAGCTCGTTTGCGGCGACCGGAAGATCCCGGAGGCGACGATCCACCAGATCGCCGATAAGACCGACGGTCTGCCACTCTTCATCGAGGATCTGACGCGAGACGTGCTCGAGAGCGCGAGCGGGCAGGAGCGCGAAGACGCTGCCGCGACGCGCGACCACGGGTCCTTCGCAATCCCGACCACCCTGAACGATTCCCTGATGTCGCGGCTGGACCGGCTGGGATCGGCGAAGACGGTCGCCGAGATCGGCGCGGTGATCGGCAGAGAGTTCTCCTATGAGCTTCTGGCGAAGGTGGCGGAGCTGCCGGAAGAGCAGCTCAGGGAGGAGTTGTATCGGTTGGTCGATGCCGGGCTCCTGGTCAGCCGTCGCGCGACGGCGGTGTTGAGCTACGCGTTCAAGCACGCGCTGGTGCGCGATGCAGCATACTCGAGCCTGCTCAAGAAGAAGCAGGTCGCGCTCCACGCGCGGATCGCCCGCGTTCTGGTCGAGGATTTTCCGGAAACCGCGGAATCGGCGCCGGAAGTGCTGGCGTATCACTTCCAGGCGGCGAACGACGTCACCCACGCCGTCGACTATCTGGTGAGGGCGGCAAAGCTGTCGGCCAAGCGCTCGGGTTTTATCGAGGCCATCGCCGAGCTCGAAAACGCGTTGCGCCTGCTTGACGGACTACCGAAGTCGAGAGAACGCATGCGGCTGGAGCTCTCCGTGTATCGGACGCTCGGCGGCATCGCCGCCGAGTACCGCGGTTTCTCCTCGGCCGAGTGCGGGCGCGCCTACACGACCGCGCTCGAGCTCTGTCGCGAGCTCGACGACGCACCGGAGATCTTTTCCGTGCTCATCGGCCTCGGCTCGTTCGAGATCACGCGCGCCGGCTTCGCCCGATGCCAGGCGCTCGCGGAGGAGTGTCTCGCGCGGGCGGCGCAGCAGTCGTCGAAGCCGCCGTTCGTCATGGGCCATCTCCTGCTCGGCGGGACCCTGTTCCTGCAAGGCGAGCTCACGGCGGCGCGCAAGCACCTGGAAGAGGCCGTTTCGATCTATGAGCAGGATCAGGCCTCGCGGCGAAGCAAGCAGGTGCTCTACGTTCAGGATCAGAAATCGACGGGACTGTGCTACCTCGCGCTGACGCTGACGATTATGGGACATCTCGACGCCGGCGTGCACGCAGGCGAGAGCGGGCTGGCCCATTCGCAATCGCTCGGCGGCATGCACACGATCAATTTCTCGCTGTGCTATCTGGCAGCCGTGCACCATATTCGCGGCGATTCGCGTTCGGCACTGGAACGCGCCACGCAGTCGCTCGAATCGGCGCGGGAGCAGGGCTTTGCGACCTGGATCGGGATTTCGCAGATGATCCGCGGCGCTTCGCTGGTGAGCGACGGTCAAGGCGAGGAAGGGCTCGCCGAGCTCGATCGCGGCCTCAAGGCCCACACGCGTATGGAGGCGACTACTTATCAGCCGTTTGCGCTGGCGCTTTTCGCGAAGGGATTGATCGCGGCGGGCAGGCTCGACGAAGCGCTCGACACGTTGATCCGGGCGCTCATGGTCAGCGAGACGACGGGCGAGCGTTTTTATGCCGCCGAGCTGTGGCGCTTGAAAGGAGAGGTCCTGGCGAAGAAAGGCAGCTCCGAGGAAGCCGAGCGTTGCCTGCGCGAGGCGATCGATCTCGCGAGGCGGCAGCAGGCACGGCTCTTCGAGCTTCGAAGCGCGACGAGTCTCTGCCGGTTGGTCGAGGGGCCGCGCCAGGAGCAAGCGCTGCACGACATCCTCGAGCCGCTCTGCGCGTGGTTTGCCGACGCCGCGGATGCGTCCGACGTAAAGGAAGCACGCGCGCTGCTGGTTCGCGGAGCCTAGAAAGCCGACCCGGAGGTTCGCGAATTCGTGCGCGCCAACGCCTGAGGCCACGATGCGTCGTCGACTTGCACGATCGGTGACCCCGAGAGCGGCGGCGTGGTCGATTCCAGTTTTCGGGTGCACGGCTGCAAGGGCTTGCGCATCGTCGACGCGTCGATCTTCCCACGCATCCCGGGCTGTTCATCGTGACCGCGCTCTACGTGATCGGCGAAAAGGCGTCGGAGGCGATTCTGGGCGATGCGGGCGCCTGAACCGCGACCGTCGCGGACCGGCGCATGATCGGCGACGTCGTCGTTCCCGCGAAAGCGGGAACCCAGTGTCCTCCGTCCAAGGTCGCTGGGTCCCCGCGTGCGCCGGGACGACAAGCTTTCGTTACGCATTTTAAGGATCCTCGGTAATACTCCTGCTATGGGAAGCTCAGTTACGATGGAGGTCACCGACCCCGGTCTCGGCGTCAAGGTAGCCTTCCTGTCGCGGCCGCAGAGTTACGCCGAGCCCACCGCGCAGGTCGAGGCGATCGAAACCCACATGTCCTGGGTCTTCCTCACCGACCGGCATGCCTGGAAGCTCAAGAAGCCGGGGCGCTCGCGCTATCTCGACTTCAGCACGACGGCGGCGCGGCGAGGCGATTGCGGCGAGGAGCTGCGGCTCAATGGCCGCTTGTCCGACGATGTCTATCTCGATGTTGTCCCGTTGAGCCTCGACGCGGGCGACCGGCTCGAGCTCGGAATGGACGGGCGAGTCGTCGACTGGCTGGTCAAGATGCGCCGACTGCCCGCCGCGCGCATGCTCGACCGGCTGATCCGCGCCGGCTCGGCCACGACCGCCGATGTGCGGCGGGTGGTGACGCGCCTCGCGCGCTTCTATCGCGAGGCTGCTCCGGTTGCGCTCACCGCCGCGGCCTACCGCAACCAATTCGCCGACGGCATCGCCGAGAATCGGCGCGAGCTTTCGCGTCCCGCCTACGCTCTGCCTGCCTCGCTTATCGACACCGTCGGTGCGCGACAGCAGGCGTTCCTGGACCGGCGCTCGGAGCTTCTCGATGCGCGCGTGCACGCGGCGCGGATCGTCGAGGCGCACGGCGATCTTCGCCCGGAGCATATCTGCCTCGAAGCCGAGCCGCAGATCATCGACTGCCTGGAGTTCTCGCGCGAGCTGCGCACTCTCGATCCCGCCGACGAGCTCGCGTTTCTGGCACTCGAATGCGAGCGGCTCGGGGCTTCACCGTTCGCCGCGGCCATTTTTGAAGAGTACACCGAGCAGACCGGCGATGCGCCGGACGCGGCGCTCCTCGCGTTCTATCGAAGCTACCGCGCCTGCGTGCGCGCGAAGATCGCGATCTGGCACTTGAACGACCTGGCACCGCGCGAGCCGTCGCGGTGGGTCGCGTATGCGCAGGACTATCTCGAGCTCGCCGCGGCGCACTGCGAGCGCATGGCCTGAGTCAGAGCCGTGCGGCGCCCGGGCGGGCGCAGCGCGCGCTCCTTCAGCCGCGGCCGCAAAGCGCTCCTCATCCGCCGAGGAGCTCCACGATCGAGCCGCCGCTGTGCAGCCGGCGGATTGCCTCGGCGAAGAGCCCCGCGGTGCCGACTTCTACCAGCCGCGATCGCAGCGCCGGTGCGGTCACCCGCAGCGGGGGAATCGTGTCGGTCACGAAAATGCGCTCGACCTCGTCGGTGGCGAGCACCGTGTTGACCGCCGGCGCGAAGACTCCGTGCGACGCTGCGGCGAGAACGCGCGCTGCGCCGCGCTCGCGGCAGGCGCGCGCGGCGCGCGCGATCGTATTGCCGGCGCTGATCAGGTCGTCGACGATGATCGCGGTCTTGCCGTCGACGTCACCGACCAGCGCGTCGCCCGAGACCACGCCGCTGCTGCGATACTTCTCGGCGAACGCCGCTGCGACCGGCCGTCCCAGCGCCGCGGAGAGCCGCTGGCGAAACGCGTCCGCGCGCTTGATCCCTCCGGCATCCGGGGAGACGACGGCGGTGCTGTCCGCGCCGACGAGATCGACGAGCCGCTCCACGAAGAGCCCGGCCGCTTCCAGATGCTCGGTGCGACAGCGAAACGCGTTCTGATAGGCTGCGAGGTTGTGCACGTCGAGCGTCACGAAGCAATCGGTTCGCACCGCCTCGAACAGCGCGGCGACATAGCGGGTGGTCACTGGATCTCGGGTCTTGGTCTTGCGGTCCTTGCGCGCGTAGGCGAGATACGGAACGACGGCGGTGACGCGGCCCGCCGCGGCGTCCTTGAGCGCGCCGATGAAGAAGAGCAGGCGCAGGAGCTTGTCGTTGACGCTCTGCCTGGCCTCTCCGTAGAGCGACTGGATGACGTAGACGTCGCGGCCGCGCACGTTGACCAACGGCCGGGTCTTGTGCTCGCCGTCCTCGAACTCGCGTTCCTCGTGCGCGGCGAGCGCCGTGCCGAGCTCCGCCGCGACCGCAGCGCCGTAGTCGCGCGTCGCGTCGAGGGCGAAGAGCATCACGCCCGCGTCACGCCCGTAGGGGTTGAAATCGCTGCTCACGCGGCGATTCCCTCGGCCTTCGCGCCGCGCGCCTGCACGCTCGCCGCCGAGCGCGGCCGGCGGCCCAGGCTCTTCTCGACCTCGAGCACGGTCATGGTCGTCTTGATCACGGCATCGGGATTGAGGCTCATCGAGTCGATGCCGAGCTCGACCAGGTAGCGCGCCATGTCCGGATAGTCCGACGGCGCCTGGCCGCAGATCCCCGAATGGCGGTGGTTGCGTCGGCAGCCCTCTACCGCCAGCCGGAGCATCGCCTTTACGCCCTCGTCACGTTCGTCGTAATCGAAGGCGACGATGTCCGAATCGCGGTCGACCCCCAAGGTGAGCTGAGTGAGATCGTTGGAGCCGATGGAAAAGCCGTCGAAGTAGCGGGCGAAGGCGTCGATCAGGGTGACGTTGTTCGGGATCTCGCACATGACGTAGATTTCGAGGCCGTTCCCGCCGCGTTCGAGCCCGAGCTTCGCCATGGTCTCGATGACGAGCTTCGCCTCGGCGATGCGCCGGCAGAAAGGGATCATCAGCTTGACATTGGTGAGTCCCATCGCTTCGCGCACGCGGTGCATCGCCGCACACTCGAGCGCAAAGCCTTCGGCATAGGCCGGATGGGCGTAGCGCGAGGCGCCGCGAAAGCCCAGCATCGGGTTCTCTTCCTTCGGTTCGAACCAGCGGCCGCCGATCAGGCTCGCGTATTCGTTGGTCTTGAAGTCGGACATGCGCACGATAACGGGCTTGGGGTAGAAGGCGGCGGCGATGGTGCCCACGCCCTCGGACAGGCGTTCCACGAAAAAGTCGGAAGGCGTGGCATAACCTCGGGTGAGCTTCTCGATCGCCGCCCGCTCGGTCGCATCCTCGACTTTCTCGGGATGGGCCAGCGCCATAGGGTGCACCTTGATCGACTCGTTGATGATGAATTCCATGCGCGCGAGCCCGACCCCGTCGTTGGGCAGGAAGCTCGTCTTGAAGGCGAGCTCCGGGTTGCCGAGGTTCACCATGATGTGCGTGGCCGGGCGCGGCAGGGTTTCGAGGTTGGTGCGCTGCACGTCGAACGGCACCTTGCCGCGATAGACCTTGCCGATGTCGCCTTCCGCGCAGGACACGGTGACCTCCTGCCCGGTGACGAGCGCGGTGGTGGCGTTGTCCGCGCCGACCACGGCGGGAATGCCCAGCTCGCGGGCCACGATCGCGGCATGACAGGTGCGGCCGCCGCGATTGCTCACCACTGCGCCCGCGGTCTTGAGCACCGGCTCCCAGTCCGGCGTGGTCGTGTCGGCGACCAGCACCTCGCCAGGACGGAAGTTGGCGAGATGCGCCGCATTGGCGATGACGCGCGCGGTGCCGGTGACGACCTTCTCGCCGACCGCGCGTCCTTTCGCCAGCACTTCGCCCCCGCCCTTGATGCTGTAGGTCTCGAGCACGTTCGCGCGGCGCTGCGAGGCCACCGTCTCGGGCCGCGCCTGCACCAGATAGAGGAGACCGTCCTGTCCGTCCTTGGCCCATTCCATGTCCATCGGCCGCGGTCTGCCGGCTTTGATGCTGTAATGGCGCTCGACCTTGATCGCGTAGTCGGCGAGGGTGAGCACGTCCTCGTCGGTGATGCAGAAGCGCTCGCGCTCGGCGACCGAGGTGGGGATGTTGCGGGTGGAAAGCCGCGTGCCGCCTTCGACATACACCATCTTCATTTTCTTGCCGCCGAGCACGCGGCGCAGCACCGCGCGCCGGCCCGCCGCGAAGGTCGGCTTGAACACGTAGAACTCGTCCGGATCGACCGCGCCCTGCACGATATTCTCGCCCAGACCGTGCGCGCCGGTGATGAACACGACGTCGCGAAAACCCGACTCGGTATCGAGGGTGAAGATCACCCCGCTTGCCGCCAGGTCCGAGCGCACCATCTTCATCACGCCGATCGAGAGCGCCACCTTGAAGTGATCGAACCCTTCGTCGATGCGGTAGTGAATGGCGCGGTCGGTGAACAGGCTCGCGTAGCAACGCCGGCACGCATCGATGAGCTGCGCATCGCCATGCACGTTGAGGAAGCTCTCGTGCATGCCGGCGAAGCTGGCATCGGGCAGGTCTTCGGCGGTCGCCGACGAGCGCACCGCGACGCTCAGCCGGGGGCCATATTGTTGCTGCAAGCTGCGGTAGGCGGCGAGGATTTCGCCTCGGAGGTCTTCCGGCAGTCCGGCGCCGTAGACGATGTCGCGCATCCGGTGGGCGCGCGCGGCCAGGTCGCCGACGTTGGCCGGATCGAGGCCCGCGATGGCTTCCTTCAACGCCGGGAGCGCGCCCGCGTGCTCGAGCACGTGCCAGTAGGCATCGGCGACGATCGCAAAGCCGTTGGGCACGCGCACACCCTCACCGCCGAGCTCGCGAAACATCTCGCCCAACGAGGCATTCTTGCCGCCGACCCGCGGCACATCCTCGATGCCGATCTCTTGAAAGAAGCGAATGTATCGAGAAGCGTTCGACATGGCGACCCCCGTGGCTGCGGCTTGGCCGGCGGCGCGACCGCTCCGGCGTAATGCACACACGTTTACCCGGTGCCGGCACAGGGTGTATTGCGCGAGATCAAGGGAAGCCCGCGCCGAGCGGTCTTCTTCTGCGCCGTGTGGCGAACCGCGGTGTTGAACGATCATCAATGCAGTGTGTCGGACGGTGGTGTTGAACGATCATCAAGGCTGGGACAGGGCAACGTAACCTGCCTAAGGGCCGGTCCGGGTGCCGGTCCAAGGAGTGATTCCGTTGAGCGCTTCCTGCTGCAAGCTTGACCGGTGTCAACCCTCGAGCCACCGCGTTTTGTTAGATTTGCGCATACGATGCCAACTTACCACGCGAGGAGTGTAATCATGACCAATCAGATCGATTTCTTTTCGCCGGTACGGCTCCATCCGCGTGCCTTCTGGGACATGAACGCCAAACCTCTCGAGTACGCCGAAAGAGTCTGCAAGGCGTGGTTCGATGCGACAGGCGAAATGCAGAGTCAAGCCCTCGAGTTCCTCAACGACCGTTTGGCAACCGACTCGGCTGCGCTCGCCAAGCTCAGCCAGTGCACGGTGCCGCTCGAGGTCCTCGGCGTCCAAACCGAGTATGCAAGACGCGCGTTCCGCGACTTCGTCGCCGGAGGTCAAAAGATGGTCGCCTGGTTCGATGCGGCGCAAGAACGTGTGCTGGCCGCGGCCGCGCAGCAGTCGGGCTCGAAGGACCAGGGGACCGGCGCACATAAACACCCGGGGCATCGAGCCGCCAGCCACTGAGGGCCGCGGTCGCTCCTGGTGTAGGGCGAAAAGGGCGTTCGACCTTCGACGCTGCAGGTGGACGATCGATATTCGACAGAGAGCTATCCGTTTCCCGTGGCGCACGGCCGCCGGCCGTCCGGCGGCAAAGTAGCGAATGCCTGGTCCGAGAGAGATTTCCGATACCGCTCCGGGGACCGGTCGGATCGCCGCAGTTCACGGCTCGGTGGTCGATATCCGCTTTCCCGCCGGCGCGCTGCCGGCGATCAACGAAGCCGTCGCGATCGAATGGGACCTCGGGCCGCCGCTGGTCGCGGAGGTGCAGCAGCACCTCGGTCCGGCGATGGTGCGCGCGGTCGCGCTCGAGGGCACCGCGGGGCTGAAGCGCGGCACCGCGGCCCGTGCCCTGGGCGCGCCGCTCCGCGCGCCGGTCGGGGAGGCGGTGCTCGGACGGCTGCTCGACGCGATCGGCGCGCCCGCGGACCGGGGCGCGCCGCTGCCATCGACCATCGAGCGCCTACCCATCCACGGCTGCGCGCCTGCGCTCGATCGCCGGAGCGGCGCACGCGAGCTCTTTCATACCGGCATCAAGGTCATCGATCTCCTGGCGCCGCTCGTCAAGGGGGGCAAGGCCGCGATGTTCGGCGGCGCGGGCGTGGGCAAGACCGTGCTCATCATGGAGCTCATCCGCACGACGGTCGACCGATATTCCGGCATCTCCGTCTTTGCGGGCATCGGCGAGCGCTCGCGCGAAGGACACGAGCTGCTGCTCGAGCTCGCAGGGTCCGGCGTTCTCAACCGCACGGCACTCGTCTTCGGGCAAATGAACGAGCCGCCGGGCGCGCGCTGGCGGGCGGGGCTCACTGCGCTTGCCATCGCCGAGCATTTCCGCGATGCGGCGCACGAGAACGTGCTGCTGCTGATCGACAATGTCTATCGTCTCGTTCAGGCCGGCGGCGAAGTCTCGGGGCTGCTCGGCCGGCTGCCGTCGCGCGTGGGTTACCAGCCCACACTCGCCAGCGAGATCGCCGAGCTCGAAGAGCGCATCACCTCGGTTGCCGGGGCCGCCATCACGTCGATCCAGGCGGTGTACGTGCCGGCCGACGACTTCACCGACCCGGCGGTCGCGGAGATTTTCAGCCACCTCGATTCCTCGATCGTGCTGTCGCGCGACATGGCGAGCGAAGGCATGTATCCCGCCGTCGATCCGCTCGCCTCGACCTCCAGCGCTCTCGATCGTCGCCTCATCGGCGACGCCCACTACCGCATCGCCCAGGATGTGCGCAAGGCCATCGCCCACTATCGCGAGCTCCAGGAGATCATCGCGCTGCTGGGGATCGAGGAGTTGAGCGCAGCGGATCGCACTGCGGTCAAGCGAGCCCGCCGGTTGCTGCGCTTCCTCACCCAGCCTTTCATGGTGACGGTCGCCTTCACGGGCCAATCCGGCCGCTCGGTCGAGCTCGCTGCGACGCTCTCCGGGTGTCGCGCGATCCTCGACGGCGAGGCCGACGACTGGACCGAAGGATCGCTCTACATGGTGGGTGATCTCGACGAGGCCCGTCGCAAGGAGGCACGGGCGAGGCCCGCGGCGCCATGAAGCTCAGCATCGCCACTCCGCTCGCGCTCGTCGTCGAGACCGACGACATCATTCATCTGCGCGCGGAGGACGAGACCGGTGCATTCGCCATTCTCGCGGGCCATGCCGACTTCGTGACGGCGCTCGCGGTATCCGTCTTGAGCTGGCGCGACCGCCGCGGCGCGGAGCACCACGTGGCCGTGCGCGGCGGCATGCTCGAGGTGCGCGGTGGCGAGGCGATCGCGGTCGCCACCCCGGAAGCGGTTCCCGGCGAGAATCTCGAGCAGATCGAATCCGACGTGCTGGCCGGGTTTCGTCGCCAGCTTGCCGAGGAGCAGGCCGCGCGCGCGGATGCGCAGAGGCTCTACCTCGCTGCCCTGCGCCAGATCGTCCGCTTCCTTCGCCCCGAGCGAACCGTGAGAGTGCCGGGCCGGCGTTCGGCGGAAAGAGCCGACGGTTTCGAGTCATGACCCCGCCGTCCTCACCAGAGCGCCCCAACCACCCCGAACACCTCGACCGGGCGGTCAGAACGCGACGCGAGCGGCGGGAACGCTGGGAGCGCGAAGGCGAGCGCTCGATTGGACAGAACCTGGCGATGATCGGTGCGCTCGGTTGGACCATCGTGATCCCGACGCTGATCGGCATCTTCGCCGGGCGCTGGCTCGATCGGGCGTTCGACTCCGGTGTCTTCTGGACGCTTGCCCTACTCGTCGCCGGGCTGGCCGCCGGCTGCACGCTTGCCTGGAAGAGGATGCATCGCGAATGACCTACCCTACGCTCGTCTCAACTCTCGTGCCGGCGTTCGCCATGACCCTGGTCGGGTTGGTCGGTGGCGCCATCTACTTCGCGGCGTTGCGTCGAGCCGTGCAACTCTACGTTTTCGCCCGAGCGGGCCGCCACGTGCTACTGGCGCTCACCCTCGCGCGCATCGCCGGCGCCGCGATCCTCCTCGTGTTTGCGGCGAAGCTCGGCGCCCTGCCGCTGCTTGCGGTCCTGGCCGGCTTTCTCCTGGCGCGTGCGCTCGCGCTGCGCACGGCGCGGAAAGCGAGCTGATGTCCTCCACGCCGCTTGCCAGCACCGTCGTCTTCCACGTCGGTTCCATCGCCGTCACGCGCCCCGTGGTGACGACGTGGGCGATCATGGCCGTGCTGACGCTCGCCTCCTGGCTGGTGACGCGCCGTCTCGGGCTCCATCCGGACCGCCGCCAAGCAGTGCTCGAACAGATCGTCGTGGGGATTGTCGACCAGATCCACGACGTGATCCGCAAGGACGCGCGTGCGTTCCTGCCGCTGCTGGCCACTTTGTTCATCTTTCTCGTGACCGCCAATCTCTCCGGTGTGCTGCCCGGCGTCGAGGCGCCGACGGCCAAGCTCGAGACGCCGGCGGCGCTCGCGCTCATCGTGTTCGTCGCGGTGCACTACTTCGGCATCCGCGCCCAGGGACCGCTCGGCTATCTCGCGAGCTTCGCCAAGCCGAAGTTGATCATGCTGCCGCTCAACATCGTGTCGGAGGTGACGCGCACCTTCTCCCTCATGGTGCGCCTGTTCGGCAACGTGATGAGCGGGGAATTCGTGATCGCGCTGGTCGTCGCGCTCGCCGGGCTGTTCGTGCCGATTCCGCTCATGGCGCTCGAGATCCTGGTCGGAATCGTCCAGGCCTATATCTTCACCGTGCTCGCAACTGTCTTCATCGGCGCCGCAGTCGGCAGTTTCGAGCGAGGCTAAGGAACCCTAAAGGAGACCCACCGTATGGATGTGAAGCTCATCAGCGTCATCGCCGCCGCGCTCGCCGTGTCGATCGGCTCGATCGGCCCGGCGTTGGCCGAAGGTCGCTCGGTGGCGGCGGCCATGGACGCGATCGCTCGGCAGCCCGAAGCCGCGGGCACGATCTCGCGGACCCTGTTCGTCGGTCTCGCCATGATCGAGACCATGGCGATCTACACGCTGGTCATCGCCCTTCTGCTGCTCTTCGCCAATCCCTACGCCGCATAGCCATGCAGTTCGATTGGTCGACGTTCGTGCTGCAGACGGTCAACTTCGCCGTCCTCGTTTGGCTGCTGCATCGCTTCCTGTACAAGCCGGTGCTGCGCGCGGTCGATGCGCGCCGGGAAGCGATCGACAAGCAATACGCCGATGCCGGCAAGGCGGAAGCGAGGGCGAAGGAGGTGCTCGGCGCGGTCGAGGCCGAGCGCGGACGCATCGCCGCCGAGCGTGTCGCGGTGCTCGAGGCCGCGGCGGCCCAGGCAGAAGAAGCGGCGGCGGCGAGGCGCACGCGAGCCGAGCACGAGGCCACCGCGTTGCTCGAGGAGGCGCGCAAGGCTCTCGGGGCGGAGCGCGAGCAAGCGCTCGCCGAAGCGCGCCGGGCTGCGCTCGACCTCGGCGCGCAGATCGCCGGGCGGCTCCTCGCCGCGGTGTCTGCCGAGCTGCAGGGAGATGCGTGGATGGAGCGCGTCGTGCGACATCTGGCAACGCTGCCGCAGGCGGAGCGGGCGGCGCTCGTCGAGCAAGTGGCGCATGGCGCCGCGCTGAAGGTCGTGACCGCGTCGAGCCTGTCGGCGCAAGGCAGTGAAGCGTGGCGCGCGCGGCTGCGGCGGAGCCTCGGCGACGGGATCGCCGTCGCGTTCGAGGTCGACCCGCAGCTCGTCGCGGGAGCGGAGCTGCATTTCCCGAACGCGGTTCTGCGCTTCTCCTGGCAGAGCGCGGTCGCCTCCGCGCGGGCGGAAATCGAGGGCCATGGCGAAGCTCGCTGACGAGCTTCAGCGCTGGCTTGATCAGAGCCGGCAGCGTATCGACGGTCTCGCCTTCGAGCCTCGGCTCGAGCACGTCGGCCGGGTCGTGCAAACGGGTGACGGGGTGGCGACGGTGTCGGGGCTGCCCGAGACGCGGCTCGACGAGCTGCTCGTGTTCGAAGGCGGTGTCCGCGGCCTCGCCGTGGATCTGGGCGAGGAGGCGATCGGCTGCGTGCTGCTCGGAGAGGCCACCGGGATCGCCAGCGGCAGCGCCGTCCGCGGAACGGCCGAGGTGGCGCGCACGCTGGTCGGCGAAGCCTTGCTCGGTCGCGTCGTCGATGCGCTCGGCGCGCCGCTCGACGGCGGAGCGCCGATCGCAGCCGACACGCTCGCGCCGGTCGAGCAGCCGGCGCCGCCCATCGTCGATCGCGCGCTGGTCACGCGCCCGCTCGCGACTGGTGTGCTGGTCGTGGATGCGATGATTCCGCTCGGCCGCGGCCAGCGCGAGTTGATCATCGGCGACCGCGGCACCGGGAAGACGGCGATTGCGGTCGATGCCATCATCAACCAGCGGGCGAGCGACGTCATCTGCGTGTATGCCGCAATCGGCCAGAAGGCGTCGTCTGTCGCCGAAGTGATCGAGGCAGTGCGCCGCTACGGGGCGCCGGAGCGCTGCCTGTTCGTGATCGGAGAGGCCGATGCGGCGCCGGGCCTGCAGTGGCTCACCCCGTATGCCGCCTGCACGATGGCCGAGCACTTCATGGCGCGCGGCCGCGACGTGCTGCTGGTGATCGACGATCTCACCAAGCACGCCGCCGCGTATCGTGAGATCTCCCTGCTGCTGCGCCGGCCGCCCGGGCGAGAGGCCTATCCGGGCGACATCTTCTACATCCACTCGCGCCTGCTGGAGCGCTCGGCGAAGCTCAAGCCCGAGCTTGGCGGGGGCTCGCTCACCGCGCTGCCCATCGCCGAGACCCAGGCCGGCAACATCAGCGCCTATATCCCTACCAACCTGATCTCGATCACCGACGGTCAGATCTACCTCGACCCGCGGCTCTTCTACGAGGACCAGAAGCCGGCGATCGACGTCGGCAAGAGCGTCTCGCGGGTCGGTGGGAAGACCCAGGCGCCCGTGCTCAAGGCGCTCTCGGAGAGCCTGCGCCTCGAGTACGCGCAGTTTCTCGAGCTCGAAGTGTTCACGCGGTTCGGCACCATGGTCGACGAGCGCACGCGCAAGGTGATCGAGCACGGCCGGCGCATCCGTGCGGTGCTCGGGCAGCCTCAGTTCGCGCCTTTGGCGCTGGGCGAGCAAGTGGCGCTCCTGCTGGCGGTTTCCGAGGGGGTGCTCGACGAGCTTCCGCTCGACGGCGTGGCCGGCTTTCGCGCGGGCCTTCGCACCTGGCTCGCCGAGCACTGCCCCGAGGCGCCGGCCCTTGACGAGCGCACACCGGCTTTGGCGCCGGAGTTGCGCGCGCGCCTCAAGGAGGCGCTCGAAGCGCTGGCGCGCTCGCTCAAGAGCACCGATCGCGGGCCAAGCTCCGCGCCGGAGACACGCCGGTGACGCGCCTGGCGGAGATCCAGACGCACATCGCCAGCATGGGCGAGCTGCTCGACATCGTGGGTGCGATGCGCTCGCTCGCCGGCATGCGCGTGCAGGAGGCGCATCGCGCGCTTCCCGGCGTGCGTCGCTACGCGGACGCCATGGCGAGCGCGATCGGCGGAGCCCTTCTGCTCACGCCCGAGCCCGTGACCGGAGCGCGTTCGCCGGGCGCTCGCCGAGCGCTCGTGCTGTGCGCCAGCGAGCACGGCTTCGTCGGCGGGTTCAACGAGCGGTTGCTCGATGCGGCCGAGACGGGCCTCGCCGCGCGCGACGCGCTCTTTGTCCTTGGCACCCGTGGCGCGGCGCTGGCGCAGGAGCGGGGCCGGCCGACGGCCTGGACGCATTCGATGGCGACGCGGTTGGCTGGGATACCCGAGGCGGTCAGGCGCTTGGCCGGTGCGCTCTATCGTCGCGTCGCCCGCGGCGAGCTCGCCCGCGCCGAAGTCATGTTCGTGCGTTATCGGCACGATGGCACGCCGACCATCGAGCGGCGTTTGCTCTTCCCGCTCGATCTCGCGCGGCTTGCGGCACCGGCGCGCCTGCCACCGCTGCACAATCTGCCGCCGGGCATGCTCCTCGAAAAGCTCCTTGCCGAATACGTCTTCGCGCTGCTTACCGAGGCGGCGGTCGAATCGCTCGCCAGTGAGAACGCCGCGCGCTTGAGCGCCATGGAAGCCGCGCATGACAACGTGTCGAAGAAGCTCGACGCACTGCGCCAGGATGCGCGGCGCGCCCGCCAGAACGAGATCACCACGGAGCTGCTCGACCTCGTTACCGGCGCCGAGGCGCTGAGCGGCGCACGGGCACGGCCCTAACCTGCGCTGCCGGACCGCCGGCATGCCATCGACTGGTCGCCCGCGCAGGAAAATCTGCCACGATGTTGACGCAGGTCAATGGCTCGCGCCAAGGCATGTTGATCGGTGGCGCCGAAAGGGCTATTGTCAAATTGCCTTGGTGCAAGACCGAACGCCAAGCTGGACCGAAGGACGAGTGCGCACGAGGTGCGCCGATACGTGGATCGGATCCTGAATGCATCGTGTCCACTACGCCAGGTGCTCACGACGGTGAGGCCCACGACGGTGGGCAGAAAGCCCCGAATGCCGAGATGCATCGGGGCTTTCTCGTTCTCGAAGGCGATGTGGGCTTCGGTTGGCCGTCCGAGGGGCAAGCCGCCGGGGTCGGGAGACGCTTCCCCTTGGACCGCAGATGAAGCTCGGCCTGATCGAAAGCCGGCAGGCTGATCGCGTCAAGGCCGACCTTTCGGGCGTCAAGAAGGAAGGCCGGAAGGCGGATTGTTGATCTGCGTTAAACAGAGCGCCGCCGTCCGGCGTATAAGAAAGCATTGGCGGTTTGCGCAAAGAACTGGTTCAGCCGAAAAGGGGTAGATCGATGTTCGAATCCCCGGTTGCCTACTGCCCGATCTGCGGAGGATACGTCGCCCTCGATCAGACACAGCCGGAGTGTGCCCGGGCGCACGGCTGTGGCGAGTTCAAATGCCCGCTCGAGCGGTTCTTCGTCGCTTACTGCCCCTTGCGCGAGGAGTACGTGCTGCTCGACCAGACGCAGCGCGAATGTGCCCGGGAGCATGGCTGCAATGCGTTGAGGTGCCCGCTCCGAGGTTGTTTCACCGGTGCTGCATCCGGCGAGGCGCCCGACGTTGCGGGACTGGCGAAGGCGCTCGCGATGCGTCACCCTCCTCCGGCGGCGCGATAGCTTCGCTTGCCAGCCGCAGCGAGCGCGCGCGCACCTACGCTCGCGCGCCGGCCAGGCTGCGGTAGAGCTCGGCGTATTGCCGCGCGGCGGCATCCCAGCCGAAATCCCTCGCCATGCCGTTGCGCTGGACTGCGGACCAGGCTTGCGCGTCGCGGTAGGTAGCGATCGAGCGCCGGATCGCTGCGAGCAGCGCGTCGGCGCTCGGAGCCGCGAAAGCAAAACCGGTCGCGGTTCCGGCGGCGAGCGTCGCCGGCGTGCAGTCGACGACCGAATCAATGAGCCCGCCGGTTGCTCGTACGATCGGCGGCGTTCCATAGCGCTGGCTGAACATCTGGTTCATGCCGCAAGGCTCGAACCGCGACGGCATCACGAACAGATCGGCGCCCGCCTCGATCAAGTGTGCCAGCGCGTTGTCGAAACCGATGCGAACCGCGACCCGGCCCCGATGCTCGTTGGCGAGGCGCGTGAACGCGCGCTCGAGCTCCGCGTCGCCCTGGCCGAGCACGACGAGCTGCGCCGGCGAGGCGACCGCGCCGGCCGCGGTCGCGAGCAGCAGATCGAGCCCCTTCTGCTCGATGAAGCGGCTGATCGCGCCGAGCACCGGGACGTCGGGCGCTTGCGCGAGCCCCAGCGCGTTCTGCAACGCTTTCTTGTTGGCGGCCTTGGCCCGGAGGGTCGAAGCATCGTAGCGCTGCGCGATCAGCGCGTCGGTCGCCGGGTTCCACTCTTCGGTGTCGATGCCGTTGAGGATCCCCGCGAGGACGTCGTGGCGCCAGCGCAGCAAGCCGTCCATGCCGAAGCCAAGCGCCTCGGACTGGATCTCGCGGGCATAGGTCGGGCTCACCGTGGTGATCGCGTCGGCGTAGTAAAGCCCGGCCTTGAGAAAGGACAACCGCCCGTGAAACTCGACGCCCTCGCTCGCGAAGCTCGCGGGCGGCAAGCCCAGCCGCCCGACCCAGTCAGGCGTGAACGATCCTTGGTAGGCCAGGTTGTGAATCGTCTGGACGGTTGCGCAGCGCACCGGCGGCGATGCGAAGCGAAGATAGGCCGGAGCCAGCGCCGTCTGCCAGTCGTTGCAGTGGATGATGTCAGGCTTCCAGGCGAGCGGGCTCGCGGGGCCGGCAAGCATTGCGGCGACGTTGGACAGCAACCCGAAACGCGATGGATTGTCGGGCCAGTCCGCGCCGGCAGGGGACTGATAGGGACCGCCTGGACGATCGTACGCGCTCGCGTGGTCGACGACGATGAGGGGGACGCCATGGGGCAGCGCGGTCTCGATAAGCCGAGTCGCGCCCGTCGCGATCCCGCCCCCCGCCGGAAGATCGTGCGCGGTGCCTGCGGGCATGCCCGCGAGCACCTCGCGGTATCCGGGCAGCAGCACTCTCGCATCGATACCCAGTCGGCGCAGCGCGGCCGGCAGCGCTGCGCTGACGTCGCCCAGCCCGCCGGTCTTGACGAGCGGCGCGCATTCGGAAGTCGCGAACAGCACGCTTAAAGATCGCTTCGCCATCGCCCCGGCTCGAAGGCACCGCTTACTCGAAGTAGGCTTCGCGGACGTACGGATCGCCGCGGCCTCGCCCTATTGATGTACCCGATGCGGCTCAGGTGCTTTGCGCGAAGTCAACAAAATCTTATGGCATACGCGAGTGGGGCTTGATTTCGATCAAAGCGCCTTGCCGTTCGCGCAGTAACCTACAACCAAGCGGCAGCGTAGCCGGCGCTGCGCAGATAATGATTCGAAGGTCGCATGACGCCGGTCGTACCGGCCCCCTTCCATGAGCACTGTGGTCGAGCCCGGCATACCCGACACCGACGCTGCGGTGCGCGGATCCGGTATGCCCGGCGCGGCTACTCAGAGCGCACTTGCGCTCATCCTCGCCGGCGGGCGCGGAAGACGCTTGGAGCAGCTCACCGACTGGCGCGCCAAGCCGGCAGTTCCCTTCGGCGGCAAGTTCAGGATCGTCGATTTCGCGCTTTCGAACTGCGTCAATTCCGGCATCCGGCGCATCGGCGTGTGCACGCAGTACAAGGCGCAGAGCCTGATCCGCCATGTGCAGCGCGGATGGAGCTTTCTCGACGGCCGCTTCGGCGAGTTCGTCGAGCTGCTGCCCGCCCAGCAGCGGGTGCAGCCCACCTGGTACCAGGGAACCGCCGATGCCGTCTACCAGAACCTCGATATCCTGCGCCGGTATGCGCCGCGCCACGTGCTGCTCCTCGCCGGCGACCACGTCTACAAGATGAACTACGGGGTACTGCTCAACGAGCACATCGCTCGCGGCGCGCCGATGAGCGTGGCGTGCATCGATGTGCCGCTGGAGAGCGCTCGTTCGTTCGGTGTGATGACGGTCGATGAGGAGCAGTGGGTCGTCGACTTCCAGGAAAAGCCCGAGGAGCCCGCCGTCGACCCGAAGCGTCCCGACCACGCTCTGGCGAGCATGGGCATCTATGTGTTCGATGCCCCCTTTCTGTACGCCGAGCTCTCGCGCGACGCCGACGACCCGACATCGAGCCACGATTTCGGCAAGGACATCATTCCATCGCTGGTCGAGCGCGGGACGCGCGTGCACGCGCATGACTTCGCCCAAAGCTGCGTGAACATGAACGCCGGCAGGCCCTACTGGCGGGACGCGGGCACCGTCGACGCGTACTGGGAAGCGAACATCGCGTTGACGGACGTCGTCCCGGAGCTCAATCTCTACGACGCGAACTGGCCGATCTGGACCTATCAGGAGCAGTTGCCGCCCGCGAAGTTCGTCTACAACGAGGAAGGCCGTCGCGGCATGGCCACGGATTCGCTGGTCTCGGGCGGGTGCATCATCAGCGGCTCGACCTTGCACCGGTCGCTGCTCTTCTCCAGCGTGCATGTCCACAGTTACTGCACGATCGAAGAGTCCGTGATCCTGCCCGACGTCGACATCGGTCGCAATGTCGTGCTCAAGCGCGCGGTGGTCGACAAGCACTGCCGGTTGCCGCCGGGGTTGACCGTCGGCGTCGATCGCGAGCGCGACCGGCAGCGCTTTCACGTGACGGCGCGCGGCGTCACGCTCGTCACGCCGGAGATGCTCGGACAGGACGTGCATCATCAGCGGTGATGGCGCCCCGCAACTGAAACCACAAGATTATCTCTGCGCACGCGCAGCTTTTGACGACGGTCAATACGCGACGCAGTGACGCGCGTAGAACGAATCAAGAGTCGGAGAGGTGAAGATGAAAGCGAAAGACGTCATGACCCACTGCCTGGTCAGCGTCGCGCCCGAGGCGCCGATCCAGGACGCGATCTCGCGGATGATCAGCCACCAGGTGAGCGGCATGCCGGTCATCGATGCTCACGGCCAGCTCGTCGGCATGGTGACCGAGGGAGACTTCCTGCGCCGAGTCGAGACTCGTACCGAGGCTCCGCGGCGGCGATGGCTCGAGCTTCTGCTCGGACCGGGTGCGGACGCCGCCGAGTACGCGCGCAGCCACGGGCACACGGTTCGCGATGTGATGTCGCCCAACGTTGTCACGGTGGGCAAGCAGGCGCCACTCGCCGAGGTGGTGGGCCTCATGGAGGAGCATGCGATCAAGCGCATCCCGGTCCTCGAGGACGGCCAAGTCGTCGGCATCGTGACCCGTGCAGATCTGATGTCCGCCCTTGGGGAGCACCTGGTCAAGCCGAAGAAGGTGTCCACGGCGAGCGACGATTCGATCCGCAGCACGATTCTCGCCGAGATGAAGAAGCAGCCGTGGTGTCCTGTCCAGTCGCTCAGCGTACGTGTCCGCAAGGGATTCGTCGAGCTCAGCGGAACGATCTTCGACGAGCGGCAGCGCAGGGCGCTCCACGTGCTTGTGGAGAACGTCCCGGGCGTCAAGGGGATCCACGATCACCTCGGCGAGTTCATCGGCGACACGATCGGGGAGGGGCCAGGAAGGAAGGCAAGCGCGAAGCCGAGCAGCCGAGCGTCGCGGCCTTTGGGCTAGTACCCCGACCCACAAGTTTTGCTATGTTCGAATCGATCCGCATCGCCGATCACTTTGTCGCTCATCCTCGCCATAGCTTGGGCTATGGCTGCGGTTCGCTTCGCGTGCTCGGCGCGCGGAATCGCTTCTCGGCATGTACGCAAACTTATGGGTCGGGGTACTAGGCGCATCGCGCCCGACCGCGCGGCAGGAGCGTCCCCGCCGGTGTCCGGCGAGGTTCGTGCCGGGTTGGCGCCCAACGCGCAACCTCGCCGCCTAAGCCGAACGGCGGTTTCCACATGGAGCGACTGCACATGGGGCATCTCACCGAGATTTCGGTCCGCTCTCGGGAGCGCACGGAATTCATCAAGCTGGACACGCAGATCGCGAAGGTCGTCGCCGACAGCGGCGTGACGGACGGGGTGTGCCACGTGGTTGTCCCGCACACGACGGCCGGCGTGATGATCAACGAAGGTGCGGATCCCTCCGTGGTCCGCGACATCGGAGCGAAGCTCGCAGAGCTGGTGCCGCGCGAGGGGCACTATGCGCACGCCGATGCCGAGCGCAACGCGGACAGTCACATCAAAGCGGCGCTCGTGGGCTCTTCGGCGGTCGTGCTCATCAGGGACGGCGCGCCGGTACTGGGCACCTGGCAATCGGTTTTCTTCTGCGAGTTCGACGGTCCGCGGCAGCGGCAGGTGCTGCTGCGGGTATCGGGTGCGTAGCGTCGGCACGACGGGATGGACTCGGCCCGCGAGGAACTCGGCGCACAAGTAACGACCGCCCCTCTTCGCGTGGTGCATCTTACGAAGCACTATCGCACCGGTGATGGCCGCGTCGTGGAAGCCGTTTCGGATGTTTCGTTCGACGTGCACCGCGGCGAGTGTTTCGGGCTCCTTGGACCGAACGGAGCCGGCAAATCCACCGCGATCCATTGCATCTCGGGATTCTATCCGCCGACGTCCGGCGCCGTGTTCATCGAGGACGTCGACGTACACGCCGACCCGAAGCATGCGCGACAGGTGCTGGGGCTGTGCGCGCAGGAAGAGACGCTGGACAGCGATTTTCGAGTGCTGGACCAGCTCGTGCGCCACGCCACGTTCTTCCGCGTTCCGGCCGCGGAAGGCCGTCGCAGGGCCGAGGCGCTGCTCGAGCGCTTCGGGATCGCCGACAAGGCGAACGACCTGGTGGAAAGCCTCTCCGGCGGGACCAAACGTCGCCTACAGGTGGCGCGCGCGCTGATTTCGAATCCGAAAGTCCTGGTGCTCGACGAGCCGACGACCGGGCTCGATCCAGGCATACGGCGCGCGCTCTGGGACATCCTGATCGCGGAACGCGAGAAGGGCACGGCGATCCTGCTGTCCACGCATTACATGGAGGAAGCCGAGCGCCTATGCGATCGCGTGGCGCTGCTCGACAAGGGGATCTTCCGCGATGTCGGCCCGCCGCCAAGCCTGGTCGAACGCCATATGGGGAGCGCGGCGGTCGAGGAGGAGCTGCGCCCGGGTGTGGTGTGGCGACGGCCTCCCCACCTGGAGGATGTGTACCTCAAGCTGACCGGAGCGCGGCTCCACGAGCCGCAGGCGGCACCGTGAAGCTCGTCGAGGCGCTGTGGGGTGTGCGCTGCGTGTGGCTGCGCTACTTCGACGTCTTTCGGAAGGGGCTGGGCTACTACCTGGTCACCACGTTCGCCGAGCCGTTTCTCTATCTGCTGGCGTTCGGCTTCGGCGTCGGGAGCCTCATCGGTTCGCTGCAGGCGAACGGCGAGGAGGTTTCCTACCGGCGCTTCGTCTTCTCCGGAATCCTCGGCCAGACGGTGCTGTTCCAGGGCTTCTACGAGGCCTCCTACGGCGGCTTCGTACGCATGTACTACCAGAAGATCTTCCAGGCGATGGCGGTGACGCCAATCACGCTGTCGGAAGTGCTGTGGGGCGAGCTCGTCTGGGACGCGAGCAAGGCGACGCTCGCGGCCGCGATCATCGCCTCGATCGGTGTGGCGACCGGCGATTTCCCGCTCTATGCGCCGCTCGCGGTGATCCCGCTCGCGTTCCCCGCGTCGCTGCTCTTCGCCGGGCTGGGGCTCACTGTGGCGGCGCGCTCACGCACGATCGATGAGATCTCGTATCCGCAGTATCTGCTGGTGTTCCCGATGTTCCTGTTTTCCGGTGTCTTCTTCCCGGTCGAGCAGCTTCCCGCGCCGCTGCAATGGCTCGCCTGGGCGCTTCCGCTCACCTCGGTGAATTCGCTGATGCGCACGCTGACGCTCGGGTTTGCCTTCCAGGCATGGTCGATTCCGATTATGGCCGCCTGGTTGTGGGTTCTGGTCGCCTACAGCCGGCGCGCGATGTTCGGGCGGCTCGTGAAGTAGGATGGGCAATGAACTCCTGCCAGCGGAGCGCTCTAATATCGGGGGACGTCGATCGCAATAGGCAGATGCATGAGCGATAGCCAATGGACTTTCGAGCAATGCTGAGCGGTCGCGCACGCAGTCTCTTGATCTGCGTGCTCGCGCTCGCCGTCGTCACCACGGCGCCTGCAACGGCGCAGCCGACGGCCGTTCAGCAGTACAGCCAGGACGAGCTCGACCAGTTGCTCGCGCCCATCGCGCTCTATCCGGACCAGCTTCTGGCACAGATACTGATGGCGGCGACCTACCCGCTGGAAGTGGTGGAGGCTGCGCGCTTCGTGCGCCAGAACCCGGGCCTCACAGGTCCAGCCCTCGACCAGGCCGTAGCGGAGAAGAACTGGGATCCGAGCGTGCAGTCGCTGACTGCGTTCCCGCAGGTTCTGGCGATGATGGACGACAAGCTCGAGTGGACGCAGCGCCTCGGCGACGCCTTCCTCGTCGATCAGCAACGGGTCATGGACACGGTGCAGTCGCTGCGCCAGCGTGCCCAAGCCGCGGGCAACCTGTACTCCACCCCCGAGCAGTCGGTATTCAACCGCGACAACGAGATCGTCATCGAGCCGGTGCAGCCCGACGTGGTCTACGTGCCGGTCTACAACCCGCTCGACATCTATGGTCCGTGGTGGGCATCGGCGTATCCACCGTGGTTCTGGTATCCCCCGCCGATCTACGGCTATCCGGTCGGAGTGGTGGTCACGACGGTGATCATCTTCGGTCGAGGCCACGCGGTTTGGCGCCCGCACTGGGGTTGGGCGCGTCCGCATTGGCGAAAGCATCACATCGCGCTCGATGTCGGCAACAACCCCTTCTGGAACCGCCCGGGCCACCCGCGGCCACCGGTGGGCGGATCCTGGCAGCACGCGCCTGAGCATCGCCGGGGGATCGCGTACCCGGATTGGGCGACGACCGAGCGCTTCTTGCGGGTGGACCCGAACGCGGTGCGCGCACGAGAGAATTTCCGCCATTACGAGCTCGCTCCAACAGGAACTGCCGCACGCCCGAGCGCGGGCGCAGGTCACGGCGCACGCGGCGCGCCGCAACCTGCGCCGCGCGCGCCTCCCGCCGTGCAGCCTCGACCCGGCGCGCCGCTGCCCGGTGTACCTCGACCCGGCGCGCCGCTGCCCAGCGTGCCTCGACCCGGCGCACCGCAAACCCCCAGAGCGTTCCCGCAGGCGATCACCCCGCCCTTCGACCCTGGGCTCTCCCGGCAGCAGGCCCAGATCAACGCCCAGCGCGGCATTCAAAGCCGCCAGGCGATAGGCTCCGTGCCGGCACGGAGCGGCCCCGCGCCTTCCGGAGCGGGCGCACCGCACGGCGGCCGTCAGCGTTGAGCGCCGCGTCCACGGATCTTAAGCGCATGAGCACACGATGACGCCTCGCTTTTCATTCTTCGCTTTCCTGACGCTCGGGCTCGGTCTTCTCGCCAGCGCGTTCGCCGCGGATGCGATGCCGGCGGAGGCCGCTGCTGCGCCCGGACACCGGTCCGTCCAGCTCCGTTTCACGACCCCCGAAGCCGCGACCGACGCGCTCGTCGCAGCGGTACGCAGCAACGACACGCGACGCATCTACCAGGTGCTGGGTCCAGGCAGCAGCGCGCTGATCCGCTCGGGCGATCCGGTGGCCGACGGCCAAGCGCGCGGGCGATTCGTGGCGGCGTACGACACGCAGTCCAGGATCGAGCGCGACGGCGAGGCCAAAGCGACGCTGCTGATCGGGGAGAAGGACTGGCCGTTTCCGTTCCCGCTGGTGAAGGAGGCCGAACGCTGGAGGTTCGACGTCAAGTCGGGTGCCGAGGAGGTTCTCAATCGTCGCATCGGCCGCAACGAGCTCTCCGCCATCCAGGCGAGCCTCGCGTTCGTGGACGCACAGCGTGAGTACGCGCTGAGCGCGGGCAACGACAGCGGCTTGCACCGCTACGCCATGAAATTCGTCAGCACGCCCGGCAAGAAGGATGGTCTGTACTGGCCAACGCGGGAGGGCGAGCCGCCGAGTCCGGTCGGTCTGATTGCGGCGAAGGCGCAGGAGGAAGGCTACGGCAAGGGCAGGAACGCCGCGAGCGAACCCTATCACGGCTACTTCTACCGAATTCTGACCGCGCAAGGCAGCGACGCGCCCGGAGGGGCCTACGATTATGTCGTCAAAGGCAAGATGATCGGCGGTTTCGCGTTGGTGGCGTATCCGGCCCGTTGGGGGGCATCGGGGGTGATGACGTTCATCGTCAACCACGATGGCGTCGTCTACCAGAAGAATCTCGGCAAGCAAACCGAAGCAATCGCCTCGAAGATGCGCCGCTTCAATCCCGACGCGACCTGGTCGAAGGCCCAGCCGTAGCGATAATCCCGACTCGCTTCGCGGCGCCTCGCGGGCACGCGGCCCCAAGGCTCAGACGACGATACGCGGGTACATCCGCCCGGCGACCGCGACCAACAACGCCAGCGTTGCTGCGAGAACGATGAAATCGAGGTCGAGCCCGAGGCTCGTCCTGCCTCCGGCGAGCATGAGGCTGCGCAGCCCGTCGACTTGGTAGGTGAGCGGATTGACGTGCGCGATCCATTTGAGCCAATCCGGCATGATCTCGATCGGATAGATGGCGTTGCTCGCGAAGAACAGCGGCATCGTCAGCACCTGCCCGATCCCCATGAAGCGCTCGCGCGTCTTGACGATGCAGGCGATGATCAGCGAGAAGGTCGCGAACAGCGCGGCGCCGAGCGCGACCAGCAGCACGACACCGGCGAGCGGCGCCCAGTGCCAGTTCATGCGCACGCCGAGCACGAGCGCCAGCGCGTAGACGATGATCGCCTGCGAGAGCGCCCGCGCGCTCGCCGAGAGCGCTTTGCCCAGGACCAGCGCCCTGCGCGGCGTCGGGCTCACCAGAAACTTGTGCACGATTCCGAGGTCGCGTTCCCAGATCACCGAGATCCCGTAGAAGATGGCCACGAAGAGCACGCTCTGGGCGAGGATGCCAGGGGCGAGAAAGTCGAGGTAGCCGAGATCGCCGGTCGGGATCGCGCGCGCTCGCGCGAACACCTCGCCGAACACCAGCAGCCAGAGCGTGGGCTGGATGGCGCGGGTCAGGAGCTCGGTCGGGTCGTGGCGGAGCTTGCGCACTTCCATGTCCGCCACCGCCAGCACCTTGGCGCAATAGCGCGCGAGCGACGCCACAGCCCCGCGGCGCGGTGGCGTCGGCGCGACTTCAGCCGAGCCTGCGGGCGGCGGTGCGGGCGTTGGCGGTCTCACGATAGCCTCCGAGGTCGGCGATGCTGTCTTCGGTGTAGAAAGCGAAGATCTGGTCGAGGTTTCCGGTCGGATTGCCGCTCTTTGCGCGGAGCTCCGCCAGCGTCCCGGTGGCCACCGCCCTGCCATGCCGCAGGATCGCCACCCGATCGCAAAGCTGCTCGACCTCGTCCATGTAATGCGAGGTGAGCACGATCGTCGTGCCGTAGCGCGTGCGCAGTTGCCGGAGGTGCTCCCAGACCGCCTCGCGCGCCACCGGATCGAGGCCGACCGTCGGCTCGTCGAGAAAGAGCACCCGCGGCCGGTGCAGCATCGATTGGGCGATCTCCAGGCGGCGGATCATGCCACCCGAATAGGTGCTCACCAGCTTGTCGGCGGCCGCGGTCAGGTCCATGAACGCGAGTCCCTCGGCGATACGCTCGGCGGTGAGCCGCCGTGGAATGTCGTAGAGCCGCGCGAAGATCAGCAGATTCTCGCGGCCGGTGAGCTCGCCGTCGGCCGACAGCGCCTGCGGCACATAGCCGATGATCGAGCGCACGCGGGAGGACTCGCTCGCGATATCGAATCCGCCGACGCGGGCGCGACCGGAGGAGGGCGGCAGCAGCGTGGTCAGCATCTTGATGAGCGTGGTCTTGCCCGCGCCGTTGCGACCGAGCAGCCCGAACACCTCGCCCTCGTCGATGGCAAGATCGAGCGAATCCACAGCGGCGAGCGCACCGAAGCGCCGGGTCAGCGCCTCCGTGATCAGAATCGCCGCCAAAGCTCTGCCTCGTTTTGGGTTGTGCCCGCGTGTGTCGTGGCCATGCGCGAAGGGCGGCTATTGATAGCGCAGCGCCTCGATGGGCTTGAGCCGCGCCGCTCTGTTCGCCGGATAGAAGCCGAAGAAGATGCCCACCGCGGCGGCAACTGCGAACCCCAGCGCGATCGCGCCCCCGGTGATGACCACGCTCACCCCGGCCGCGAGGTTGGCGGCGACGGCCGCGCCTACGCCCAGCGCGACGCCGACCGCGCAGCCAATCACCGAGATGATGATCGCCTCGAGCAGGAACTGGGCGAGGATATCTCGCTTCCGAGCGCCGATCGCCACCCGGATGCCGATCTCCCGCGTGCGCTCGGTAACCGACACGAGCATGATGTTCATGATGCCGATCCCGCCGACGAGAAGCGACACCGACGCGATCGCGCCGAGCATGATCGCCAGCACGCGCGTGGTCTGCGCCTGCGCGTTGGCCAGCGCGGTCAGGTCGCGGATGTCGAAATCGTTCTCGGTGCGCTCGGGCAGGTGATGTCTCTGCCGCAGCAGCTCGGTCATCTCCGCTGCGGCGGGAGCCGTCGCCTGCGCAGAGACTGCCTGTGCCATGATGAAGCGCACGCTGCCCGGGAACTGGCTGCCGAAGAGCCGCCGCTGGGCCGTGGTCACCGGAACGAACACCGTGTCGTCCTGGTCGCGTCCGTCGAGGCTCTGGCCCTTGGCGGCGAGCACGCCGATCACCAGGAAGGGGCTCTGCTTGATGCGTATCGTCTTGCCCACCGGATCCTCGTCGCCGAAAAGATTCTTCGCGACCGTGCGTCCGAGCAACGCCACCCGCGTTCCCGAGCGCACGTCCGAGGCGGTGAACGGGAAGCCCGAGGACACCGTCCAATCGCGCACGTCGAGGTAGCTCGGGGTGGTTCCCGTCACCAGCGTGCTCCAGTTGTTCGAGCCGTAGACGAGCTGGGCCGTTCCCGGCGCGACCGGAGCGACCGCGGCGATCGACGGCAGCTCGGCGATCGCCTCCGCGTCCGCGGTCGTGAGCGTGGGTGTGGCGCCGCTTCCGAGGCGCACCCCGCCGGACGTGGTAGACCCCGACAGGATGATGAACAGATTGCTCCCCATCGACGCGATCGACTGCTCCACGACGTACTGTGCGCCCTGACCGATCGCCAGCATCATGATCACCGCCGCCACGCCGATCATCATCCCCAGCATGGTGAGAAAGGTGCGCAGCCGGTTGGTTCCGAGCGCGTGCCACGCCTCGGCGAGCATGGCGCCGATCACGCGGTCGCCTCCGCAGGTGTGCCTGCCAACGCCGCGCCGTCACGGGTAATGCGGCCGTCGACGAAGTTGACCAGGCGTTTGGCGTGCGCGGCGATGTTCGGGTCGTGGGTGACGAGCACGATGGTGATGCCATCGCTGTTGAGCTGAACGAAGAGCTCCATGATGTCGTGGCCGGTCCGCGTATCGAGGTTGCCGGTTGGTTCGTCGGCGAGGATCAACTGCGGATCGTTGACGAGCGCGCGGGCGATCGCGACCCGCTGCTGCTGCCCGCCCGACATCTGGTTGGGCGCGTAGCGGCCGAACCCGGCCAGCCCCACTCGCGAGAGCAGCTCCTCGGCCTTGCGCGTGCGCACCTCGCGCGAGACCCCCGCGTAGAGCAGGGGGAGCGCCACGTTGTCGATCAGCGTGGCCCGGGGCAGCAGGTTGTAGCCCTGGAACACGAACCCGATCACGTCGTTGCGTAGACGCGCGAGCTCGTCCTCGGAGAGGCTGCTCACGTCCCGGCCGTCGAGGACGTAGCCGCCGCTGGTCGGCAGGTCGAGGCAGCCGAGGATGTTCATGAACGTCGACTTGCCGGAGCCCGACGGTCCCATGATGGCGACGAATTCGCCGCGCCGGATCACGAGGTCTACATCCTTGAGGACCGGCACCGGCCCGGCTTCCGTGGCGTACTGCTTGCACAAGCGCTCGGTCCGGATGAGCACCGCCTCGCTACTCATCAGAAAACCCTCATGCGCAGCGTGCTCGGGGTGGGTTCGGTCGTGACTCCGGCCGACCCGACGACGAGCAGATCGCCCTTGTTGACCGCGCCGGAGAGGATCTCGGTCTCGCGCCCGTCCGAGATGCCGAGGCGAACCGGTGTCGCGCGCAACTGCTTGTTGTCGAGCACGTAGACCGTCCCGGGACTACCTTGCGCCCCGTCCTCCGTCGTCCTTCCGGCGCCGGCGATCGGCACGCCCTCCGCGGGCTTGAAGCGCAGCGCGGCGTTGGGGACGGTGAGCACGTTGCGGTGCTGCGCCACGACCACGTTCACGTACGCGGTCATGCCGGGCATCAGGATCTGTTCGGGATTGTCGACGGCGACCACGACATCGTAGGTCACGACGTTCTGCTGCGTGCTCGCGTTCAGGCGCACCTGCCGCACCTTGGCGCTGAAGCTGCGGTTGGGAAACGCGTCCACCGTGAACTGCACCGGCTGGCCGACGCGGATCGCGCCGATGTCGGCCTCGGCAAAGCTGGTGTCGATCTGCATCTTGGCGAGATCCTGCGCGATCTGGAACAGCGTGGGCGTCTGGAAGCTCGCGGCCACGGTTTGTCCCAGATCGACGTTGCGGTTGACCACCACGCCCGAGACCGGCGAACGGATCACGCTGTAGTCGAGATTGGTCCGATCCTTCGCGAGCTGGGCCGTGGCGAAATCGACCTGCGCTCGCGCCGACTTGCGCGCCTCGATCGCGGTGTCGACAGCCTGGCGGGCGATCGAATCCTGCTGCCACAGGGTGAGGCTGCGGCCCTCGTTGGCTTCGGCGAGCTCGAGGCTGGCGCGGGCATTGGCGAGGTTCGCTTCGTCCTGTCGGACCTGGGCCTCGAGCAGCGCCGGGTCGAGTTCCAGCAGGACCTGGCCTGCTTGCACGCGGTCGTTGAAGTCGACGCGCAGCTTCTTGACCGTTCCCGAGACCTGCGTGCCGACGTTGACCAGCACCACCGGATTGAGCGTGCCGTTGGCCGACACCGTCTGGGTGACATCGCCCAGCCTCGCCGGCGCCGTGCGATACCTGCTCTCGGCTCCGTTGCGCTCGAACAGCCGCCATGCGCCGAAAGCGATCGCTGCCGCCGTGAGCAGGGCCAGCAGGAGGGTCGTCTTGCTGGCAATCGTTTCGCGTAGATCCATGTCGCGCAATTGCGTCCTCGATCCTGGGATCGTAATCGGCGGCAGGACACGCCTCCTTGCGTTAGATCAATCCAACGGCGGATGGGCCGGAGGTGGGCGCGCCTGAACGTAGTGAACTGAAACAAAATCCACGGGTCCGACTACAGGCATTGATAGATCATGCCGAAAAAGATACTGTCGTTTCCGCATTCGCCTGTTCCAGATCAGGATTGCGAAGATGCGTCGATGCCGGCGGAGGCAGCTTCCCTCGGTCCGCGCGCCGGTAAAAGGATGTGAACGATGGCGACACTGGGTACGCGCCTGCGCTACGGCGCGGTGGCACAATTGTTTCATTGGGCGACTGCGATTCTCGTTATTGTCGCCTTCGTGTTCGCTCCGGGGGGATCGGAGCAGCGGGTCTACTCAGCCGCCAAGAATTTCGACCGACAGATCCACGAGACACTTGGCATGGGCGTGCTCTTCATCGTGCTGATTCGAACGGCGTGGCGCGTATTCGATACGACGCCGGATGATCCAACCGTATGGCCGTGGATGAAGTTTTCGTCGAAGGTTGTTCACGCGACTCTTTACATCCTGCTGCTGGCAGTCCCCCTCACCGCGATTGCTGGCGCATGGCTTGAGGGCCATCCACTGACCTTGCTCGGAAACCTCAGCGTCGCTCCGCCGCTTGCGGAAGTCCATGACCTTGGCCGCGTGCTTGCATCGCTCCACACTTGGCTGGGAACCGCGATCATGTGGGTCGCAGGGGCGCATGCAGCCGCGGCCCTCTACCACCATTTCGTCTTGCGGGATAGTGTGCTGCGATCCATGCTGCCGGCCTGATCGGACACCCCGGGTGAGGTTTCTAGCGCTCGCCATTCAGGCGAATCGCGGCGCTAGCTAGCCCCACCGGAGAAGAAGAGTGCCGTCGGCCTGCGTCTCGACCCCTGTGCCAAAGCTCCTGCCTTCGCGGTCCAGCGTCGCTCGAAGCCAGGCAATTTCGTCCGCGGCGGCCCGGCTGATGCGGAAGCGACGCGTACGCGTCGGCGTCATCGCCAATCGCAGCAGCTTCCCCGACGCCGGGTCGAAGGACGGGAGATACATCAGCGCCAGGTCGGCGCGATACTCCTCGCGTCCGCGAATCCCTTCGTAGTCGTCGAGAAGATCGCCGCAGCCGTACAGGATCGGCCGGTCGTGATGGACCTCGATGCCCTTCACGTGGTGCGACGAGTGCCCGTGTATGAGGTCGACTCCGGCCCGGTCGATGAGGCCATGGGCAAAGGCCTGCTCTGCCGCCGAGATCTCGTAGCCCCAGTTGCCACCCCAGTGAATCGACAGCACGACGATATCGCCTCGACGCTTGTGTGCGGCTACCCGGCGCGCGATGCCGTCGACACTGCTCGGCGACAAGTCGTGGAGCCGGTTCACGCCGGGGCGCCGCGCCTGCGCCGCCCATTCGGCCGGCACGCCGCTCGTTCCCATCCCGTAGGCGAAGACGAGCACGCGGCCTCCGCTGCGCAGGTCGATGATCGCCGGCATCGCGGCTTCATCGGCGCTCAACCCCGCGCCCGCCGTGCGGATGCCGGCGCCGTGCAGCGTTGCCAGCGTCTCCGCGAGCCCCGAATGGGCCCAGTCCAGGACGTGATTGTTGGCGAGCGCACAGCAATCGAGCTTGGCGACGGCGAGGCAACCGATGTTCGCAGGATGCATGCGGTAGTGGATGCCCTTCCCCGGCCAGGCGTCGTCGCTCGCCGTGACCGAGGTTTCGAGATTGACGATACGGACGTCCGGATTGACGCGGTCCAGCTCGGCGAGCGCGTCGCCCCAGACGTAGCCGAAATCGACGGGCCGCGCGATCGGTCCCGATGTCCGCTCGGCCAGCCTCACGTACTCCCGCGCTGAGCGAACGTAGGGCTCGTAGAGCTCCGGCCGGCTCGGATGCGGCAGGATCTGATCGATGCCGCGCCCGGTCATGACGTCGCCGGCCAGGAACAACGTCACCGCGTTGGCGTTCCCACCCGAGATCCCAAGGGTTTGTGACAACTCCCCTCCGCGCGCGCCGTCGCCGCTCAGACTGCGTCCCATCGCCAGACCGCCAAGCAATGCACCGCCCCCTTCGCCAAAAACTGCCGCCGCGTCGCCCGTGTCTCCATCATCGCGCAGACGCACCGCTGGAGGAGCACGGCCGGTGCCCCGGGGTCGATCGCTCCCGGACGCGACATGAGTTGATCCCGGTCAATCCGGGCGGACGAAGGCTTGATAGCATTGATTCTAGTCCTGGTGCAGGCGGCTTCGTGTTCAGGCACATACTCGTCCCGACTGACGGCTCACCCCTGTCAAACAAGGCGGTGAAGGCGGCGATCGCTTTCGCTAAAGAACTTGGCGCCAAGGTGACCGTGTACCATGCGCTCGAGGTCGTCCCTCCGTATTCCGGAGGCGGCTTTATTCCGCCGTCGGCGCTGGAGCCGTACATCGCCGGCGCACGCAAGCAGGCGCAAAAATATGTCGAGGCGGCCGTGAGGGTTGCGCGCGCGGCGGGCGTTCCCTGCGAGTCGCAGATGTCCAGGCCGGTGACGGTCTACCGGGGGATCATCGATACCGCAACGAAGAACAAGTGCGACGCGGTCTTCATCGCCTCGCATGGCCGGGGCGAGCTGACATCGCTCGTTCTCGGCAGCGTGACACTCAAGGTTCTCGCCCATTCGAAGATTCCGGTCGTCGTTTTCCGCTAATGTGATCAATCCAGGGGTAGATGCGCATGAACGGCTCCAATGAACGAGGGCTACCGATGAACGCCGGCGAGATCTGCAATCGCGAAGTCGTCGTTGCATACCGCAACATGAGCCTTGCCGAAGCGGCGAAGCTCATGCGTGACTACCACGTGGGGAGCTTAGTCGTCGTCGTGGACCGACTGTCAGAACGCGTCCCAGTCGGCGTGCTGACCGATCGCGACCTCACCGTGGCCGTGATCGCGAAGGAGCTGGACCCGCGCCAGCTCAACGTCGGCGAAGTGATGAGTGCCGAGCTCTTTACGGTACGTGAAAAGGACTCGGTTACCGACGTGCTGCGCCTGATGCGCGACCGCGGCGTGCGTCGCGTGCCCGTGCTTACGCACAGCGGAGCGCTGGCCGGAATCGTAACCATCGACGACGTTCTCGACATCGTCGCGGAGCAACTGGGAGACATTGTGCACGCCGTCGAGCGCGAGCGCGTACGGGAAACCCGCGTTCGGCGCTGAACGCAGATCATGAGGGACGCCGAGATCGTCAACCAAGCGGACGCACTGCGCGCCTCGCTCGTCAATCGCGGCACCGCGTTTACCCTTGCCGAGCGCGACCGCCTGGGTTTGACAGCTCGTCTGCTGCCACGCGTCGAAACCATCGAGGAGCAGGCGGCACGCGCACTGTCGTTACGCGTACCTTGCGGCGCTGCAGAACGAGGCTGTTCTATCGCGTCGTCGTCGACAACCTCCAGGAGATGCTGCCGCTGGTCTACACGCCGACCATCGGCCAGGCGTGCCAGGAATGCAGCCGTCTCTACGTAAGCCCGCGCGGGCTCTATCTCACGCCCGAGCATCGCGGGCGCATCGCCGACATCCTTCGCCGCTGGCCGCAGCGGGACATCGGCATCATCGTCGTGACCGACGGCGGCCGCATCCTGGGGCTCGGCGACCTGGGCGCGAACGGCATGGGCATCCCGATCGGCAAGCTTGCACTCTATACGGCGTGCGCGGGCGTGCCGCCCGCGCGCTGCCTCCCGGTGATGCTCAATGTCGGCACCGACGTGGCGAGCGTTCGCGACGCGGGCCCGACTTCGCGGCGCAGGTCGAGCACAAGCTGCGCGCCTACACCTGGAATGTCGTGCACCGCTACGAGGTCGAGCTGGTGCTCGACGTGCGCGAGCTGGGACCGGACGGTCGCGGGCGGCGCGCCCGCTTCTCGAGCCGGAGGCGGTTCGAGCGCGAAGAGCGCGCTTCGTTCGAACTGGACGATGACGTGCTGCATGAGGAGACGACGTTTCGCGTTCGTGGCCGCTTCGTCGATCACGATGTCCCGTGCCTCGCCTACGCGATCGAGGAGAAAGCCCACCTCAAAGTGGCGAAGGATCGGGTCACGGCACTCGGCCTGGCTACGGGCCCGTGGCTGCGCGAATTGAAGCAGGCGGTCCTGACCGGCGCAGCGGGCGAAACGCCGATTCGGGTCCATTCGGCCGATGGCAGTGATCGGAACATGCAGCGTGCGTGACAGTTAGGCGAGCGCCTCTGTTGCAGCTTCCGGCGCGGTAAAGAGAATCTCGTAATCGTCGCCGCCCGTAAGCACGGCTGCGATTTGCTCGGGGCTTGCTGCGACGACCGCGCGTGCGGCGGCCGAGAGCGGCACGCGCGACGTCTCGATGACCGCGCCGAGTCGCGAGACTTTGCAGAGGTGCCGCAGGTCGGCGAGCAGGCCGTCCGAGACGTCGAGCGCAGCGCTGGCGATCCCCAAGAGCCGCGGACCCACGGTCACGCGCGGCTGCGGCAGACGGTAGCGATCCACGAGAGCGTTGGCGGTCTGCGCGTCCAGGTGCGTCAACTTGCCACACCGTACCTGCAGTCCGAGTGCCGCGTCGCCGATGGTACCGGTTGCGAATATCACGTCTCCGGCGTGCGCCCCGCCGCGACGCAGCATGCGACCGATCGCGATATCGCCGAACGCCATGATCGCAATCGTCACCGGCCCGGAAGTGCGATCGGTATCGCCGCCGATCAAATGCACGCCGTATTCGTGCTGATCCCGAGCGAGCCCGCGGGCGAAGGCGGCGAGCCACTCCTCGGTCACGGACCCGGGCAGCATGATGTCGAGCATGTACGCGCGCGCGACAGCCCCTTTCGCTGCCAGGTCGGAGAGGTTCACGCGCAATGCCTTGCGAGCGACGAGGTCCGGCGGATCGTCGTGCAGGAAATGAATGCCACCGACGATGGCGTCGGTCTTGGCGACCAGCTCGTGGCCCGGCGGCGGGCTTATCACCGCCGCATCGTCGAGCAACCCGTAGGCGCCGGGAAAACCTCGCGCGAGCGGCGCAAAGTACCGCTCGATCAGCTCGAACTCCCCGGGAAGCGGCGATGACCGGCGTGGCGCGGTGGAGCTTCCCATGCACGTACAAGCCTACTTCATCCTCGAGGGGAGCCGGACCGTCCGCCCGGCAACCATGAACACGCCGCGCCCCATGTGATGGATCGTGCGCGGCCGCTTGCGCGCCGGGTCGATCCACGCCTGGAGCACCTGCAGCACAAAGAAGTTGTATTTGTTTACCATGCGCGAATCGACGAGCCGGCACTCGAGATTCGCGTAACACTCGGCAACGAGCGGGGCCTTCACCCGCGAGGCCGGCAGAGCCGTGAGCGCGAAGCGCGCGAACTTGTCGACCCGACGACCTGAGGTGTTCCCGCAGCCCACCACCTTCGACGCAATCTCGGCCGATCGAAAGCTGATGGCGGTTCGGAGCGTTGCCGATGCCCTGGAGCTCGACCTACTATCCCAATTCGATGAAGCATCTGCCGCCGCTCACGCGCGAGAAGGCGATCGAGATCGCGAACGCGCTGCTGGCCGAGGGCATGGACGAAGGCATGGCCATCGGCGTGGCCATCGCCAAGGCCAAGGAATGGGTGCGCCACCACTACCCGGATGACGGCTATTGAGACCGCCATGGCTTCTGCTTCTCGGTTGGCCGAAATACTCCAGCAGGCTGTACCGATCGGGCAGTATGCAGTGCTTGCCGTGCTATTGCTCCTGGCCTTGCTGGTGGCAGCTTTCGTCATTCGCTGACGATCCTCGTCCGCTTGCCGCCGGATTACTTGAGTCCTCCTAATGCGCGCGGTGCCGCGGGCGCCGGTCACGGCTCATCCTTCTCTGTCGGCATCGTCCTAAAGAACGTCCTCGGCGCGGTACTGATCCTGCTCGGTGTCATTCTTTCCATACCAGGATTCCCAGGTCAGGGACTGCTCACGATGCTCGCCGGCGTCTTTCTGCTGGACTTCCCCGGCAAGCACAGGTTGCTGTACAAGATCTTGAGCCGGCCGTTGTTCTTGCAGCCAATCAATCATCTGCGAAGGAAATTTTCACGCCCGCCGCTGGTCATCGATTGACCTGACTGCCGGCACTGGTGGCCAGGAGGAGAATGAAATGCTCAAAGTACTGCTTCCCGTCGACGGCTCCGAGAGCGCTACCCGCGCTACCAAGAAGTTCATCGAGACACTTGACTGGCATAAAGAGCCACCCGGTGTCGATCGGTCCTACTCGATGCTGAACTGGGCTGCACGCTTCTCGGCCGGACCCCAACTTTTCTTGGTTCGAGCTTGACCGGTGTCAACAATCGAGACGTCGCATTCTAGTATTCTTAATCATAAGGGCGCCAGTGAGGAGTGTAATCATGGCCGATCACATCGATTTCTATTCGCCTTTGCGGCTCAACCTGCCTGCTTTCTGGGACGTGAACGCCAAACCGGTCGACTACGCCGAAAAGGTCTTCAAGGTGTGGTTTGACGCGACAGGCGAAATGCAGAGTCAGGCCCTCGAGTTCCTGAACGAGCGTCTGGCAACCGACTCAGTTGCGATCGCTAAGCTCTTCCAGTGCAGGCTGCCCCACGAGGTCTTCGGCGTTCAGGCGGAGTATGCAAGACGCGCGTTCCGAGACTTCGTCGCGGGAGGTCAAGCGATGGTCGCCTGGTTCGATGCGGCACAAGAACGTGTGCTGGCGGCAACCGCGGATAAGCCGGGCTTGAAAGGGCAAAGGGCCCGCGCACACAAGCACTCGGCGCATCGAGCTGCGAGCCACTGACGGGCGTTTGAGAGGTGCCGTAGATTGCTGTGGAGGACACATGGCGAAAGACGAAACGAGCGTGCAGCAACCAAAACGGATCGCGGGCACACCCGAAGCCGCCAACCAACTGGCGAGCGAGCAAGGGTTAAGGGCCGAGCGTAAGGCAACGGCAGCGCCGTCCGGCGACGGAGCCGCCGAGATCAGCACCGAGGAGCGTAGAGCAATGATTGCGATGGCCGCCTATTACCGCGCCGAGCGCCGAGGGTTCACCGGCGACTCGCCCGAGGCGGACTGGCTCCAGTCTGAGGCCGAGGTCGACAGCGCACTCGGTCATCGGAGGGTGTAGGCATTGCTGGGGACGATGCCCCGCTGGGCGAGCGAAAGCGTGGTGACGAGCGCGGTGGTGCTCCGACGATTATGGACCCCGCACACCGGCGAGTCGGCGCGCGGTGAGGCGATATTTCGGCCGGCGATTCGACCCATTGTTGATCTGCATTAAAGAGCGCTCAACTGTCCAGCGTATGAGAAAAGCATTGGACGTTGCCGGCGAGGCGGCCGATCAGCCGAAAAGAGGCAGATCGATGTTCGAGTCCCCAGTTGCGTACTGCCCCATCTGCGGAGGATACGTCGCCCTCGACTAGACACAGCCAGAGTGCGCGCGGGCGCACGGCTGCGGCGAGTTGAAGTGCCCCCTCGAGCGGTTCTTCGTCGCCTACTGCTCATTGCGCCAGGAGTACGTGATCCTCGACCAGACCCAGCGCGAATGTGCCTGGGAGCATGGCTGCCATGTGTCGAGGTGCCCACTCCGTGGCTCCTTCACCCGTACTGCATAGGGCGAGGCGCCCGACCCTGCGGGATCGGCGAAGGCGGTTGGCGATGGGCAACGGCCCGCCCCTCGGCAGCGCGATAGCTTCGCTTCGGGCTAGAGCATCGTCGATTTCGGGACGCAACGCATGGATCGTCTGCAACTGATCGGTTGCAGCGGTTCCCGCGCGGGATGCCTGAAGTAGACATGCCGGCCGCCGCTGCCGGTGCTGGCCTCGATCGTGCGCGGCAGAGGTCCATGCAGTTCCTCGAGCTCGGCCGGGCTTTCGGCGCCGCCATGTCCCGGGTCGATATCGAGCACGACCAGCCGCGATAGCGAGCCTGTAACGATAGCGACGTTGGCGTGCGACCAGCGCCAGAACCAGTCGTCGATCTCGTCGACCGCGGCGATACGCCGTTAAAACTCCTCCTCTGCGACCAGCAGCCGCTTCCCGCCAGGTTCGATCGGAATCACCGACCAGCCACGCTCGGCATAGGCCACCGCCACGCTCTCCACATTGGCTGCCAGCGTGTGATCCACGGCTCGAATCTCCTATCGCTTTTTCAGGCTACGCCGTCGCATCGCTGGTGCATTGATGCAGGTCAATCTTGACCCGGTGAACCGTCTCGCGGAGTTGCCAAGCGGAGCCGGTCCGCGCTCGGTCACGCAACGGCCTAGAGGGCAGTATTGCGTTCACTTGCGCGAAATCAAACCTCGGCGCGACGCCAACCCTACAATGGATGCATTGTCGATTTCATTCGGCGCGGAGAACAACATGGCTCTGTCCAAGGCTCAACGGTCGAAACTCACGACGAAGCTCGAACAACGCTATGCGTCGCTGATCGAGAAAGTCCGCTCCGCGCTGGAGAAGAGCGAGAACCAGCAGTACATCGAGCTGATCGATCGAGTACCCGCGGACATCGGCGACCAGTCGGTCGGCGATGCGCTGGCCGACTTGAACCTGGCGCTCATCGACCGGCACATCGACGAAGTCCGCGACATCGAAGCGGCGCGGGCACGCATCATGCAGGGCAGGTTCGGCGTCTGCATCGATTGCGGCCAGGAGATCGGCTTCGAGCGTCTTCTCGCCTATCCCACCGCGAACGCTGTCTCGTCTGCCAGCAACAGCGAGAGCGTACCTACGTTCACGAGGGAACGCCAACGCTCTGACCGCCAGCCGGAATAAACACTCAGGCAGGAGCAAGGACGACCGATGAGCCTTTCCCGCGATGTTGCCATGCAAGTCAGCCCCGCGCTCTCCGCGATCTTCGAAGCGTTGGTCAACGACCCCGCTGTCGAGGAATCGATCACCCTCGGGTACGCAAGAAGGCGTGTCGCGGGCGGGTTGCTCGGGAAGCTGCAGAAGACCGAACGGCCGCACTTCGGCAGCGAACAGACTATGCTTGCCGAAATCGACACTCTCATCGACCGTTACGGCGAGGAAGCGCCTGCGGTCGACTTCGTTACCGCGAAGGCGAGCGAACAGTTGTCGCGGGTGATCGAGGCAATGATGAGCGACGCGAATACGCCGCAACGACCGACACTGGGCGCCGTTCGTGAAGCGATGACGCGTGGGCTCGTAGCGCGTCTCGTGGGCGAAGGCGCGATCGACCCGGATGAGGACGACACCCTGCTCGGAGAGATCGACGACCTGATCGAGCGCTTCGGCGAAAGCGCTCTCGCCGAGCCGCTGATGCGCTACGAGTAGCCTGGGCTGCTCGACGAGCTACGCCTGGCGCTGGGCATCTTGCCGCGCTCCGGTGACGCTCCGATAGACGTCGACGTATTGCCGCGCGGCGGCATCCCACCCGAAATCCCTCGCCATGCCGTTGCGCTGAACTTCGCGCCAGGCGGGCGCGTCGCGATAGGTATCGATAGCCCGCTCGATCGCTGCCAGCAGCGCGTCGGCAGTCGGGTCCGCGAACACGAAGCCGATTGCGACTCCGGCGCCGAGCGTCGCCGGCGTGCAGTCGATGACCGAATCGACGAGCCCGCCGGTCGCGCGCACGACCGGCGGCGTCCCGTAGCGCTGGCTGAACATCTGGTTCATGCCGCGCGGCTCGAACCGGGAAGGCACCACGAAGAGATCGGCGCCCGCTTCGATGAGATGCGCCAGCTCGTTATCGAAGCCGATGCGAACCGCGACCCGGCCCCGATGCTCGTCGGCCAGGCGCGTGAATGCCCGCTCGAGCTCCGCGTCGCCTTGGCCGAGCACGACGAGCTGTGCCGGCAATGAGATCACGCGGGCTGCGGCGGCGAGCAGCAGGTCGAGCCCTTTTTTGCTCGATGAAGCGGCTGATCGCGCCGAGCATCGGGACGTCGGGCGTTTCCGCGAGCCCGCGCGCGCTGCAGCGCCTGCTTGTTGGCGGCCTTGCGGGCAGGGTGGACGGTACCGCTGCGCGATCAGCGGGTCGGTCGCCGGATTCCACTTCTCGGTGTCGATGCCGTTGAGGATTCCCGTGAGCGCATCGCGGCGCCAGCGCAGCAGGCCCTCCATGCCGAAGCCAAGGGCCGCGGCCTGGATCTCGCGGGCATAAGTCGGGCTGACCGTGGTGATCGCATCGGCGTAGTAGAGGCCGGCCTTGAGAAAGGACAGCCGGCCGTGAAACTCGACGCCCTCGCTCGCATAGCTCGCAGCCGGCAATCCAAGCTGCTCGACCCAGTCGGCGGCGAACGATCCCTGATAGGCCAGGTTGTGGGGAGCCGGCTTGACTTTGATCAAGGCGCCTTGACATTGTGGCAGTAACCTGCAACGTGATAGCAATGGCGGGTATGGGAGACGTTAGCGCCGGGTCGCCGCCGGGAAGACCGAGGAGGAGGGATGCGGCTCGAGTATGAGGTCGTCCGCCTGTGCGGCGGACATCTGTTCGATGCCGAGTCGTACGAACTGACCTTGGCGGGTGGGTTGCTGTCCAAGCGCGGCCCCGGCTATTACGTGGTGCTGCGTAGTCCTGCCAGCCAGCGACGCAGCGATGGTGCCGCTGTCGAGTCCATCGGGCCATTTTCGACCGCGGAGCATGCGGCCCGCGTCATGCGCGACCTCCGCCGGGCGGCGGGCACGATGGGCGGGGAAACCGATGACCGGCCCGCGGTACCTACCATTCCACGCGATCGGGAAACGATATCATGAAGCAATCGACCAGCGGCAAATCGGCGCGCGGCGCACGCAAGGACGCGACGCAGGCGAGGCAGGCGCACAAGGTCGCCACGGTACATCCGCGCAGTACGCCGATCATAGCGTCTGAAAATGAGCGGGATCCCGACCAGCCCTTCGTCGAAGGGGCACAGGATGCGATCGACCCGGATCTGCGACATCGCATGATCAGCGAAGCGGCATACCGCCGCTACGCGGATCGCGGGTACGTCGACGGCTACGACATCGATGATTGGCTGCAGGCCGAGGCCGAAGTCGATCATCTGCTGCTCAACCCGCCGCTCCAAAGCGAGCCGCAATCGGCAGCGTGATCGGCGGGTTGGCCTCGTGATTGGCTGATGTCACCGCCGAGGGCGGGTGCGAGCCGCGGTTGACGCCTGTAGCGATCCGGGCGCCGTGGCCGACCTGACCAACCTCTCTCGACCCAAGGCGCTTCGCCGACGGCATGATCTTGGCTGCCGACGTTGGTGGGACAAAGACGCTGATCCAGGCCGGCGGCTTCGAGCGCGGGCGGTGGCGACCGCGGCTCTCGCGTCGGTACCGGAACAGCGCCTACCCGCATTTCGGCGCGATCCTCAAGTTGTTCCTGCGTGAGCTCAAAGCCAAGGTGGGCCACGCAGCCCGCATTGAGCGAGCGTGCCTCGCGGTGGCCGGACCGGTGCAGGGGCGCTACGTCGAGCTGACCAATCGACCGTGGCGAATCGACGCAATGGCACTAGCACGAGATTTCGCGATCGCCAGGCTGCGGCTGGTCAACGACTTCGAGGCCGCCGCCGACGGCATCGACAGCCTGGAGCCGAGGCAATCATTACTCTCCAGCGGGGAGTGCCGGGCCTCGCTTTGGCGGTACCTCTTCGACCGTTCGGGTCGCGTAACGGGAGAGGACATCGTCTCCGGCCCCGGCCTCGCCCGCATCCACGCCTTCGTGCGCGAGCGCGCGGGGTTGCCGGAGGCGAAGTCTCCGGCGGACCCTGGAGTGATTGCGCAACTCGCGCTCGATCGGGCCAACCGGTCATGCGTGGAAGCGCTCGAACTGTTCCTTGCCTGCTATGGCGCCGTCGCCGGCGACCACGCGTTCGCGGTCAATGCGCGCGCCGGCGTTTACTTGGCGGGCGGGATCGCGCCGCGGATCTTACCGCGGTTCGCCAGCGCCAGCTTTCTCGCCGCGTTCAACGCCAAGGGAGCCCAGACCCCGCTTGCGAACCAATTTCCGATATACATCGTCACCGACGAAACGCTTGCCGCTACCGGCGCTGCACTTCTCGCCGGGGCGCCGCGGTGAGCCGGGCGTGCGGACTTGCTGTGCCGTTGGTTCAATCCAGAACTCGCGGCCTTGGGCAAGCTAGATCTCAAGGGTGAGCCCGTCATAGGCCGCCACGACGCGTACGCCGTTTTCGAACGATTCGATCTTTCGGATCGATGCCTCGACGTCCTTGTAGAACCAGCTACCAAAGTGCGTGACAACAATACAGCGGGCGAACGCCCCGAAGAATTCGATGAGGTTAGGTATTCCGCTGTGGCCGTATGGCTCGCCGGAATCGCGGTCGATTCGCACAAGCCCTCCCCTGCGAATAGAGCTGCCATCCGTAATGACCATATCCACGCCCCGAAGACGCTTGTGGTATGTCGGCTCGATCCGAACCATGTCGGAGCTGTAAAAGAGCGATCGGCCGCGGTTTTCCACGACGTAGCCCACCGATCGCGCACGGTGGCTGTGAACAGTCGGAACCGGAATGAGCCTATAGGATTCAATGCGTATCGGGCGTGACAGAACGCGAGCATCCGGAAGCCTGCTCGTGCTTTCGGGCACGTAAACCTTGGCGCTTGGTCTGACATTCGTCGTCATGAATACTGCGTGGTCCGGGTGCAGATGCGTGACGAAAATATGGCTCGGCCGATATCGGAGATAGGCCACCTCGCCAAGGTCGAGCAACAAGCGGCGATCGATCAGGATTCCCGGATGGCGTGTGTGCTTCGGCGCCGACCGAGCGACATTGCCCCTGGTCCCTAGAATCGTGATGCGCATAAGGCGAAGCGTCGGGGCAACGGCGCAATATCATGCGCCGAGCCCTAAGCCCCGATTGCGCTGCACGTCACTTCCAGAGGAGGATCCGTGGATCTTTGCGCGGCGTGGGCGGCGTTGTGGCCGCCGGGACGCCGACAACGATTGGCGCAATCGCCGAGAAATCCGCGGGGATCCCCAGCTCTGACTTCACCTCGGGCAGGTTGAGCGCGGCCAGGGCCGAGCCGATCACGCAGGTGCCGAGCCCCAGCGAATACGCCGCGAGTATCAAATTCTCTGCGGCCAGCCAGCAATCAGCGGCGACGAACGGGCCGCTGGCCCCGGATCCGATGACGACGAGCGTGCTGGCGTCGTAGAAGATGTTGAACTCCGGGCGCGCGAAAATATCGAGCGCGTGACCGCCACGATCAAGGTGCGTGCGGTGGACTTCTTCAAGAAAAAGCGGCTTCGCAAGGTCGGAAAGGCGTTTGAGCGCGTCCCGGTCCTCGATGATCACGAAGGCCCACGGTTCCTCGTGGACCGCGGTCGGCGCGCGCACCGCGGCGGCCAAGAGCGCACGGACTGTGCCCCGGTCAACCCTCTCGGAGCCGTAGGAACGAACCGATCGTCGCCCGTTGATGGCTTCCATCAAGGTCATGCCGTTCTTCGCAAGGGCCATGAGTCCCTCCTATCGCCACACAAGGACGGGGATACGGGAATGCGTCAACACCTTCATCGTCACGCTGCCGACCACCAGTGCCGTCAACCCGCTTCGGCCGTGCGAGGCCATGCAGATGAGATCGCACCCACGTTGTTCCGCAGTCTCGATAATGGCGGCATGTGCTTGCTCGTTGAAGGTATGGACCTCGTCGCAGGGCACGCCCGCTGCTTGGGCCGCCTTCTTGATCGCGGCGAGGTACTGCTCCGCCCGATTCCTGCATTCCTGGTTGTAGGCATCTTCCGTGTCGCTCACCATGACGTATTCAGCGGTAAAGATGCGGTAGGGCAACGATGCGGTCATCGCCGTGACACGCGCGCCCAGCGACTTGGCGAGCGCTATCGCGCTGCGAGCGGCGTCCTCGGAAAGACGCGAGCCGTCGGTGGCAATGAGCAAGTGCTTGAACATCGCTTTCTCCTCCAGGTCGTCAGGGCATGATCAATGGTCGCCGCACGCGGCGCGTTTCGTTGCCGGCAGCCCTTTCGCCCTCGTCAATGGGTTTTCTACCCCTCGCCGGATCGGAATGTATTGATTGCGGTCAAGCCCGGCAGGGGGGCACGAAACCGAGCCAGCCGCAACGCGTATCTGCCCAGGACCTATTCGCTAATCGGGGACGCTGCGCGCTTGCGTTGCCAGATCATTACGCCATCCCTCCACACCGCGCGTACGCGATGCAGGGGGACGCTGTGCACGGCCCCATCGGGGGCGATGACATCCAGGAAGAAGCGCTGCCCGTCCGACAAGAGCACCCGCTCCAGCGGAACGTGAACGAGCTTCTTCTCCACGCGGTCGTAATAGTCGATCTCGAAGCGCGCTTGTCCGAATGCCTCATCCCATCGGATGCGGCTCAACAGAGCCTGGATTGGAATCACAGCGGCGCCGCCGGTGAGACACGGACCCGGATGCGCGCGGCCTCGCTCGTCGACTCGAAGCGCACGGGCAGGAATTGCTCGATCAGCCAGATGGCGGTTTGCGCGTGGCTCGACAGCGAGCGGGTTGAAAGCGAACCCTCGCCGGCAAGGGCGAGATAGATCAGCATCTGATCGGCGGCGTGCACGTCGACACCGGCTCCGCTCTTCAAGTCATCGCGCAATTCCGCGCCGACCGCGGAACCCAGCGTCTCCGCTCTGATGCCGCGCTCCGCGACGCGCCCGGCGCCAAGGACGGTGTTTTCGGCTTGCGCCCAGGCGACGATCGCGCCGCCGGCTCCCACCGCCAGCTCCGGCGTTAGCCGGGCGATTTCGATCTGCGTTTGGGCGCTCCGTTCGCGAGCCAGCTCGCCAAGGCAGGCGTCGCGCATTCGAGCCGCGATGTCGAGATCGATTCCAGCGACGTGAGCAAGGCCGCGGACTCGCTCCACCCGCCCCGGCGTGGCCGCGTCGAATGGCCGCAGTCGCGAAGGGTCAACGGCCAGCGTTACTTCGCCACCGCCGCGCGGATAGTATCCACGGCGCCGCACCGTCATCTGCGCGCGAATACCCATCCCCGCCAGGAGCGGCAACGTGACTTCACGGAAATAGTCGAGCGGTGGGGCCTTCGACACATCGGTCCCACCTCGTACCGTGACCTCGGAATGGCTGGAGCACGCCACGAGCACGGGCAGCAGTGCTTGCAGCACGAGTGTGATGCTGCCCGCAGTTCCTACGTCGAAGTCATACGTTCCACCGCGCATCTCGCCCGGCGCGAACGTCAGCGCGGTGGAGCGCAGGGCGAGCCCGTCCACGGAGGCACCGCATAGCGCAGCCACCGCACGTACCGCCGCGAGATGTTGTGGCGCGAGTCCGGGCTTGGTTCGTTTTGCCCGGACGTGCTCGATACTCAGCGCCTGGCCCGTGATTGCCGCCAGTGCAACCGCCGTACGCAGAAGCTGGCCGCCTCCTTCGCCGTAAGAGCCGTCGATTCGGATTCTGCGCCGACACGCGCGCGCAGTGACCATGCAGGCATCACCCAGGGCAGTCGCGGCGCCCGATCCGCGCCGGCTACTCCGGCGAGGCGTGGTGCTTGCCGATACTGACGCGCTTCGCCTGTAGGCCTTCGGCGGCCGGCACTTCGATGAACTCCACCACGGCGCCGGGTTCCAGGTGCTCGAACGCCGGATGCACCACGTTCTCGCGGCTGAAGTACAGCTCGCGGCCGTCGCTCGTCTCGATGAAGCCGATGCCTTCTTCTCGACTGATGCGGGTCACCGTGCCCTGCTGCGGCATCTCGTGGCTCTTGACGTCGCCGCGTTTCTCGCGGACGACCTCCTCGAGCTGCCGTGTTGTCGAGGCGAAGGCGTCGCGCAGCGCGACGTATACGTCCTCGTGGTGGTGCCGGTTGGAGACGATTTCCGCATGTCCCGGCACGCGAACGTCGACCTGAACCTCGAACTGGCGACCCTGATGATGGTGCCTGCGGAGCTCGCGCACCGTGACGCGACAGCTCGTGATGCGCGGATGGAAGCGCTCCAGGCCGGCGGCCTTTTCGCGGATGCGGGCGTCCAACGCATCCGAGCGGGGCATGTCGTGAACCGTAATCTGCAGGGGAATTTGCATGGATTGTGTCCTCTCAACGTGCCTGCTGGGCACGAGCCTACCGAAATGCTAGCGCACAAGGCGCTGGGACCTCCCGCTGTGTCTCTTGCATTGCACCAGTCTCCGCTTGAGCAGAGCCAGCACCTGGTCGCGCAGCGGCACGTCTTCTGGCCGAGACCCGGGAAGCCGCTCGCCCAGGAGAATCCGCTCGTTCTGCCAACCGTCTTCGACCGCGCACTCGACCTGCACTTCCCAGCCACGTGGCGTGTATTCGACCGCAAAGAGGAAGGCGTCGAGATCCAAGTCGGCGAGAAGCGATTCCACGGCGAGCCTGGCTTGGGCTAGGTCAAGCGGTGCCAGCGGCATGCCTTGCTGCCCCTTAGAGAGCTGCCTCGCTCGCGGCAACGAGCTTGATCTCCGCGAGCGGCGGCAACTCCTCGCGCGTCAGCGTTTCCTTCTCGAGCAACAGGCGCGCGCCCTCGAGGAGCGCGTTGCGGTTCTGGCGCAGGACGGCGAGCGCGCTTTCGTAGGCCGTGTCGATCAGCTCGCGCACGGCGCAGTCGATCTCGCGCGCAGTCTCCTCGCTGAACTCCCGCTCCGCGTAGTGCGCGAGAGCGTCTTCCCCGAGGAACGTCTGGCGGGGCGTTTCGTAGGTGACCTGGCCGAGCTTGTCGTGCATGCCGAAGCGGGTCACCATGTTGCGCGCGATGTCGGTCGCCCGGTTGAGGTCATCGGCCGCTCCCGTAGACACCTCCTCGAACACCAGCGCTTCGGCGGCGCGGCCGCCGAGGAGGACCGCCATCCGGTTCGCCAGCTCGCGGCGCGAGAGCAGGAACCGATCCTCCGTTGGTCGCTGCAGCGTGTAGCCCAGCGCGCCGACCCCACGCGGAATGATCGAGACCTTGTGCACCGGGTCGACGCCGGGCAGGGCAGTGGCCACGATGGCGTGTCCCATCTCGTGGTGCGCGACCACCTCGCGCTCGTGCCGACTGAGCACGCGGCTCTTTTTCTCCAGCCCCGCCACAATGCGCTCGATCGCCGCGGTAAAGCCCGCGGCGCCGACAGCGTCGGCTGCGCGGCGCGTCGCGCGCAGCGCCGCCTCGTTCACGAGATTGGCGAGGTCGGCGCCCGTGAAGCCGGGCGTGAGCGCAGCGATCGCGTCGAGATCGACCTCGTGCGCAAGCGGTACTTTGACCGCGTGTACCCTTAGGATCGCGACGCGCCCGCTCCGGTCGGGACGGTCGACCAGGACTTGGCGGTCGAACCGTCCGGCGCGCAGGAGCGCCGGGTCGAGGATCTCGGGGCGGTTGGTCGCGGCGAGCAGTACGATTCCCTCGCGCGGGTCGAAGCCGTCGAGCTCGACCAGCAGCTGGTTGAGCGTGTGCTCCTTTTCGTCGTGGCCCCCTTTGGCAATCAAGGCCTCGGAGCTGGGCACGAGCTTGAGGCAGACTTCGCAGAACGCGCCCGGCGGCTTGAGTGGGTTGGTCTGCTCCGTCATGGCCCCTTGCCTATGCTCCCATGATGGCTCTGTCTGTCGGTGCGGGTTTTGAGGAAGATCAAACCCCAAGGGGTCAAACCGACCCAGAATGGTTAGAGGTCGAGCAGAGCACTGCGACCAACGTTCGTGAGGACCATCGCAGTGAGACGCGCCCGCATTGCGATCATCGGTTTAGGCCGGCTCGGACGTGCGTGCGCCGAAGCGGCGCGCGAATGGAGCGAGCTGGAGCTCGCAGGGATCGTCAGGCGAAGCGACGCCTTGCCCCGCGAAGGGCCGTTCCGATCGCTTCCGGTGGCGAGCCATGTGCGCGACCTGCGCGCCGTGGACGTGGCACTGGTCTGCGTTCCTGCCTCGGCGACCCTGGAAGTGGCGCGTGAGCTGCTACAGGATGGCATCTCGATCGTGGAATGCGCGGCGCTTGAGGGCAAGGCGCTCGAAACGCATCACGACGCGCTGGCCCGCATCGCGGCGCGATACCGTTCGTATGCGATCGTGGGTGCCGGATGGGATCCAGGGGTCCTCACGCTGCTTCGCGGCGCCTTCGAGATGCTCGTCCCGCACGGCGTGACCGAGGTTACGCGACGCCCGGCGGCGAGGTTGCATCACACTGTTGCAACCGATGCGGTCCCCGGAGTGCGCGCCGCGCTTTCCAGCGAGATCCCGGCCGCTGCGGGAGAGCCACCGCAACGCTACGTTTATGTCGAACTGTCTCCGGGCGCCAGATTCGACCAAGTGCAGGCGGTGCCGTTGTCGCCGACCCCGCCTTCGCCGGCGAACAGACTCATGTCTTCGCGGTGGACAATATCGCAGCACTGGAGGCGGAAAACCATGGCGTGATGCTCACCCGCCGAGGCGCTGCCCTTCGCGGCGCTCACGATGCGCTGCTCATGGAAGGTCGATTCGATCCGGTGGTGTTGGCCGCGCGGGTGATGCTCGACGCCGCGCGCAAGGTCTCGAAATTCGGCGTCGGCGCTCACCGCTATTGCCTTTCGGGCAGGTTTTGACCTGGGTCAAGGATGCGTCCCGCAGTGGCGCGATCATGTCCCCAAATGGCTGCGACTATGATGACGCCAGCCGCCCATGGGCTCGAGCTGCCTGAGGCGTGCCGAGACGGCACATACTCGCTCGAGCGGACCGCGCTCGGGTTAGGGGCCGCGGTAGTCGGCGCTTTCAGCGACGCAGATGTAAAGCCTGCAGTCGCGCTGAGTCACGATGCGCGGCCCCTCTATTTGATCCCTGTGGATCGGCCGCGTTAGGGCTAGCATCCCCCACGCGATACCGACCGCAGGCGATAGATCGCCCGGCAATCTGTCCAGGGGCTCGAATTCGGCGGCCGCCTGCGGCAGGCGCTCATGGGTGCGGATGACGAGTGCCCCGCCGAACACACTTGCCGCCGCACATTGCGAAATGCCGGCCAGCGTAGCCCGAGTTGCGGCAAGGCCCATTGCAGGAAGGCGACGCAGTCGGCGTCTTTCATGGGCAGGAAAGGACTCGGGGAGCGGATACTAGCCAACTGCAATCCGTTGCGCTGATTACGGGTAATTATTCTGAACGCGCTGCTTCGACCTTCTGCGCCTTATCCCGGATCAGCCGCCGCAGCGGCTTGCCGATGGCGCTCTTGGGCAAGGGCGCATCCTGGAACTCAACGAGCTTCGGAACCTTGTAGGGCGTGAGCTGCTGCATGCAGTGGGCAACAAGCTCGCCCGCCGTAAGGTCGGGATCCTTTTTCACCACGACGATCTTCACGACCTCGCCAGAATGTTCGTCCGGCGCGCTTACCGCTGCCACTTCGAGCACACCGGGGTGACTCGCCACGACCTCCTCGACCTCGTTGGGAAAAACCTTGAATCCCGATACGACGATCACGTCCTTCTTGCGCTCGGTGATCTTGATGTATCCGTGCTCATCCATGAAGCCCAGGTCGCCGGTTCGCAGCCAGCCAGCCGCATCCAAGACCTTGGCCGTCTCGTCCGCTCGCTTCCAGTAGCCCTTCATGACCTGCGGTCCGCGCACGCACAGCTCTCCTACTTGGCCGAACGCCAGTTCCTTGCCCTCATCGTCGCAGACCATGACCTCCGTCGACGGCAACGGGAGCCCGACCATCCCCGTGTATTCCCTCGCATCGAGGCGGTTGACGGCAACGGAGGGTGAAGCTTCGGTGAGACCATAGCCCTCGATCAAGGGCTTGCCGGCAAAGCTCATCCACTTGTGTGCAACCTCGCGCTGCACCGCCATGCCGCCGGCAACGGCAAACTTAAGGCCACTAAGGTCCACCTCTCGCATGCCGGGCTCGTGAAGCATGGCCTTGAACAGCGTATTGACGCCGGTGATCGCGGTGAAGCGAACGGCTCGAATGTCTCTCACCAACCGGCGCACGTCACGCGGGTCGGTGATCAGCACGTTGTGCCCACCCCATTTGAGAAACGTCAGCAGGTTCGTCGTCAGCGCAAAGACGTGATAGAGCGGCAGCGCGGTAATGACTGTTTCCGCGCCTTCCTTGAGCTCACTTCCGAACCAGGCGGATATCTGCTCGAGGTTGGCGATCAGGTTGCCGTGAGTGAGCATCGCGCCCTTCGGAACTCCGGTGGTGCCGCCCGTGTACTGAAGCAGAGCGACGTCGTCTCGGCAGCGCGCTACCGGCTGGAAGGCGAGCTGCTCGCCCTGGGCGAGCGCCCAAGGGAACCGTACCGCGCCGGCGATCTTCCACGGCACGACCAAGTGCTTGATATGCTTGACGACGAGATTGGTAAGCCACGCTTGGGCGGGCGGCAGCATGTCGCCGACCCCGGTGACGACGACGGTCCTGACTGAAGTCCTCTCGATGATCTGCTGCAGGGTGCGCGCCACGTTTTCCAGCACCACGATGCAGGTCGCCCCGGAGTCCTTGAGTTGATATTCCAACTCCCGCGCGGTGTACAGAGGACTGCAACCCACGGCGACAAGACCGGCGCGCAGCGCACCGAACAAGGCGACGGGGTACTGAAGCAGATTCGGCAGCATGATTGCCACGCGGTCACCCGGGCGCATGTCGTGCTGTCGTTGCAAATAGGCGCCGAAGCTGCGACTCCTACGCTCGAGCTCGGCATAGGTCATCACTGCGCCCATGTTGCTGAACGCGGGCAAGTCGTGGAAGCGCCGGCAACTGTCGTCGAACAACTCCGTGAGCGAGGAATACCGGGTGGGCGCGATAGCGTGCGGCACACCCGCTGGGTACTGCTGGAGCCAGGGCTTGTCCACGGGTTTCTCCGCGCGTTAGCGCGGGGCTTTACCGCGACTCGCCTGGCTTGGTGCCTGTACCGACACCGACAGCCGACCGCGCGCGCAAATCGCGCAGCCTCTCCCACAGCTTTCGTTCTTCGCTCGATAGCTTCCTGGGCATGCGGATCGCGATGCGCACGTAAAGATCGCCGCGCTCGCCGCCACCAAATCGCGGCAATCCTCGGTCGCGCAGCCGGAGCCGCGAGCCCGGCTGCGCTCCGGGAGGCACAGTCACCGCCACTTCGCCATCGAACGTGGGCACATCGATGACCGTGCCGAGCACGGCATCGGCGACATCGATCTCCTGCGTGCGCCACAGATCGGCCCCGTCCCGCTCGAAGCGCTGGTCCGGGGCGGAGTGGACGATGACCAGGAGATGCCCTGGGCTCCCTCCCGGCTCTTCGCTGGCATAACCCTTGGCGGGAATGCGTAAGACGAGCCCTTCGTCGGCGCCGGCCGGAATCTTGACCACCAGCGATTCTTCGCCGCGGGTCCGCCCGGAGCCCGCGCAGCTCGGACAAGGGGCCTCGACGAAGCTCCCCAAGCCACCGCAGTCGGGGCAGGTGGTCGATTGCTGGATGAACACGCCCTGCTGGCGGCGGGAAGTCGTCTTCTGGCCGCTGCCGTGACAAGTGGCGCACGGTCGACGCTGCGTGCCGGGTTTGGCGCCGCTGCCCTTGCAGATCGGACACGGTGCGACCCGCTGGAAACGGACGGGCTCCTCGCAGCCAGTCGCGATCTTCGCGAGCGGGACCACGAGCTCGACTTCGATGTTCGCCCCTGGCTGCGGACCCGTGCGCCGAGGGTGGAAGAACCGATCGAAGATGCTGGTACCGAAACCGAAACCGAGGTCGGGGAAGAGCGATCCGAGGTCCACGCCGGCAAACAGATCCTCGGGCGAGAAGCCCGACACGCCCGCAAAGCCACCTGCATCGTAGTCCGCCCGCTTCTTCGGGTCGGCCAGGACCGCGTATGCTTCGGCGACTTCCTTGAAGCGCTCTTCGGCGCCGGGCTCCTTGTTCCTGTCCGGATGATATTTGAGCGCGAGCGTGCGGAAGGCGTCCTTGACGGCCTTCGCGTCGGCGTCGCGCGCGACGCCGAGCACTTCGTAGTAGTCGCGCTTGGTCGTGGTGGCCGTCATCACGCTCCGTCCTGCCACGGCTCAAAGCGCGACGCGTCGCATCTTCCGACGCGACGCGGGGCCTAGCGGGACTCCTTGTATTCGGCGTCGACGACGCGATCGCTGGGAGGCGATCCGGCAGGCGGCGGGACGACGGTCTGTTTGTACACCCCGGCGCCCGGCTGCTGAGCATAGATCATCGTCCCGGCTTCTTTTAGCACCTTGCGCAGCTCGTCGGCCTGCTCCTTAGCCATCCGGGCGTCTTTCTTGCCGATCGCCTCACGCGTCGCCTGCAGTGCCGCATTGATGCGGCCCTTGATCTCGTCGGTGACCTTGTCGCCGAAATCGGCCACCGTCTTCTCGGCCTCGTAGCAGAGCGCGTCCGCGCTGTTGAGCGTGTCGGCCTCCTCGCGCCGTTTCTTGTCCGCTTCGGCATAGCGCTCCGCTTCGTCGATCATGCGCTTCTTGATATCCTCGGCGAGCCGCGTCGAGCCGGTGATGCGTATGGACTGCGCGCGGCCCGTCACGCTGTCGCGGGCCGAGACGTTGAGGATGCCGTTCGCGTCGATATCGAACGTCACCTCGATCTTCGGCACGCCGCGCGGCGCGGGTGCGAGCCCGTCGAGGTTGAATTCGCCCAGCGCGGTGTTGTCCGCCGCCATCGGCCGCTCGCCCTGGTAGACGTGAACCGTGACGCTGGTCTGCATGTCGGCCGCTGTGGTGAAGAATTCGCTCTTCTTGACCGGTACCGGCGTGTTGCGTGCGACCAGCGGCGTAGCCACGCCGCCCAAGGTTTCGACGCCCAGGGTCAGCGGCGTGACGTCGACGAGCACGATGTCTTTCACCTCGCCTGCGAGCACGCCTGCCTGGATCGCCGCGCCCGCCGCCACGCACTCCATCGGGTCCACGCCCATCTCGGCCTTGCGATGGAAGACGCTCTCGAAGAACTGGCGCACGATCGGCATGCGAGTCGGGCCGCCCACGAAGATGAGCCGATCGATCCGCTCGGGTGTCATGCCGGAGTCGGAAAGCGCCTGCTCCACCGGGTGCCGGCAGCGGTCGATCACGGGCCGCACGACCCGTTCCATTTCCGCCCGAGCGAGGTCCATCTCCAGATGCGTGGGCTCGCCCCTCGTCACGCCCAGGTAAGGCAGGCTCAAGTGCGTGCTCGTGCTGGTCGAAAGCTCGACCTTGGCGACTTCCGCCGCCTCGAGGAGCCGCGCCGCCGCCTTGCGGTCCGCCTTCACGTCGATCCCGGTCTGGGAGCGAAAGCGCTCTGCGAGATGCTCGAAGATGGCCTGGTTCATGTCGGTGCCGCCGAGCCGCGTATCGCCGCTCGTCGCTTTGACTTCGAACACCCCTTTGCCGAACTCCATGATGGTCACGTCGAGCGTGCCGCCGCCCAGATCGATCACTGCGATGCGCAGCTCCTGGCCTAGCCGATCCAAGCCGTAGGCGAGCGAAGCTGCTGTCGGCTCGTTCACCAGCCGCACGACATTGAGCCCGGCGATCGTGGCCGCATCCTTGGTCGCCGATCGCTGGTTGTCGTCGAAGTACGCGGGCACCGTGACCACCGCGTCGTTGACGGCTTCGCCGAGAAACGCCTCCGCGTCGCGCTTGATTTTTTGCAGCAGGAAGGCGGAGAGCTGCTCGGGCGTGAATTCCCGGTCGCGCAGGCGAACCTTCTGTCGCGTCCCCATGAGGCGCTTGAAAGCGGTGGCTGTGCCTTCCGGATTGGCGGTTGCCTGACGCCGCGCGGGCTCACCGATGAGCATCGTTCCATCCGCGCCGATCGCCACAAAGCTCGGAAAAGCCTTGCCGCCGAGGCTGATCCCCTCGGCGCTGGGGATGATCACCGGGCGGCCGCCGCGGAGCACGGCAGCCGCAGAGTTGGAGGTTCCGAGATCGATACCGATGATTGCCATGGTGGGAGTCCGAGGTTCCAGTGCCCTATGATTCCTTCGGCGGCGCCTTGGCAGGCTCGACGCTCTCGACGCGCGGGATATTGCGCTGCGGGTGCTGCCTGATGAGCCGCTTCATCGCCTCGTCGTGCGCGATGCTGCGCGGAGTGCTCTCCTGTCCGCCCGTTTCGGGCGTCTCGTTGCGCTCGGGTTGCTGCGACTTGGAATCCATAGCGGCATCCTTGGGCTGAATGAATGAAACACAGCGGGAGCCAGCGGATATCACCGGCGACCCACCAGCAGACCCAGCGCCAGTCCCACAAAGGCACTCAAGGCGATCGACTGCCACGGTTTCTGGTGGACATGGCTGTCGGCGGCCAGCGCGGCTGCCCGCGTCTTGTCGGCGAGCTCGCGCGCCGCCTCTGCGAGCTGCGTCTTCAGCGAAGTCAGCGTAGCCTCCAGCCGGGCCCGCGTGGCGGTGTAGAGCTCACCCGCTTGTCCCGTAGAAGCTTGCAGATAATCATCGGCATCCGCCACCACGACCCTGAGGTCGTTCAACAGCTTGTCACGGCTCGCGATCTTCAGTTCCGTCGTATTCATGCGCCCTTCCCCAGGTATTGTGGCACTGATTCTTCGCCTGTTGCGCGGACGGTTCTTTGACCTGCGCCAAGGATTGCGCGCACGCTGGATTCGCGCCCGGCGGCGGCCACAGTGTCATTCTGAGTGGGATCGGCTGTTGCTGATCGCTTGGTTGAATCTCTTGCTTGCTGCACCCGGGGTTGACCGCAATCAATGCTCGCCCCGAGGAAGCGCATATAATTGGCAAAGAGCGTGGGGCCGAAATAGCCTGGCACGAACTGGCGTGGCCGGCAGGCGCGGCCGAGCGCCCCTCTTCATTGGCGATCTTCAAACTTCAGGAGCTTTCAGCATGGCAAACATTACTCGTTTCGATCCCTTTAAGGATCTGGCACGCTTCGACCCCTTCCGCGACTTGGAGGACTTCTGGCGCGTGCCGACGATGCGGGCGCTCTGGAAAGGCTTCCCGCAGGAACCCGAGATCAGGCTGGAGGTAGCCGAGGATGACAAGGCCTACCGGGTGAAGGCCGACGTTCCCGGTGTCAAGAAGGAAGACATCAAGGTCTCGATTGACGGCAATCAGATATCGATCAGCGCCGAAGTAAAGAAAGAGAAAGAAGAAAAGAAAGGCGAAACGGTTGTGCGCAGCGAGCGCTACTACGGCACGCAATACCGCAGCTTCTCGCTCGGGCACGATATCGACGAGGGCAAGGCCGAGGCAAAGTGCGAGGACGGCGTCCTCGAGCTCACGCTTCCGAAGAAAGAGACGACCCACGCCAAGCAGTTGACTGTCAAGTAATGATACGGGGCACGCGACCCAGGCAACGGTCGCATGCCCACGCTCTAGCCAACGCGCGGGTAAGGCGCAGTTCGCACCACCTGCCCGGCGCGGCGGTTGTGTATACCGTAACCGCGGCGCAGTCGCGTACGTTCTGCAGCACGAGCGTCTCGGGCCCTGGAAAGCCGTTGAATCGCGCGGCATACACAGTCGTGTAGGCCCCGGCATTGGGGATATAGACGTAATCGCCTTCCCGGAGATCCTCGGGCAGCAGCTTGTCGCGCGCGATCACATCGGTCGCATCGCACGTCGGACCGGCGACCGTGCACGGTATCTCGCCGTCCTGCCGGTCGGTCCTGATGTCGTAGTCGAGCTCGCCCAAGGCTTCCATCAAGCCGTGATAGGCGCCGGCGTCGAGGTAGACCCAGCGGGTGCCGTGCCTTGAGGCGGTGCCGGTCACCCGGGCGACCAGCCAGGCGCTGTCGCTCACCAGGTAACGGCCGGGTTTGGCCATCACTCGCATGTTCTCCGGCAGCCCGGCAATGGCCTGGCTCACCGTGGCTCCGATCTTCTCGATCAGGGGAATGGGCTTGCGATGGCGCACCGGAAAGCCGCCTCCGATGTTGAGCAGGCACGGCTGCGGCCCCTGCCCCCCTGCCCGCGCATGAGATCGAACACCAGCTTGGCGTTCTCGATGCCGATGCGCCAGTTGTCGAGGTTGCGGCACTGCGATCCGACGTGAAATGCGACACCGGCCACGTCCGCCCCGAGTTCGCGCGCCGGCGCAGAATCTCCTCCGCTTCGGGAAACGTCGCCCCGATTAGCGGCCAGTCGCTGCCGATATTGCGTCTCGATGCGCAGGGATAGGTGGACATCGGGCTCGACGCTTGCCACCTCGGTCAACTCATCGACGCTGTCGATGACATACCATTTGACGCCGGCGCGCGCAGCCGCGGCGACGTGCTCGCGCGGCTTGATCGGATTGTTGAAGTGGACCTCGGGTGCGGGCACCACCAGTCTGAGCACAGTCTCCAACTCGGCGACGGAGGCCACTTCGAACGCCACAGCCTCCTCGCGCATTACGCGAAGGATAGCCGGATGCGGGTTCGCCTTTGACGGCGTAGTGCAACGCCACGCCAGGCAGGGCGGCGCGGAAACGGCGCACCTTGCGGCGGATGAGATCCGGATCGAGCAGGAGGAAGGGGGTCCGGTCGTGGTTGTGGCGGACCGCTTCGCGCACGACGGCGAAATCGAGGGGAACCTCCGTCTCGCGGTCATAGTTCTCGATGAGCCTCTCCGCCATGTTGTGCTCCTTCGCTCAGCCAACTCGCCGCAGTCTGCACGCGCTGCCGGCGCGGCGTCGTTCCAGTTGTCTACCCTTTGATGCAGATCAGCGGTTCGACGCGTGCCACCTTGCGTGCCAGTCCCGCCGCGTCGGCCGCATCGACGACCGCCGAGACATCCTTGTAGGCGCCGGGCGCCTCCTCCGCCACGCCGCGCATGGCAGGGCTCTTGACGAGGATGCCTTGTGCCGCGAGATCGTCGACGATCTGCCTGCCGCTCCAGTTCCGCATCGCCTGATGTCGGCTCATGGCGCGGCCTGCTCCATGGCACGCCGAGCTGAACGCGAGGGCCTCCGATTCCTTGGTCCCGGCGAGGATGTAGGAAGCCGTCCCCATCGAACCGCCGATCAATACCGGCTGGCCCACGGTGCGCAAAGGCTCCGGGATAGCCGGATGGCCCGGTCCGAAAGCGCGGGTGGCGCCCTTGCGATGCACGTAGAGCTCGCGCGTGCCGCCCTCAGCGCGATGGTGCTCGACCTTGCAGGTGTTGTGCGAGACGTCGTAGAGCAGCGTCAAGCGCGCCTGCGGCAAGATCTCGGCGAAAGCGCGGCGCACGAGATCGGTGAGGATCTGCCGATTCGCCAGAGCGCAGTTGATCGCCGCACGCATCGCGCCCAGATATTCCTCCCCTACGTCCGACTTGATGGGCGCGCAGGCGAGCTCGCGGTCGGGGAGCGCGAGGCCGTACTGCACCGCGGCGATCGCCATGCGCTTCAGGAATTCGGTTCCGATCTGGTGGCCGAGTCCGCGCGAGCCGCAGTGGATCATGACCACGACGTCGCCTTGCTTGAGGCCGAACGCCTCGGCAATTCGGGCGTCGGAAACGGCCGTTACCTCCTGCACCTCGAGGTAATGGTTGCCGCTGCCGAGCGTGCCCATCTCATCGCGCTGGCGCTTCTTCGCCTGCGCCGACACGTTACCGGGCTTGGCGTGCTGCATTCGACCGCGCTCCTCGACGCGCTCCAGGTCCTCCGGCAAGCCCCAGCCGCGCGCCACCGCCCACTGCGCGCCTGCAGCGAGCATCTCTTCCATATCGCGTTCGTTGAGCCGGATCGCGTCGGTGCTCCCGACGCCGGCGGGAATGCGCTGAAACAGGATGGTTGCGAGCTCGCGCTGCACCTTCATGATGTCGTCGCGCACGAGACCCGTGCGCAGACAGCGCACGCCGCAGGAGATGTCGAACCCGACCCCTCCCGCGGAGACCACGCCGCCCGCGTCCGGGTCGAACGCCGCCACACCGCCGATGGGAAACCCGTATCCCCAGTGCGCGTCGGGCATGGCGTAGGAGGCGCCGACGATCCCCGGGAGCGTGGCGACGTTAACCGCCTGCTCGTAGACCTTGTGGTCCATATCGCGGATGAGCGCTTCGCTCGCGTAGATCACCGCGGAGACGCGCATGGCGCCCCGCTGCGGGATCTCCCATTCGTAGTCCGAGCGTCGTTTGAGCAGGTTCAGATCCATGTCATACGTCCACGACCGTCTGCGCCACCCACGTCCCGCCTTCCTCTTGCGCTACTCGCAGCGTGGTATACGTTGCTCCTTTCACTTCCACCGCCGGATGATGCCGAGCCACGTCGGTCGGCTCACCCCAGGCTTCGGCGGCGAGCCGAGTGCCGGCGATGCTCACGCGGAAACCGCCGAAGAGCATCCTGCGCGTGGCCATTTCGTAGATGATGGCGTTGAGCCACTCCGCGAGCAGCAGCTCGTCGTCCGGAGCCTCGCACGAGAGCAAAACACGCTCGCGCGCCTCGACGGTAGCCGGATCGACGATCACCGCGGTGAGCGCGAGCGCCGCCTGCTCGAACGCGCCCGCTTTGGTCGCGCCAAACCCGCGCACGCCGATATCCGCGCCGTGCTCGTAATGTTCCCAGCGCGCGGACGGATCTGGCCGCAGCTCTGATGGGCGTACGGCACGAGATGAAATCTCAGTCTCCGGGGCCCGAAGTCTCAGCTCGACGGAAGCTTGTGCACCATCTGCTTGAACTCTTGCCACTCGAGCGCTGGCCAGATCTCGGAGTGCGCGCGGCCGTAGCTCCGGATCAGCGCCGAGACGCGCATCGCGGTCTCAGTATCAGGCGCGCTGAAGATGTCGACGTAATCGTAAGGTCCGAGGACGGCGTAATCGGCGATCCACTTCACCTCTGGACACGCCGCACGGATTTGATCCACGGCGTGGCGCTCGAGTGTCTCGAACGATTTCGGCTGACGCAGGGATTCGGGAGACATGCGGGTCAGCATGATATAGGTCGGCATGGTGTCACCTCGAGATCAAGTTGAAAAAGCCCCACGGGGACCGTTCAGGTTTGGGGTCGACTGAGAGCAACGTGCCGTAGCCGTTCTCCAGCGGGGTCTGACCAGCGCCTCCAAGCGGGCTTCGGTTTCACTATGCACCTGGCAACTGGACCCAAGTTGACTTTGATCAAGTGCTCTATTGTTCAACCCGAGATGACGGCCTTTTTTTTGGTCCAACCCGGCGTTAACGGAATACCACGACCGGAATCTTCGAATGGGCAAGCACTTTGAGAGTCACGCTGCCGAGGACGAGCGACCCGAGGCCGCCCCGGCCGTGCGAGGCCATGAAGATCACGTCGCACTTGTCCTTCTTCGCGGTGTCGATGATTCCCTGGTAGGCCGTGGTCGGCTTGGAAATGCGCGATTCGCAGGGCACGGCCGAGGCTTGGGCGATCCTGACAGCCTCGTCGAGATACTTCCGCGCCTGCTTGCGCGCACTAGCTTCAAGCTGTTCCAGGACAGATGGCGGAACGAAGCCACCGCCGGTAAACGGAGGAACGACCTCGAGCGCATGGTAGACCGTCATCTTCGCGCCAAATTCCTTCGCGAATCCGATCCCGGCTTTAACCGCCTTCTTCGACAAGGGTGAGCCGTCGGTTGGAATCAGTACGTGCTTGAACATGTCCGCCCCCAGCTCGAATTAGAGCATATCTCGGCATGGACCGGCCTCACGAGTCCGGATTCCCACCGCACTTTCGCGACGTCTGAATCGATTGGGAATGCTATGCGTCGTGGACCTCTGGGCATTGACGCGCGTCAAGCACCGCCCGACTGTTTTGGACGGCGCGGGCTCCGGCCGAACTGGGTGGGACTGGACACCGATCGGCTCACCGACGAGCCTCAGCAGCCATAGCAGGAAGCAGGGCGAGGCTGCCCGCATCATCATTGATCTCGCGCAAGTGCCGATCCGCAATTCGTCCTATGCTTTGGGTGCATGACCCGAGAGACCTTCAACACCGAATCCATCGCCGGCGAGCCATGTTCCGCAGGATCCTAGTACCGATTGACGGCAGCGCGCCATCGAAGCAGGGGCTCGAGGAAGCGATCGCATTGGCGAAGGATCAGGCCGCACGGCTGTGCCTGCTTCACGTCGTTGACGAGCTGGTGGTGACCCAAGGCTTCGACGGGACGGCGTATGTTCCCCCTGGGTACATCGAGGACTTCATCAAGGCGTTGCGCGACGAGGGCAAGAAGCTGCTGGCGAAGGCGGAGGCGAAGGTTCGGCAGCGCCGCGTCAAAGTCGACACGGTACTCCTGGAAGCCCTGGGCCACCATGTCGCCGACCTCATCGTGCGCCACGCCAAGAAGTGGCGCGCCGATGTCATCGTGCTCGGCACCCATGGCCGCCGCGGGCTCACGCGCCTTGTGATGGGCAGCGATGCCGAGTTGGTGGTGCGCGAGTCGCCGGTCCCGGTGCTCCTGGTGCGCTCCCCGTTCCGGGCGCGCAAGCCCCGCAGGCACAGATAACAACGCGCCGGGAGTCCTTCCTCGCCTTGCGCACGGTATCCTCCTGCCGCCGCGATCAGCACGTCAGATGCAGCGCGGCGACGACCCGCGCGGACTCGCGCTGCAAACGATTGGACTCCGCCACTGCCTCACCCGTTCGAACTTCACGCAATTGGAGGCCTTGCGCGCGAAGGTAACGCCGTGTCTCCTCGGGAATGGCCATGCGGCCGTAATAGCCGGTGCCCACGACCAGGATTTCGGGCGTGGCAGCCATGATCTCGGCAAGATCGCCAACCGCCAGGCTGTGTCCCTGTTTTCTCCACCACGTATCTACGACACGCTCGGGCGTGACGATGACGTCGGCGGTATAGGTCTGTCCGTCGACCTCGATCTTGCCAAAGCTGTAACGGGTGATTTCCACAACGCGGACCCTACGACAAAGGGGCGTGGATCGAAAAGATCTCCCCGGGCCGCAGCACCGAGATGGCGACCGCCTTGCTCAGGACGTCGATGTGCACGAGCTTATCCGGCGCTTTCAGTTTGACCTTTCGATCGATTGCCTTGGCCAGACGCTCGATAATCTCCGCCGTATGATATTGGGCCCAGCCGCGTTTCTCCACCTCCATCGCCCAGGTCTGCTCGGCGCCGATGCGCGGTGCGACCCCTTCCTTGATTACTTCCACGATCGCGTCCAGATCCTTCCCGCACCAGAAATCCACCGGTACCCACTTGATGGCGAAGCGGAATGATGCCGGCTCGCTGTTGAGCAGTTCTGCGCAGTGCGCGATTACCTGGCGGTTCTCCAGGCTCGTGTGGACCAGGCAGATGCCTGGAACACCGCTGTTCTCGATGCCCGGTCGAGGGTCGCCGAAGCGGCTGAGAATGCGGACGATCTCATCGCTGGCCCGGCCGTAATAGCCCCGCAGATAAGAGACCAGCAGATCCATGATCGCGTTGTCACCTCGGCTATCAACGGTCATCCGGGTTGTTCGCGGATCGGCGCTCGATCAATCGCTCCCAGCCCCTCGGGAGGCAACGCGTTGGCGTATTCGCACGAAGCGGGCGCGAATTCGACCCGCAGGCGCTCGAGCGGGATCTCCAGCTCCTCTGCAACGAGCATCGCGAGACCGGTGAGCGCGCCCTGTCCCATTTCCGAGCGGTCGACCACGAGGATCATGCTGTGGTCGCGATTGACGCGCAGCCAGGGATTGAGCATCACCCCGCCCCCGGCATCGCCAGCCGGAAGTGCGCCGAGCGCGTCGGTGCGCTGCAGCGGTTCAGCCGAGGACCATGCCGCAGCGCGATGGATCGCGCGCCGGATGCGCGGATAGCTGCCGCAGCGGCACAGCACGTGCGACATGATGCTGTCGATCTGCGCATTGCTCGGCTGCGGGTGGCGCTCGAGCAGCCAGGATGCGGTCAGGAGCTGCGCCGGCTGGCAGTAGCCGCACTGCGGCACTTGGTCGGCGATCCATGCCTGGACTATTGGGCGCTGCGGCTCGCGTGCGAATGCCTGGATCGTGATCACGCGCTTGCCCGCCACTTCTGCGGGGGGGAGCGTGCAGGTGTGGCGCGGCTCGCCTTCGATCAGCACGACACAGCAGCCACAAACGCCGGTGCCGCAGCCGTATTTCGCGCCCGTGAGGCCGAACGCGTCGCGCAGCACCCAGAGCAGCGGCGTGTGCGCCGGACCGCGGAACTCGCGGTCCTCGCCGTTAATGTTGAGCCGAATCTCCGTGCGCTGTTCCATTCGGATACGCTCGTCCTCACGCCGCGTCCAGAATTATCGGTGGGATGCACGGATCGGGGTTTGACGGTCGTCAACATCCCGGACCCATACGGAGGTAGTCTGATGCATCTGCTCGCATCGCGACTCGGCTGGAGCGCGCTTCGAAAGCCCGGGGCCCTAGCCTCAGCGCAACTGCATCTTCGAACTGCTCCTGCCGTCCTCGCCCAGGGCCACAACCGCGATGCTTCCCGTTAAGTTGCATTTGCCGGTGAAGATGACGTCGCAGCCGGACGAGACCACGTGCGGCCCCACGTGCCTGCACGCGATCTACCGCTACTGGGGCGAGAACGAAACCCTGCCGGACGTCATCGCCCGTACCCGCAGACTTGCGCGCGGCGGCACGGTCGCCGTGTTTCTCGGCTGCGATGCACTGCGCAAAGGCTACCGGGCGACGATCTACACCTACAACCTGCTGGTCTTCGACCCGACGTGGTTCACGAAGCGCGTCGACGTCGCCGAGCGCCTGAGGCGGCAACAAAAGGCGAAGAAGAATGCGCGCCTGGCGCAGATCACGGAAGGCTATCTGGAATTCCTGAGCCTCGGAGGGCGGCTCCGTTTCGTGGATCTTTCGCGTTCGCTCATTCGCGGGATGCTTCGCCGCCGGATTCCGATCATCGCCGGCTTAAGCTCCACTTATCTGTACCGCGCCGCTCGAGAGTCCGGCCGGCACCCCCGGCCGGACGATGTCCGCGGCGGTGCCCAGCGGCCATTTCGTCGTCGTGGCCGGCTATGACCGCGAGGCGCGTACGGTGCTGATCCCCGATCCCTATGGCCCTCACCCCTACGGCGCTTCACGCGATTACTGGATCAAGATCGACCGCGTCGTCGGCGCCATGCTGCTCGGGGTCGTCACGCACGACGCCAATCTGCTCGTCATCCAGCCGTCGCAGCGGGGCGCACGAGCGAGCGCGCCATGAGCATGCTCGTCGTCAGCGAGCCGCGCGACTGGCCGCTCGATATCAGCGGCGTCCGCGTCGTATCGGCGCGCGCGTACCTCACCGATCTCAAGTACGGCGGGGAGCTGCCAGCACGCGTATTCAACCTGTGCCGGTCCTACCAGCGGCTGCATTCCGAGGTCACGCGGCGCGCGCCGGGCGCCGTGCGGCGCGACATCCTGGAGAATTACTATTCGCCGTACCGGGAGCGGGCCGAGGCGACGATCGCCGTGATGATCGCCCGTGGCCATCGCGTCATTCACGTGTCCTCGCACAGCTTCACGCCAGAGCTCGGTGGCGTCGTGCGCAACGCTGACATCGGGTTCCTGTACGATCCTCAACGACGCCGCGAGGCGCGCTTCTGCGAGCGATGGCGTGCCGGAGTCGAGGGGCGGGCCCCGGATCCGTGTGCGCCCCAACTACCCCTATGCCGGCAACGCCGACGGGCTCACGACCTATCTGCGTCGCCGGTTTCCGGCCGGCTCCTATCTGGGCATCGAGCTCGAGATCAACCAGCGCTACGCCGCAGGCAGCCGCGGGCAACGGCAGGCGTTGCAGCAAGCGGTCGTCGCCGGCCTGCACGATGCACTGACCGCCGCGGCCCCGCTCGCCTAGCTAGATGTCGTTGCCAACGTTGACATGGGTCAATCCATCGGTGGGCAAGAGCGTTAGCATTGACTGCACGGTGGCGGCCGGGGTCGCCGATCGACGAGAGGAACGTCGTTGGAACCGCACTCGTACCTTGCCTACGTGCCGCGCGGCGCGGGAGTGGCCGCTGCGCTCTTCTACGTGACCGCGGCCAACGACGTTTACGGCTGGTATACCGGTGCCAGCAGCTACGCCTACCCTGCCGCGTTCTTCGCGTTGGAGAATTTCTACTCGACCCATGCCACCGTGTTTTCTCGCAGCGTCGAGGATGACATCTACGGCCCCTGGGTCGTCGACTATTCGCCGGTGATCACCGACATCCGGTCGCCGGTCCCGGAGCCTCTCGGCCACGAGCTGGAACGCTTGCAGGGTGCCTTCGTTCGGGAATGGCTCTTCTATCCGCACGATCGCGAGCAGGTCGAAGAGTACGAGGCGCTCGGCCTGCCGGTGCACCCCGTGAACATTCGGGCGCGGCAGCTGCATCGCTTCGCTCAGGATCAGCCGACGTGGATCTACGCGTCTCCCGGCACCGACCTGAATGTGGTGTCCTGGCTCGAAGGGCGTTTGGCCCCTGGACGACCGTGATACGCCTCTGCCGGTGAGCGAGCCCACCGAGAGTAGCGGTGGCGGCGAAGCGCTTAAGGTCTCACACCGACGTTCGAGAAAGGTCTGAAGAAGGAGAGCCTGTCGTGACGTTCCAAGACCGTGCCGAAGCGGCTCGGCTTTTGGCGGAGGCCCTGAAGACCTACCGCGGGAGCAAGCCCTTGGTTCTCGCCATTCCACGCGGCGCCGTGCCAATGGCGAAGATCATCGCCGACGAGCTCGAGGGGGACCTCGATGTGGTTATGACGCGCAAGCTGCACGCCCCGGCCGATCCCGAGTTCGCGATCGGGGCGGTCGACGAGAGCGGGTGGACCTATCTCGCGGACTACGCAGAGGAGACCGGCGCAACCCGGGAGTACATCACGGATGAGGTCGCTGCGGAACAGGAGACGATGCGCCGACGCCGAGCCCGGTATACGCCCGGGCGGGCGCCCGCCGACCCGGCGGGTCGCATCGTGATCGTGGTCGACGACGGGCTCGCGACCGGTGCCACGATGATCGCCGCTTTGCACTCCGCGCGGGCGCGGAGCCCGCAGCGCTTGATCTGCGCGGCGCCCGTGGCGTCGCGTGAAGCGCTCGACAAGGTACGCTCCTACGCCGACGACGTCGTCTGCTTGCATACGCCCGCGTTCTTCTACGCCGTGGGCCAGTTCTATCGCCGCTTCTTGCAGGTCGATGACGAAGAGGTCATTGCCTCGCTCAACGCGCCGTCTGCGCAGCGGCCCGAGAGGAGCCCAGCCTGAGACGCAGTCCAAGGGGACGTAATCTCTCCTGTCCCGATGATAAGAACTCAACGGGACCAACCGCGCCTTCCTATCGGGCGAGGTTGAGCGCGTAGCCTTGCGGCCCATGTCATGGCGGCGGCAGCTCGTCCGGCTCGACGCTGTCCGCCCTCGGTTCGTCGCGCAATGGATGCTGCTTGATGATGCGCTTGAGCATGGCGAGCCTCAAATCATCATCGCTCCGTCCGTAGGTGCCGGTCCTTGAGCGAGATCAAGACGGAGCGCATTTGACCTTTATCAACGACTGGTTCCGCAGCGGCGCGATCATGTCCCGCAAATGTCTGCGATGGCGACGACGGAAGTCCTCTTCGAGCTCAACCTGCCTGAGGCACGCCGCGACAGTTCGTTCTCGCTCGAGCGCGCGCTGTCGCAACGGCGCTCGGTGCGCGAACTCAGCGCTGTCGCGTTGCGTACCCAGGAGCTCGCGCAGCTTGCCTGGGCGGCGCAAGGTGTCGTCACGTCCTCCGGTCTCCGGACCGCGCCATCGGCAGGAGCTTTGTATCCGCTGGACCTGTACGTCGCCTCCGGAGACGTGGAGGGCCTGAAGCCAGGCGTGTATTGCTACCAGCCCTCGTCCCACCGACTTGCCCTGGTCGCCGACGGCGACCGTCGCAGGGCTATCGCAGCGGCCGCGTGGGGCCAGGATTGGCTCGAGCAGGCGGCGGCGATCCTCGTCATCGCGGCAGTCGAGCGGCGAACCACCGCCAAGTACGGCGAGCGCGGTGTGCGCTACGTGCAGATGGAAGCGGGGCACACCGCTCAAAACGTTCTGCTGCAGGCGGCTGCCTTGGGGCTGGGGGCGACCGTGGTTGGAGCCTTCAGTGACGCCAAGGTGAAATCCGCAGTCGCCCTGCGCCGCGACGCGCAGCCGCTCTCCTTGATCCCGGTCGGTCGGCCGCGCGAGGACAAAGACCGTCAGGCGACGGAGGATAAACGAAAGATCGCCCGGCAATCCGACCAAGGCTCGAATTTCGCAGCCGATGCCGGCAGGCGCTCATGGATGCCGACGACCAGTGCTCCGCCGAGACGCAGCCGACTCGCCAAGCGATCCAAGGCGTGACGAGCCTGTTCAGCGCCAAAATAAGTGAACGCGGCATTGCGGCACAGGACCAGATCGAACTCCTCCGGCGGCAACTCGGAACGCAAGTCCTGGCGCTCGAATCGCACATCGGCGCGCCACGACTCGGGCAGACAGAGCAGATCGCCTCGGCGCTCGAAAACCTGATCGCGCCAGGCAGGAGGCAACGCCTGGAGGCTGCTTGCCTTGTAGCAGCCGGCGCTGGCGCGCTCGAGGAGCGATGCATCGACATCGGTACCGAGCACGCGCAACGAGAGCGCCGGAAACCGCGACGCAAGCAGCATGCGCCATTGAATCGCGACCGTATAGGGCTCCTCTCCGGACGCGCAACCCGCGCTCCAGCATTCGAGCCGTTTCCTCTCTCGTGCCCCCGCTTCGTCGGCGAGCGCGGGCAGCACCGCCGAGCCCAGGCAATCGAACACGCCCGGATCGCGGTAAAAGCGGGAGATCGGAATGGTGCAGAGCGCGGCGAGCGTCTGCCACTCGGCCCGGTCGGACTCCAGGCGTTCGCGGTAAGCAGCGATATCTGCCACACCGAGCTCGGCCATACGCCGAGCGATCCGCCTGCATACTTGGCGCCGCACTTTGCGAAATCCCGGCCAGTGCAGCCCGAGCCGAGGCAAGACCCACTGCAGGAACGCGACGCAGTCGAAGTCCCTCATGCGCCTCGGGTACTCAGGCCGTGCCTAAGCGACGCGAGCTGCGCAAGACGGAGCGCTCAAGCGGGTGCATCGCGCGTCCGCCGGAGCTTTGTTGAGGTACGATCAAGAAGTGTGTAAATGAGAAAGGCGGCGTAGCCTTTCGGTTGGAAGCTTCACTTCAACCAACACCCGGTTAGCAGCCGGGATGAAAGGAGACGCCACCCATGAAAGAGAAGATCACAGGTACCGAGTCCG
>DASVPH010000092.1:0-9760 GCA_036382945.1 Casimicrobiaceae bacterium
AGGGACTGAACAACAAAGCCAAAGTCACCATGAGAAAAGCGTACGGCTATCGGTCCTTCCGCATCGCCGAGCTCTCGCTATTTCATGTACTTGGAAAGCTTCCTGAACCAAAACTCGCCCACGATTTTTACTGACGAACCAGAAAATAAGGAGATCGAGATGGAGAAGTCATTGCGTTTGTCTCCCCGCATCGATTGCGAGTCCACGAGCGAAAGCGCGCAACTTCTCATTTATGGCAAGCACATTGGCTGCACGGAGCCATCGGATCTTTCGCAAGCGCAATTCCAAGGACGTGATTCAACATTTGGCGATCCCCGTTAGGAAATCACATGCGTGGATCTCGTCGGCGCGACCCGACCGCGCAGATACGCGATGCCTGAAGCACAGGCTAGCTCATTGATTGGTCGTCGGGAAATGACTATTGTCATCCCGCGATGGGCGCCACAATACTATTATTGCCCCGCTTGCGATGCGATGCGCGCGGCGCCCCGATGTCCGATAAGGGACGACCCATATGAGTCCGACTGGCCCCACGAAACCGGAGCACCCTTGTGGGGTCGATGCGGCGACTGCGTACTGCTATCCGTATGAATCCCAGCGCATCGGCTTCATATGTGCGCGGGACGGCATTACGGCTGCGGTTGATTTCTGCTGGCGCACCGGTCACATCTATCGGGCCGCGGTTCTCGCGAGCAGCAAGCGCGGTCACCATCGTCCGCACTTCGCATCGCTACCCGAGTACCGAGCGAAATTCATTGGGAGCTATCTCGACTTCAAGCGCTTCTACCTGCGTCATGGCGCAGGTGCGCCGATCAGCGAGTCGGCCGCGTTGGTCAATCAGGCTCCGTCTAGCGCACCTTCCTCCGCGCGCCCGGAATGATGTTGGTCCGGTTCGACGGCAACCCTTGCCACGTGGGCTGTCGATGGGCGCACAAGACAAGGAAGAGTAACCGCACTCCTGGGCGGGAATGACTTTTGTCATTCACTTCAGTCTTCGTTTTGCCTATTTTGTCTAGACCGCGACCGCCGTGCTCTCGAGGACCGAGGGTTTGCTGGCGGTGGCACAGAACCTTGGATCGAGACAACCGGAGAGTGTATGACCTTCGTGGTAACCGAGCCTTGCATCAAGTGCAAGTACACCGACTGCGTCGACGTTTGCCCGACCGACGCATTTCGCGAAGGCCCCAATTGCCTGGTGATCGAGCCCGATGACTGCATCGATTGCACATTGTGTGTCGCCGAATGCCCGGTCGAAGCGATCTATGCGGACAGCGACGTCCCGAATGATCAGAAGGATTTCATCCTCTTAAACCAGGAGCTGGCCAAGGTCTGGAAGCCAATTGTGGAAAAGAAGCCTCCTCCAGCCGATGCCGACGAGTGGGCGAAGGTGAAGGACAAGGTCGCTCTGCTCGAGCGTTGAGCGCAGATTGGTGGCTCCAGGCCAATGCGAATCCTATCAGTTGCCCAGAACTCGGCGCAGCATATCGACCCGTAGAATTTCGATCTGGCCTCGCCCGCTCTGCAGCCAGCCAGCCTTCTGCCACCGGCTGAGGACACGGCTCACCGTTTCGACGCGCGTGCTGACAAATTGGCTGATCTGCTCCCGGGTCAGGCCGAGCTCAATGCGAACGGAGCCCTCGCCGGTCTCGTTGCCGAATCGCGCGATCAGATGAAGGAACAGAGCGGCCAGGCGGCGCGGCACCGAACCGGCAGTGACGATATCGATCTTGGCGCGAAGGACGGAAGTGTGAAGCAAGAGTGCCCGGTTCAGCGCCATGGTAAGAGGCTGCGACTCCGCCAGCGCCTCCAGCACCGGCTTTGCCCTGATGCGCAGAACGTTGGTGTCACTCGTGAGGGCGGTCGCGTCGCTCGGATAGCGGCCGCGCTGGAGGACGGCGGGCAGGCCGATGCTTTCTCCCGCGCCGAACAGGCCAAGGACGATCCCCTCGCCGGTCGGAGTCATCCGCTCGATTTGGATGACGCCGCTGTCGATCAGCGTGAAGTGGTCTGCGCGTTGCCCAGTAGACCAAAGGTTCTCTCCCGCGGCAAGGCGGCGCGCTGTCGTCTCTCGAGCAAGGCGAGCGAGCCACGCCTTGTCCAGCCCGGGGAAAAACGTAGACGTCCCGCGCTGCCGCATTGGCTGGTCGGGAGCAGGCATCGTGGCCTGTCGTCTTGCGCGAGCATCAGGCGACATGGCAATACCACGGCTCGGCATTGCTCGCAGCCCCGGCCCTCCGCAATAAGCTACGCTCGCAGCCGCCATGCTCTATTTCAAGAAGTAAGCGAGGTCAATCCCGCCGGACCTGCACCTGGCCCGATTCGACCCGCACCGGAAACGTCGGGACATCTTCATATGCGGGCGGCGCGAGCACCTCACCGGTCCTGATCGAAAAGCGCGCGCCATGCCGCGGGCAGGTGATGACATCGCCTTCCACTTTCCCGCCGGTGAGAATCCCGCCGTCGTGAGTGCAGACGTCCTCGATGGCGTAGTACTCGCCGTCGAGGTTGAATACCGCGACCTGGGACCCCTCCACGTCGACGCAGCGCCACTCGCCCGGCGCAAGCTCACCTGCCGACGCCACATCGATCCAGCCGGACATCGCCATGCCTCACAGCAGACCCAATTGCAGCCGGACGTCGTCGGTGAGCTTATCGATCGTCCATGGCGGGTCCCACACCAGTTCAACGCGGACGTCGGTCACGCCGGGGACCTCGTAGAGCCGAGATGCGACGGTGTCGGGAAAGGTCCCGGCGACCGGACACCCGGGAGCCGTGAGCGTCATGCGGATGGCGACGTTGCCCGCATCGTCGAGGTCGAGGTCGTAGATCAGCCCGAGGTCGTAGATGTTGACCGGTATCTCCGGGTCGAAAATCGTCCGCAGCGCGGCGATGACGTTGTCCCGCAATTGCTCGATCGGCACGCGTTGTCCGGCGGAGGGGGTGGCGGTTGCCGCTTCGTCGATCATGACGCTCCTACTCTGTGGTTACCGGGGTGCGCTGATCCCGCAGCGCCGCCTGGAGCGTGTGCCATGCCAGCGTCGCACACTTGACGCGGACCGGGAATTCGCACACTCCGGCGAGCACTTCGAGCTTGCCGAGTTCTGGGTGCGGCGCCATCGTCGCATCGGTGACCATCCGATGGAAATCCTCGAAAATGTGTTCCACCTCGGCGATCTTCTTCCCTTTCAAAGCCTCGGTCATGAGCGAGGCGGAAGCCGTCGAAATGGCGCATCCGTTGCCGGTGAAGGCCGCGTCCTTGATGATGCCGTCTTCTATTCTCAGGTACACGGTAATCGCGTCGCCACAAAGCGGGTTGTGACCCTCGGCCGCATGGTTCGCGTCGGCCAGCTCGTGACAGTTTCTCGGCGTCTTGTAGTGGTCGAAGATGACGTCTTGATAAAGTTCGCGCAGATCGCTCATCGGCGGAACATCTCCTGTGCCTTGCGGATTCCCGCTACCAGGGCATCCACTTCCTCCCGCGTGTTGTAGAGCGCGAACGATGCCCGCGCGCTGCCTACGATGCCGTAGCGCTGCATCACCGGCATGGCGCAGTGGTGGCCCGCGCGGATGGCCACTCCCTGGTGATCGAGGATCGTACCGATGTCGTGCGGGTGCATGCCGTCCAGCGTCAACGACAGGATGCTCGCTTTCCGCCTGGCGGTGCCGATGATTCGCAAACCGGGAATGCTCGAAACCGCTTCCGTAGCGTAGGTCAGCAGATCATGCTCATGCGCGGCGATGGCTTGCATGCCGATTGCCGACACGTAATCGAGCGCCGCTCCCAAGCCGATCGCGCCCGCGATGTTCGGTGTTCCCGCCTCGAATTTGTAAGGCAGGTCGTTGTACTCGGTCTTGTCGAACGTGACCGAGCTAATCATGTCACCTCCACCCTGATATGGCGGCATCGCATCGAGGAGCCTTGCACGTCCGTACAGCACGCCGATCCCGGTCGGTCCAAAGACCTTGTGGCCGGAGAACGCGTAAAAATCGCAGCCCAGCGCGCGCACGTCCACCGGCAGGTGGGAAATCGCCTGCGCGCCGTCGATCAGCACCGGGACGCCCCGCTCGTGAGCGAGCGCGATGATCGATTCGACGGGTACGATGCTGCCGAGCGCGTTGGAAACGTGGGTGATGGCAACGAGCCGGGTGCGCGAACCTAGCAGGTTGCGGAAAGCGTCGACCTCGAGCTCGCCCGCATCGTTGATCGGCACCACTTTCAGCACGGCGCCTGTCTGCTCGCGAACCAGCTGCCATGGCACGATGTTCGAATGGTGTTCCATAGCGCTGACGATGATCTCGTCGCCGGGTTTGAAGCGCGGTCTCGCATAGCTCTGCGCTACCAGGTTGATTGCTTCCGTCGTGCCGCGCACGAACACGATTTCTTCCACGGCCGCCGCATTGATGAAGCGCTGGACCTTGGCTCGCGCCGCCTCGTAGGCATCCGTCGCCCGCTGACTCAGCGTATGCACGCCGCGGTGCACGTTGGCGTTGTCCTGAGCGTAGTAGCGCGACTCCGCATCGATGACGGCTTGCGGCTTCTGCGTGGTGGCTCCGTTGTCGAGGTAGACGAGCGGCTTTCCGTTCACGCGTCTGCACAGGATCGGAAAGTCGTCGCGCCACTGCGCACAGCCCCGTTGCAGCACGGCGGTCTTGCGTTGCAGATCCGCGATGATGCTCATGCCAGTTCCTCGATCCGTTCTTCTTGCGGCAGCCGACGCAACAGGGTCTCTTGCAATAGGTTGCGAAGCGGCGCTATGCGAAGACACTCGATCACGTCGTGAGCGAACGCGCGGACGAGCAGGCTTTTTGCCATCGCCTCCTCGATCCCGCGCGAGCGCAGGTAGAACATCTGTGCCTCGTCCAGGTTCCCGACGGTTGCGCCATGGGTGCACTTTACGTCATCGGCGTAGATTTCCAGTTGCGGCTTGGTGTCGACTTCGGCATGCTTCGACAGCAGCAGGTTGTGGTTGTCCTGATGCGCGTCGGTGCGCTGCGCGTCCTTGTGGACGATCACCCGTCCGCTGAACACCGCTCGTGACGCCCCATCCAGGATGCCGCGGTAATGCTCGCGGCTCGTGCCACCGGGCTTGGCGTGGTCGATGCGCGTGTGATGGTCGACGTGCTGCCGGCCGCCCGTCAGGTAGAGCCCGTTCAGCGTGGCCTGGCACCCTTCCGCGGCGAACGTGGTGGCGATGTCGTTGCGGGCGAGCGCGGCCCCGAGCGCAATGGAATGCGAGGCGAAGCGGCTTGCGCGCCCCTGCGCCACGTGGATGCCGGCGATGTGGAGGGCCTGCTCCCCCTCCTGCTGCAGCTTGTAGTGCTCGACCGCAGCATTGTCCCTAGCGATGATCCGGGTCACCGCGTTGGTGAAGTAGGCGACACCCGCCGGGCCGGCGTAGTGCTCGATCACGGTGGCGTGAGCGCCATGCGCCGCGACGATCACGTTGCGCGGATGAATGGCCGCCGACGCGTTGGTTGCGATAAACAGAAGGTGCACCGGCTCGTCAATCGCTGCGCCCCCGGGCAGATGCAGGAATGCTCCATCGGTCATGAATGCGGCATTGAGCGCTCCCAAAACCGTCTCATCGCTGCCGTCGGCGAAGAGGGGCTCCAGCGCCTCCCGTGCGCTGTCGAGCGCGTCGGCGAGGCTGCCCGCGATGACGCCCGCCGGGAGCTGGCCAACGCTGGATAATGCCGGTGCATACCAGCCATTGACGAACACCAGCAGGTGGTCCGATGCGCTGCCCAATCGGAGTGCGCCGACCTCCGATGCCGTCACACCGTCGGTGCCAGGCGGCAGGACCGCGAAGTTCCGCTTCTCGATCGCGGCGACGCTTGTGTACTTCCAGTCTTCGTCGCGCGTTGTCGGAAAGCCATGGTCGGCGAAACGTTCCAGCGCAGCCTGCCGGGCGCGGATGAGCCACGGCAGCCGCGTGCCGGGCAGCAGCGGCGCGCCGCGCGAAAACTCGGCGAGGATACGATCGCGGGCTCTGGTGTTCATTTCGCAGCGACACCGGGTGAAGGTTGCATGGTTCCGGTCGACTCCGCCTCGACCCAGCCGTAACCGCGTTGTTCGAGCTCGAGTGCCAATTCCTTTCCCCCCGACATTGCGATGCGCCCCCCGGACAGGACGTGCACATGGTCGGGCACCACATAGTCCAGGAGTCGCTGGTAATGGGTGACCAGGATCATGGCCCGGCTGGGGCTGCGTAGCGCATTGATCCCATTGGCAACGACTTGCAGGGCATCGATGTCGAGCCCGGAATCCGTCTCGTCGAGGATGGCGAGCTTCGGCTCCAGCATCGCCATTTGCAGGATCTCGTTACGCTTCTTCTCACCCCCTGAAAATCCTTCGTTGACCGACCGGTACAGCAGTTCGTCGGCCATGTCCATCGCCTTCAGCTTCTGCCGGACGAGGCCCAGGAATTCCATCGCGTCGAGTTCCGGCAGGCCTCTGTGCTTTCTCACGCTGTTGAGCGCCGCCTTGAGCAGGTAGACATTGCTGACGCCGGGGATCTCGACGGGATACTGGAACGCCAGGAAAACGCCCTGGCGAGCGCGCTCATCGGCCGCCATCGCGAGCAGATCGCGCCCCAGATAGCGCACCTCGCCTCCGGTCACCACAAAGCTTTCCCGCCCCGCCAGTACCTGCGCCAGCGTGCTCTTGCCGGAGCCGTTCGGCCCCATGATCGCGTGCACTTCCCCAGCGTTGACGGTGAGGTCGATGCCGCGCAGGATCGCCTTGTCTTCGACCCGAGCCTGCAGATTCCTGATTTCCAGCATGGTGGGTTTCCTTCCGATGGCCGCTTATCCGACGCTGCCCTCGAGGCTCACCCCGAGGAGCTTCTGCGCTTCCACTGCGAATTCCATCGGCAATTCCTTGAACACTTCCTTGCAGAAGCCGCTGACGATCATCGAGACCGCATCCTCGGCGGAGATGCCGCGCTGCATGCAGTAGAAGAGCTGGTCCTCGCCGATGCGCGAGGTAGACGCTTCGTGCTCGACCTTCGCGGTGGGGTTCTTGACCTCGATATACGGGAAGGTGTGAGCGGAGCACTTGTCGCCGAGCAGCAATGAATCGCACTGCGTATAGTTGCGCGCGCCCTCGGCGGACTTCAGCACCTTCACGAGCCCGCGGTAGGCATTCTGGCCACGCCCCGCAGAGATGCCCTTGGATACGATCGAACTGCGCGTGTTGCGCCCGATATGGATCATCTTGGTGCCGGTGTCGGCTTGCTGGTAGTGATTGGCCAGCGCGACCGAATAGAACTCGCCCACCGAGTTGTCGCCGCGCAGGATGCAACTTGGATACTTCCAGGTGATCGCCGAGCCCGTCTCGACCTGCGTCCACGAGATGCGTGAATTCGCACCGCGACAGTCGCCGCGCTTGGTGACGAAGTTGTAAATCCCGCCCTTGCCGTCCTTGTCACCCGGATACCAGTTCTGCACGGTCGAATACTTGATCCGCGCGTCGGTGAGCGCGATCAGCTCCACCACGGCAGCGTGCAACTGGTTCTCGTCGCGCATGGGTGCAGTGCAGCCCTCCAGGTAGCTCACGTAGGCGCCTTCGTCCGCGATGATGAGCGTACGCTCGAACTGACCGGTGTCCTTGGCGTTGATGCGGAAATAAGTCGAGAGCTCCATCGGACAGCGCACGCCAGGCGGGATGTAGCAGAACGAGCCGTCGGAGAACGCCGCCGAATTGAGCGCGGCGAAGAAGTTGTCGGTGTGCGGCACGACCGAGCCGAGATAACGCTGCACCAGCTCCGGATGCTCCTGCACCGCCTCCGAGAACGAGCAGAAGATGATCCCGAGCTGGGACAGCTTTTTCTTGAACGTGGTGCCCACCGAGACGCTGTCGAAGACCGCGTCCACCGCCACGCCGGCAAGCACTTCGCGCTCCCGCAGCGGCACGCCCAGTTTCTCGTAAGTCCGCAGAAGCTCCGGATCGACCTCATCGAGGCTCTTGGGGCCGTCCTTCGCCGACTTCGGTGCGGAATAGTAGATGATGTCCTGATAATCGATCGCCGGATGCTGCACCGTCGCCCAGCTCGGCTCGGTCATAGTAAGCCAGTGCCGAAACGCCTTGAGGCGCCAGTCGAGCATGAACTGCGGCTCGTTCTTCCGCGCCGAGATCATGCGGATCACGTCTTCGTTCAACCCGCGCGGCAGCGCATCCGTCTGCAGATCGGTAATGAAGCCGTGCTTGTACTCGTGGCTGATCAGCTCTTCGAGTTTAGGCGTTATCGTTGCCATGGGTCCTCGCCCACTAGCGCAGGCTGCGGCGATTCGTTGCTACCGCATTCGCGTTCACGCCGGCACCCGGATACCGACCAGACTTGATCGCACTGATGTTGACGGTTTGGGGAACCGGTCGGGTCATCTGATCCAGTGTCATTTCCCGTAGGACATGCAGCACGATCTGGTTGATTCGCTGCCAGTTCCCGCGGACGGTACAGCTGGATTCCCGCGCACACAGTCCCGGGATGCTGCTGCACTCGGTCATCCCGAGCGAACCCTCCATTGCAAGAATGATCTCGGCGACCGAGATCTGGGCGGGTGAGCGAGGGAGCACGTATCCACCCTTGGCGCCGCGTACCGAGACAATCAGGCCCTCCCGCGCCAGCCGCTTCAATATCTTGCTGACGGTCGGCGGGGCAACCCCGGTTCGAAGCGCCACGTCCGCCGCACTTTGAATGCGCTGGGGTTCGCGCGCCATGGCGGTCATGATGACCGTGCCATAGTCTGCCAGTTTGCTCATCCTCAGCATCGCCACTCGCCTCGCACGTACAACCTTGCTCAACCGTTAAGTAGGACCATTATAGTCCTATTTAGTTCAGTAACACAAGCGCCTTCCACGTGACGCCCTATTTTTGCTGCAGCGAGACTTCGGTCGCAGGGGTGCGCTGTCGGTGCGATGACCGCGGCGCCAAGCGCAAGGGCATGGGATTGCACACGTAGCGCAACACCTTGAGCAGGCTTACCTCGAGCAGGGCGCCGCTTGCACCGAGCGCGAGCGCGGCCGGGTACACGAGCAACCTGGGCCAGGCCACCGCGGCGATCAATAACGCAAGCCCTGCGACATGGATTCTCACCTGCAGGCGCTGGTCCGCATCGCTGAGCATCTTCTTCATGTTGGGCACGAGGCGGCCAGCTCCGGTCTGCGACTGCAGGTGGAACCAGGTGAGAAACGGCACGATCTTGTACAGCATTCCGTTGATGATCGAGCCGGCGCAGCCGAGCAACGCGAGTAAACCGATGAGGACGTCGACGGTCTCGGGAAGCTCAGCCGGCGAGAGGATGCGCAGCGCCCAGGTGACACTCGCGGCGATCAGGCAGGCCATGCCGACTGTGGTCCGCAATTATTCGCGTGGTCTTTGTTCCGCACTGCCGTTATTGAGCGATCACGCGCTCGCTCCCGCGATGGAATACTCATGATGTAACCCTCCAAGGACGGATTTCGCGAGTACGATCGCACCCGCCGCCAATCGATGTCGGGACTCGGACTTCAGGATTGCCCCTGATCCTCGCGGTGGATCGGGTACGCCAGGGCCTAACATGCGATGCGGTCTACCGCGGTTGTAATGTTCGACCCACGATTTTTATTGATTATAAATTATCGCTCATCGCGGAATAGTGTGGGTAAATTCGAAGGGTCGATCGGCCTGAAAGGCGCGTGGATGCTGGGCTCCGGCGCTATTGAGAGAGGCGGAAAGTTGGCATGATGTTCGAATGCCTACTTCATCGAAGCCCAAGCGTC
>DASVPH010000093.1:0-5980 GCA_036382945.1 Casimicrobiaceae bacterium
GGCTGCCTCTTGCGCGCGTATGTCATCCCTATCCTCTACGCCGCCTTGGCGTCATCACCTGAGGCAAGAGCCGGATGCGGGAAAGCCGCTCGTCCGGATCTGTGGAGGGGGTTATGGGCAACCATGATTCCTACTCCGACCGAAAGTTGATCGTGGAAACTCATCCGGGCGCCCTCGAGGGCTTCCCGTATGCTCGCCAAGATACGGGTCGAGACTTAAGGCAGAATTAAGGAAATGGGGCGGGTTCGCGCTTGGGCGCGCACCTGATCCCGTGTTCGCTACGCGCTCACCCCGGGCTACTCATGGGGAAGCGCACGCTGATGCCCAGCCCGGCACCGTCGATACCCTCGCCCAGCGCGATCTGCGCGCCGTGGCGCTCGGCGATGCGCTTGACGATGGCGAGCCCAAGGCCGCTGCCCGACTCGGCGAATCCCTCGACCTGTGCGCCGCGATAGAAGCGGTCGAACACCCGGTTCCGCTCGGACGCCGGGATGCCTGGACCGCTGTCGCGAACGCTGAGCACGATGCGATCGCGCTCCGGAGCGACAGCGACATCGACCCGGCCGCGCGCCGGCGTGTAGCGGACCGCGTTATCGATGAGGTTGGAAACCAGGGTGGAGAGCGCTTCGGCGTCGCCGGAAACCGTCGGCGGCGCCGAGCCCGCGCCGGATTCGATCAATCCGAGGTCGATCGACTTCGCCGCGGCGAGCGGCGCGAGCTCCTCGATCACGTCCCTCGCGAGCGCTTGCATATCGACCGGTGCGAAGGGTCGTTCGGCGACCCCGGGCTCCTCGCGCGCTAAGGTCAGAAGCTGCTCGGAGAGCCGCGTGGCGCGCGAGAGCCCGGCCTTCAAGTCGCCCAGCGCGGCGCGACGCTCGGCGTCGGTCGCCGCGCGCTCGGCGAGCTGCGCCTGCAGATGCACGGCGGTGAGCGGCGTGCGCAACTCGTGCGCCGCGTCGGCGATGAATGTCCGCTGTGCGGAAAGCGCCTCGCGCAGCCGCTCGAGCAGCGCGTTGAGCGCCCGCACCAGCGGCTGCACTTCGGTGGGCAACCCACGCTCGGCAACCGGCTCGAGCAGCGTCGGCGAGCGCTTGTCAACCGCCGCGGCGACGCGTTCCAGGGGCTTGAATCCCTGGGCGATGATGAGCCAGATCAGCAGACCCAGCACCGGCAGCATCACCAGCAGCGGCACGATCGTGCGCAGCGCCATGCTCGCCGCGAGCGCGCGCCGGGCTTGCATCGGCTGTGCCACTTGCACCACCTGGTTGCCGGCGAGCGCGCTGAACACGCGCCAGTCGCCCTCGTCGGTTTGCACGTCGGTGAAACCGAGCTGGGCGTGCTGCGGCAGGAAGCGCTGCGGTTGCGAAAGATACAGCCGCAGGCCGTTGCGGTCCCAGATCTGCACGACCAGGGCGTCGTCGCTGGTGACGCTGCTGCCCGTCTCCGCAGGTGCCGTCGCGAACGGCGCATCGGTGAGCGAAGCGGCCATCTGCTGCAACTGATGATCGAAGAGCTGGTTGGCTTCGACGCGAGCGCGATAATAGGTACCGACCGCGGCGGCGGCGACGGCGACCGACAGCCCGATGAGCAGCCAGGCTAGCAGCTCGCGGCGGATCGAGGTCATGGCCTTAGCTGCGTGCGGCCGGCCGCGCGACCATCCAGCCCACGCCGCGGACATTGCGGATGAAATCGGCGCCGAGCTTCTTGCGCAGCGAGTGGATGTGCACTTCGACCGCGTTGCTCTCCACCGAATCGCCCCAGCCGTAGAGCTTGTCCTCGAGTTGCGCGCGCGACAGGATCACTCCGGGGCGCGTGAGCAGCGCCTCGAGCAGCGCGAACTCGCGCGGGCTGAAGGCGAGCGGCTCGCCCTTGAGTCGCACCTCGCGGGTGGCCGGGTCGAGCTCGACCTCGCCTGAGGCGAGCAGGCGCCCGGTACGCCCGGACCCGCGGCGCAGCAGCGCCCGCAGCCGCGCCGCGAGCTCGTTCAGATCGAAGGGTTTGACGACATAGTCGTCGGCCCCGGCGTCGAGACCCGCGACCCGATCGGCGATGGCATCGCGCGCGGTGAGCACCAGCACCGGCCGGCTGTCGCCGTGGCGGCGCATCGCGCCCAGAACCTCGAGGCCGGTCCGCTTGGGCAAGCCCAGGTCCAGGACCACCGCGTCGTGCACGTGTTGGGCGAGCGCGAGCTCGGCGGCGCGGCCATCCTCGACCCAGTCGACGGCGAAGCCATCCTGGCGCAAGCCGTGACGGACGCTGGCGCCGATCATCGGATCGTCTTCGGCGAGCAGAATGCGCATGCGGTTACGGTTACGCCCAAGCTACAGACTTCTCGATGAGGCGCGTGAGAGCGTCGCGAGCAGCCCCGGCTGGCCAAATGAGGGCCCGCAGCGAGCCCCGAGACAGCACAGACCGAGTACGGCGAGGGGCGAGCCTCATTTGCCAAATGAGCACGACAAAGCAGACGGGGCGCGCGGTAGCTCTCAGCTCTTCTCGAACTTCAGCGCCGCCGAGTTCATACAATAGCGCAGCCCCGTCGGCCGCGGTCCGTCGTCGAAGACATGACCGAGGTGTGCATCGCACGCCGCGCACAGCACTTCGGTGCGGCGCATGAACAGGCTCCGATCCTCCTCGGTGCGCAGGTTCTCGCTCGCGACCGGGGCGTAGAAGCTCGGCCAGCCGCAGCCCGCGTCGAACTTGCTCTCGGAATCGAAAAGCGGCGCGCCGCAGCAGACGCATTTGTAGGTGCCGCGCTCGTCGGTGGCCCAGTATTCGCCGCTGAACGGCGCTTCGGTGCCCTTCTTGCGGGTCACCCGGTATTGCTCGGGGGTCAATGCCGCCTTCCATTCCGCGTCGGATTTCGTGACCTTGTCGACCATAGGTTTGTCCTCCATCACAAAGGTGCAAAGGTGTGGGCACCGGAACGGTCGGACGGGATGCGTCCTGGCTTACCGATGCGGCGATGCAGTATAGTCAATACTTTTGCGCCTCCATGACGTCCCGACCCGCCCGGTTGGATTCCTCCGCCGCCACCACGTTCCGCAGCGACGTCAAGGTCATCGGCCTGATCGGCTCGGCGCACGGCCTGTCGCATTTCTTCCAGCTCACGCTGCCGCCGCTGTTTCCGTTGCTCAAGGCGGAATTTGGGGTGAGCTATGCAACATTGGGGGCGTTGGTCAGCATTTTCTACATCGCCAGCGGCCTGTGCCAGTTCAGCGCGGGCTTCGCGGTCGACCGCTTCGGTGCGCGCCCGGTGTTGTTCGGCGGCCTGGGCCTGCTCGCCGGAAGCGCGCTCGCCGCCGGGCTCGCGCCGAACGTCGTCTGGCTTTTCCCGCTGGCGGCCCTCATGGGGATCGGCAACGGCGTCTTCCATCCAGCGGACTTCGCCGTGCTCAACGCCAACGTGGCGCCGCGGCGGCTGGGGCACGCCTACAGCACGCACGGCATCGGCGGCAGTCTGGGCTACGCGCTGGCTCCGGTGGTGAGCTATGGGCTGGGCAGCATGATCGGCTGGCGCCAAGCGCTGGTGCTGCTCGGTGCGCTCGGTCTCGCGGCGCTGGCGGCGCTCGCCACGCAGCGTCGCGTGCTGGCGAGCCGCGCGCACGACGCGCTCGCGCCGCGTCACACGCTCTCCGGCAGCGTCGAGCTCTTCCGCCAGAAGGCGATCCTGCTGTGCTTCCTCTATTTCGCGGTGCTGACGCTGGGCACGATCGGCATCCAGACTTTCGCCGGCACCGCGCTCAACGCCGCCTTCGGTGTCCCGATGGCGCTGGCAACCTCCGCGCTGACCGCGTATCTGTTGGGCAGCACGGCGGGCATTCTCGCCGGTGGCTTTCTCGCGGCGCGTACCGCGCACCACGATCGCGTCGCGGCGAGCGGGCTCGCTGCCGGCGGCGCTCTCATGCTGCTCGTCGCAGCCGTACCGGCCGCGGCGAGCTTCGCGATCGCGCTCTTCGCCGTCACCGGCTTTGCGGTGGGCGCAACCGGGCCGTCGCGCGACATGATCGTGCGCGGCGCGACGCCCCCGGGCGCGGCCGGTCGCGTTTACGGCTTCGTCTACTCGGGGCTCGATCTCGGCGCGACCATCGCGCCGGTCGCGGTGGGAGCTTTGCTCGATCGTGGCGAGCCGCGGGCGATGTTCGCCGCCGTCGCGGCGTGTCTGTTCGTCGCGATCGGCACCGTGCTGCAGGTGCGGCGCTCTGCGGCAGCGCGTGTGGTCGCGGCGGGCGCCGAATGAGCGGGTCACGGCGATGGATCTCGGGTTAGCCGGAAAGACCGCGCTGGTTTGCGCGGCGAGCAAGGGCTTAGGCCGCGGGTGCGCGGAGGCGCTCGCCCGCGAAGGCGTCGCGGTCACCATCTGCGCCCGCACCGAAGCGGCGGTGCGGCAGGGCGCCGCCGAAATCGGCGCCGCGTCCGGACGCGAAGTGCGCTGGGTCGCCTGCGACATCACCACCCCCGAGGGCCGAGCCGCGGCGCTCGCCGCGTGCCCGCAGCCGGACATTCTGGTGAACAACGCCGGCGGACCGCCGCCCGGGGATTTCCGCCAGTGGGACCGCGAAGTGTGGATCCGCGCGCTCGACGCGAACATGTTGACGCCGATCGAGCTCATCAAGGCGACCATCGACGGCATGATCGAGCGCAAGTTCGGGCGCATCGTCAACATCACCTCGTCCTCGGTCAAGTCGCCGATCGAAGCGCTCGGATTGTCGAACGGCGCGCGCAGCGGACTCACCGGCTTCATCGCCGGTCTCGCGCGGCAGGTTGCGCGCCACGGCGTGACGATCAACAATCTGCTGCCCTGCTCCTTCGACACCGACCGCCTGCGCGCAAACATGGTCGGACGCGCCAAGGCGGCCGGCAAGCCGCTCGATGAATTCGTGCGCCTCGCGACCAACGCGATCCCCACCGGCCGCTTCGGGACGCCGGCCGAGCTCGGCATGCTGTGCGCGTACGTATGCAGCGTGCACGCGGGGTACATCACCGGCCAGAATCTATTGATCGACGGCGGCGCGTATCCGGGCACGTTTTGACGTGATCGACCACATGATCGACCTCTACTACTGGACCACGCCCAACGGTCACAAGCTCACCATCTTCCTCGAGGAAGCGGGGTTGCCGTATACGATTCATCCGGTCAATATCGGCAAGGGCGAGCAGTTCAATCCGGACTTCCTCAGGATCTCGCCGAACAACCGCATTCCCGCGATCGTCGATCGGACGCCGGCGGACGGGGGTGCGCCGCTCGCGATGTTCGAATCGGGGGCGATCCTGCTCTATCTCGCCGACAAGATCGGGCGCTTCATTCCGGCCGAGTGGCGCGCGCGCCTCGATTGCATCCAGTGGCTGTTCTGGCAGATGGCCAACCTGGGACCGATGGCCGGTCAGAATCATCACTTCGGCCTGTATGCCCCCGAGAAGCTGCCGTATGCCGTGGATCGCTACGTGCGCGAGACGGGCAGGCTGTACGCCGTGCTGAACAAGCGGCTCGCCGACCGCGAGTTCATCGCCGGCGAGTATTCGATCGCCGACATCGCCAGCTATCCCTGGGTGTTGCCGGAGCGCCAGCAGCAGAATCTCGACGAGTTCCCGCACCTCAAGCGCTGGAAGGAAGCGATCAAGGCGCGGAGCGCCGTCGTGCGCGCCTACGCCAGGGCGAAGGAGATCAATCCGCGCGCGGGCGGCATCCGCACCGCGGCCGAGAAGAAGATCCTGTTCGGGCAGAGCAAGGAGACGGTGAAGTAGAACCTGTTAGGGAACCTCTGAAATATCCCCACGTGGATTGCGCCGCGAGCAAAATGCGGATGAATGCGAGACGCCCGACGAAGGGTAATAGTTCATCCTATTACCGAGGAGGGCGGCGAAGCAGGCGCCGCATTTTGCCGCAGCCCGGAGGGACGGCTGCGTTTCGGGCGGTCTACTTTGTCGCAGCTTCGCTCGTGTACGCCCGGTACACGTCGCTCGCTGCCTCATTGGCCAATGA
>DASVPH010000094.1:0-2206 GCA_036382945.1 Casimicrobiaceae bacterium
CTAGCCCATGTTTCCCCTGAATGGACTGGGAGTGACGGGCAAGTCTGCGATTTATTGTTGGCGACCCCCGTGCAGAGTGAAAACAGTAGTGACAGACACACCGAATAATATTGTTGATTCACGAGGTGGGTGACGCTTACGCTGCCGTGACAGGAGGCGAGCATGTTCCTCCGCACGGTCAAAGCGCGTGGCGGCGCCGGCGTGCAGCACGAGTACGTGCGCCTGGTCGAGGCCTACCGCGAGGACGGCAAGAACAAGCAACGGATCGTCTGTAACCTCGGCCGCAAGGATCTGCTCGCCGATCATCTGGATGACTTGATCGCGCTGCTGCGGGGCGAGCGGCGCGGCGTCGCCCCGAAGAGCGCGATGGGGCCGATTCAGGCCGTCGGCGCTTGGGACTGGGGCCCGATGCTCGCGGCGCGCACGCTCTGGCGCGAACTGGGGCTGGAGCACGTGCTCGACCACGCAGGCGGCCGCGGCGTCGGCGACGGCGTCGCCTTGGCGGATCGCGCGTTGGTGTTGGTCGCCAACCGCCTGTGCGCGCCGACGAGCGAGCACGGGCTGGCGCGGTGGCTGGAAACGGACTTCGTGTGCGATCGCCGTGGGCGCCGCTGGCTGCCGCAGTGGCGGGACGACGCCGAGCGGCGCGCCAGTCGACGGCCGCGCGTGCGCGTGCACTCGCGGCAGCTCAACCAGTGGTATCGCACGCTGGATCACCTGGCCGCGCGCCGGCTGGCCATCGAAGCGGAACTGTACCTGCGGCTGCGCGATCTCTTCTCGCTCCAGGTCGATTGCGTGTTCTACGACTTGACCTCGACGTACTTCGAGGGGCACGGTCCGCCGCTGCTCGGCGCCCACGGCCACAGCCGCGATGGCAAACCGCGGAATCGGCAGGTGCTGGTCGGGCTCGTGCTCGTCGATGGCTGGCCGCTGACGCATCATGTGTTCGCCGGCAACTGGCGCGACAGCAAGACGGTGCCGGACGTGCTGGAGGATCTCGAAACGCGCTTCGGGCTGCGCCGGATCGTCTTCGTCGGCGACCGCGGCATGGTGACCGCGGCGAATCTCGCCCGCGTGCGGGAGCGCAAACACGGCTATGTCGTCGGGCTCCAACGGCGCCGGCGCGCGGCCGTCTATCGCTACATTGAGCGGGCGACGGGCCCGTGGACCGACTGTCCGGTCGGCATCGCGGCGCGGGAGCGCCCCGAGCCGCCGAAGACGCAAGTCCAGGAAGTCGCGAGCGACGAGCCGGGCCTGCGCGTGTTCGTCGTGCGGAGCGAGGAGCGGCTCGCGTACGAGCGCGCCGAGCGCCTCAAAGCCATGGACCGCGTGCGCCAGCAACTGAGCGCGCTCGAGAAGCGCGTCGCCACCGGCAAGCTCACGGCGCCGGCGAAGATTGGGGCCGCCGCGGCGCGCATCCTCACGCGATCGCATGGCGATCGCTACTACGCCTGGGAGTATCGCGACGCGCGCTTCCGCTTCTTCGAGCACCCGGTGAATCTCAAGCGGGAAGAGGCGTACGAAGGCAAGTACGTCATCCAGACCGAAGAGCTCCAGCTCACCGCCGTCGAGGCCGTGACGATCTACAAAGAGCTCAGTGAAGTCGAGCGGGCGTTCGCCAACCTGAAGGACGTGATCGAGATGCGTCCGATCTATCACCGCACCGACGCGCGCGTGCAAGCCCACATCTTCGTCGCGGCACTCGCGTTTCTGCTTCATCGCGCCATCGAGAAAAAACTCAAAGCCGCCGGCCTCGACCTCTCGTCGACCGAAGCCCTGCGGGCCTTGCGCTCCGTGCGCGTGGTGGACTTCACGGCCGGCGCCACCAGGCACCGCAAGCGCTCCGTCACGCGTGGCACGGACCGGGCGGCGCGCGTCCTCACCGCCCTCGGCATCACCGAGCTCGATCCTCCCACCCCGCCCGTGACGGCCGCCACGATCGTGTAGTGACAAACGCGCCATCCCGCCCCAACAAGTTCAGCGAGTTATGACCCGAAACGGGAAACATGGGCTAGGGCCCGACAACCGGCCGACCATCGCGCGTTCGCGATGCTCAGGCGGCGGTCGCCGGGTCGCGCTGACCGGGCTCGATGGCCGGCGGCTTCCCCGATTCGGAACCAGCGGGCGACGACGACCGCGCTCAGCGTCGGGCGAGGACGGCGTCGGCGTCGATCTCGATGAGTGCGCCGTCGCGGACGAGGCGGGT
>DASVPH010000095.1:0-8045 GCA_036382945.1 Casimicrobiaceae bacterium
GATGCTCTCCGAGTCGCTGGTCGCGGTGATCTCGCAGTCGCTCTTGAAGACCAAGGACGGCCAGGGCCGCACGGCGGCATGGGAGATCATGCTCGGCACGCCGGCGATCCGGAACCTGATCCGCGAGAACAAGGTGGCGCAGATGTACTCGGTGATCCAGACCAGCCAGGCGCTCGGGATGCAGACGATGGATCAGTGCCTGACCGAAATGGTCCGCCGCAACCAAGTGTCGTTGATCGAAGCTCGCGCGCGCGCCGTGAACAAGGAGCTTTTCGGCGGCTGACGCTTGGTCGAAGCCGCAACAGGAGCCGATCGATGGAACGCGAAACCGCCACCAAGTTCATCCACGACCTGCTCGATCTGATGGTGAAGCAGAAGGGCTCGGACCTGTTCATCACCGCGGGCTTCCCGCCCGCGATCAAGATCGACGGCAAAATCGTTCCGGTCTCGAAGACGCCGCTCACGCCGCAGCACACCATCGAGCTCACCCGCAGCGTCATGAACGACAAGCAGGCGGCGGAGTTCGAGTCGACCAAGGAGTGCAACTTTGCGATCAACCCCCCGGGCGTGGGCCGCTTCCGCTGCAACGCGTTCATCCAGCAGGGCCGCATCGGCATGGCGATGCGCACCATCAACACCGTCATCCCGACCTTCGAGGAGCTCAACCTCCCGCCGGTGCTCAAGGACGTGTGCATGAGCAAGCGCGGGATCATGTTGTTCATCGGGCCGACGGGGTGCGGCAAGTCGACCTCGATGGCGGCGCTCTTGGGCTACCGCAACGAGAACAGCTACGGCCACATCATCACCATCGAGGACCCGATCGAGTTCGTCCACGAGCACAAGAACTGCATCATCACCCAGCGCGAGGTGGGGGTGGACACCGACAGCTGGGAGATCGCGCTCAAGAACTCGCTGCGCCAGGCGCCCGACGTCATCCTGATCGGCGAAATCCGCGATCGCAACACGATGGACTATGCGGTGGCGTTCGCCGAAACGGGGCACCTTTGCCTCGCCACACTGCACGCCAATAACGCCAACCAGGCGCTCGACCGGATCATCAACTTCTTCCCAGAGGAGCGCCGCGCGCAGCTCCTGATGGACCTCTCGCTCAACGTCCGCGGCTTCGTGGCGCAACGCCTGATCCCGCGCCGCGACGGGCGCGGCCGCGTCCCGGCGGTGGAAGTGATGCTCAACTCGCCGCTGATCTCGGATCTGATCTTCAAGGGCGACGTCTCGGGCATCAAGGACATCATGAAGAGATCGCGCGAGCTCGGCATGCAGACCTTCGACCAGGCGCTGTTCGACCTCTACGAAGCAGGCTTGATCAGCTACGAGGACGCGCTGCGCAACGCCGATTCGCTGAACGATCTGCGGCTCGAGATCAAGCTGCACGGCAAGGACGCCAAGGCCCGCAACGTCATGGCCGGCATCGGGAACCTGGATATCGTGCAGTAACGGCGCGCCGGCGTGCGCCCGGCGTCGCCCGCCGCGCGTACAATAGCGCGCATGACCAGCCCCGATTCCCCCGCACCCGTTCCCACCGAGATCAAGCTCCATCAGGCCTCGCGCGCGATGGAGTTCACCTTCGCCGACGGCGCGAGCTTCCGGCTGCCGTACGAATTGCTGCGCGTCTACTCGCCTTCGGCCGAAGTGCGCGGCCACGGCCCGGGGCAGGAGACGCTTCAGGTCGGCAAGCGCGAGGTCACGATCACCGAAGTCGAGCCCATAGGCAACTACGCGATCCGGCCGACGTTCTCCGACGGTCACGACACCGGCATCTACTCCTGGAGCTACCTCTACGCCCTGGGGGTCGAGCAGGAGCAGTTGTGGCAGCGCTATCTCGGGCGCCTCGCGGCGGCGGGGGCGAGCCGCGATCCCGACCCGAACGCCCCCGCGTCCGCACCGGCGCCGGCCTGCGGGCGGCGGCCTTAGGCGACCCGGATTGCCGTGCCCAAGGGCGCTGCGCTCGCGTTGTCCATCGCCTGCGTCGTCGGCGCGGCCGCATTCGTTGTCGCCGGGTTGCCGTGGATCGCGATCCCGCTGTTCATCGTCGGCGTCGTCTTCGACGGCTTGTTCGTCGTCGCGCTGCGCGCCGAAAAGCGCCCGAGCCCGTGACCGAAAAGACGCACTTCGGCTACCAGCAGGTCCCGGCCGCGGAGAAGGCGCGGCGCGTTCGCGGCGTGTTCGACTCGGTGGCGAGCAAGTACGACCTCATGAACGACCTGATGTCGTTCGGGCTGCATCGCGCGTGGAAGCGCTTCGCGGTCGAGCTTTCGGGGGTGGGACCGGGCGAGCGCGTGCTCGATGTCGCGGGCGGCACGGCGGATCTCGCGCGGCTGTTCGCCGACCGCGTGGGCCCCACCGGGCGCGTCGTGCTGACCGACATCAATGCCGCGATGCTCGGCGCCGGTCGCGATCGGATGCTCGACGAGGGTCGCGTCGTTCCCGCAGTTCAGTGCAGCGCCGAAGCGCTGCCGTTCGCGCCGCGAAGCTTCGACTGCGTGTCGATCGGGTTCGGGCTGCGCAACGTCACGCACAAGCAAACCGCGCTCGAGGAGCTGCACCGGGTGCTCAAGCCCGGCGGCGTCGCGCTCATTCTCGACTTCAGCAAGGTGGCGCCGCCGCTCCAAGGGGCGTACGACTGGTACAGCTTCAACGTCCTGCCGCGGCTGGGCAGGCTCGTGGCCAAGGACGAGTCCAGTTATCGCTATCTCGCCGAATCGATTCGCATGCATCCGGACCAGGTCGCGCTCAAGGCGATGATGGAAGCCGCGGGATTCGAGCGGGTCGAATGGTTCAACCTCACCGCGGGCGTGGTCGCGGTGCATCGGGGTTACGTGCTGTGAGCGCCGCAGGGCCGGCCCAAGGCGCGAATTGGCCTTGCAGGCCGCGGCGTTGCGAGACGCAACGCCTCCTCGTGCCGTCCATGCCGGCGCAGGCCGGCATGGAGCCGCGGCACTCGGCCCCCGCTTTTGGGGGCAGCGCAGCAGCCGAATTGGCCAATGAGGCCGCAAGCGTGGGGGTCCATCTTTGACACTCGCCGCCGACGCGATCAACCGGGCGCTCGAAGACGAGAGCTGGGCGCGCGAGAAGCTGGGCGCGCACGCGGGGCGCACGCTGCGAGTCGTGGTCGGACCGATCCGCCGGACCTTCGCCATCGACGCGGACGGTCGCTTGAGCGCGGGCGAAGCCGCGCCCGACCTCACCCTCACCATCTCGCCGCTGCGCCTGCCCACACTGCTGGCGCAGCCCGAACGCTGGAACGAATGGGTCGCGGCGGAGGGCGATTCCGCGCTGGCGGCCACGCTGGCGGAGCTGGCGCTGACGCTTCCCTGGTTCGTCGAACGCTCACTCGCCAGACTACTGGGCCCCATCGCCGGTCAGCAGGTCGCCGACGCCGGGCGCCGCTTGCTCGCGCTCCCCGAATACGCGGCGCAGCGATTCGGCGAGAGTCTCGGCCGCTACGTCGCCGAGGAGACGCGGGTCGTGATCGGCGCGGCCGAAGCGCGCGCCTTCGCGGCGGAGGTCGCCGCGATCGCCGCGCGGGTGGATGCGCTCGCCGCTCGCGTCGAGGCGCTCAGCGCTTGAGCAGGTTCTCGACCGCACCGGTGTTGGCGTCGAGAATCACGCCCAGGCCCCCGTCCTTGCCCTGATCCTTGCCGTGGTGATGCACCACGTCGCGTGGCGGGCGCCGCGGCGGTGTCGCGGCCCGAGCGAGGTGTTGCCCACCCGCGCGGGCAGCGCGTCGGCAGCTCGCCACGGTCGCGCCGCCCGGAACATGGCCAGCGCCGCTTCGCTCCCGGACAGGACGGCGGCAAAAACCTTTTCCCCCTTACAATCCCGAGCATGCGCTGGTTGCGCCTGGCAAAGATCTGGTTGATCGCGCTCAAGTACGGGCTCGACGAGTTCCTGCTCGGCCACGAGCGCTTTGCCTGGCTCCGGCCCACGGTGCGTGCGCTCACGTTCTGGCGCGATCTGTCCGCGCCGCGCGCGGTGCGCCTGCGCCTGGCGCTGGAAGCGTTGGGGCCGATCTTCGTCAAGTTCGGACAGATGCTCTCGACCCGGCGCGACCTGTTCCCGCTCGACATCGCCGAAGAGCTCGCCAAGCTGCAGGATCGCGTGCCGCCGTTCGCCCCCGAGCAGGCGATCGCCACCATCGAGCACGCGTACGGCAAGCCGATCGGCGAAGCGTTCAAGTCGTTCGAGCGCGAGCCGGTAGCGAGCGCCTCGGTGGCGCAGGTGCATCTCGCCGAGCTCCCCGACGGCACCCCGGCGGCGGTCAAAGTCCTGCGCCCGAACATCGCGGCGACCATCGAGCGCGACCTCGCCCTGATGCAGATGGGGGCGTGGGCGATCGAGACGCTGTGGGCCGACGGCAAGCGGCTGCGGCCGCGCGAGGTCGTCGCCGAATTCGACAAGACCATCCACGACGAGCTGGACCTCGCCCGCGAGGCGGCCAACTGCTCGCAGCTCCGGCGCAACTTCCTGCACTCGCCGCTGCTGCTGATCCCGGAGGTGTACTGGGATTGGTGCAACAGCGAGGTGATGGTGATGGAGCGGATGCGCGGGACGCCGATCAGCCAGGTCGACCGCTTGCGCGAGCAGAACATCGACATTCCGCGGCTCGCCCGCGCCGGCGTGGAGATCTTCTTCATGCAGGTGTTCCGCGACGGCTATTTCCACGGCGACATGCATCCGGGCAACATCTTCGTCGCCACCGATGCCGCGAATCACGGCAAGTACATCGCGCTCGACTTCGGCATCATGGGCACGCTCTCCGAGACCGACAAGAGCTATCTGGCGCAGAACTTCCTGGCCTTCTTCCGGCGCGACTACCACCGCGTGGCCACCGCGCACATCGAGTCGGGCTGGGTGCCAGCCGAGACGCGCGTCGACGAGCTGGAAGCCGAGATCCGCGCGGTGTGCGAGCCGATCTTCGACCGGCCGCTCAGGGAGATCTCGCTCGGCCGGGTGCTGGTGCAATTGTTCAAGGCCTCGCGCCGGTTCAACGTCGAGATCCAGCCGCAACTGGTGCTGCTGCAGAAAACGCTCTTGAGCGTCGAGGGCCTGGGCCGCCAGCTCGACCCCGATCTCGACCTGTGGGTCACCGCCAAGCCCTTCCTCGAGCGCTGGATGGCCGAGCAGGTGGGCTTTCCGGCGCTCGCGCGGCGGCTGCGCGAGGAAGCGCCGTACCTGGTCACGGTGGTCCCGCAGCTTCCGCGGCTCGTCTATCAGAGCCTGGCCAAGCCTGCGCCCGTGTCGCCGGATGCGCTCTCCGAGCTGGCCGCCGCGCAGCGCGCGCGCAACCGCTGGCTGGCGCTGATCGCCCTGCTCCTCGCCGCGGCGATCGTGGTGCTCGTACAGCGATCGTTCCTTTGACCGGGGCCGATATAACGCTTGTTAGTTTTCCTGGTCTGATGTAACGTTTGTTACATGGTCCCGGAAGCCCTTCGCGCTGCGTCGTCGTCGGACGTCTTGGGCCGGCTGCGCGCCGGGTTCGATGCCTTCACGCCCGAGCTCAAGCGTGCGGCGCAGTGGATTGCCGACCATCCGAGCGAGACAGGGCTGTGGTCGATGCGCCAGCAGGCGCGCAGCGCAGGCGTGTCCGCGCCGACGATGGTCCGGCTCGCGCGCGCGCTCGGTTTCGCCGACTACGCCTCGCTGCGCCGCCCGTTTCAGGAAGCGCTCACCGGGCGCCCGATCGGCTACGGCGCCCGCGCCTCGGCGTTGCAAGCCGCGCCGCAGGCGCGGCGCATCGAGCGGCTCGCCCGCGAGATCGCGGCCTCGCAGATCGCCGACGTCGAGTCGGTGCTGGCGCTCAACCCCGCCGACAAGCTCGAAGCCGCCGTCGGCGCGATCGCGGCCGCGAAGCGCGTCGGCTTTCTCGGCGTGCGCGCCCCTTTCGGCATCGCCTTCCAGTTCCGCTACGCCTACAACCTGATCGCCCGCAACGGCGTGCTCTTCGACGGCGTGGGCGGCACCGTGCACGACCAGGTCGATGCGCTTGGGCCCGGCGATGTGCTGGTCGCGATCAGCCAGGCGCCGTATTCCACGCCGACGGTCGAGGCGGTGACGACGGCGCGCGCGCGCGGCGTCACCGTCGTCGCGTTGACCGACAGCGCGCTCTCGCCGCTCGCGCGCAGCGCCGCCCACTTCCTGCTCTTCCGTGTCGACTCGATCTCGTTCTTTCCGTCGATGATCGCGCCGCTCGCGCTGGTCGAGCTGCTGGTGGCCTGGCTCGCGGCGAAGGGAGGCAAAACAGTGCTCAAGCGCCTCTCCGAAGTCGATGCGCGGCTCGCGGCGCAGCGCGCCTATTGGGATCAGCGACCGCGCAACTCTGGCGAGCGGGCCTCGCCATGAGCCACATTCTGCACCGCAGCCTGCGCGGCAAGTTGCCGCTCGCGGCGACTGGACACGGCATCCGCATCGTCGACGCCGCGGGCCGCGAATACCTCGACGCATCGGGCGGGGCGGCGGTATCGTGCCTCGGTCACGGCCACCCCGAAGTTCTCAAGGCGATGCACGAGCAGATCGACAAGATCGCCTACGCGCATACGAGCTTCTTTTCGACCGCCGTGGCCGAGGAGCTCGCCGACAACCTGATCGCGCATGCCCCGGCGGGCATGTCGCATGTCTATCTCGTGTCCGGCGGATCGGAGGCGATCGAGGCCGCGCTCAAGCTCGCGCGGCAATACTTCGTCGAGATCGGCCAGCCGCAGCGGCGCCATTTCATCGCCCGGCGCCAGAGCTATCACGGCAACACGCTGGGCGCGCTCGCGGTCGGCGGCAATGAGTGGCGCCGCCGACAATTCGCGCCGCTGCTGATCGAGGTCGCGCACGTGTCGCCGTGCTACGAATATCGCGACCGCCGCGCCGACGAATCGCCGGAAGCCTACGGAGCGCGGCTCGTGCGCGAGCTGGAAGCCGAGATCGCGCGCCTCGGCGGCGAGAATGTCATCGCTTTCTGCGCCGAGACGGTGGTCGGTGCGACCGCCGGCGCGCTGCCGCCGGTGCCCGGCTATTTCCGGGCGATCCGCGAGCTCTGCGATCGCCACGGCATCCTCCTCATCGTCGACGAAGTCATGTGCGGCATGGGCCGCACCGGCACGCTGCACGCGGTCGAGCAGGAAGGCATCTCCCCCGACCTGATGGCGATTGCCAAGGGCCTCGGCGGCGGCTATCAGCCCATCGGGGCGCTGCTGGTGCAGCAGCGCATCGTCACCGCGCTCGCCCGCGGCAGTGGTTTCTTTCAGCACGGGCATACCTACATCGGCCATCCGGTCGCATGCGCCGCGGCGCTGGCGGTGCAGAAGATCCTCCAACGCGAGGAAACGCTCTCCTCGGTACGGCGGCTCGGTAGCGTCTTGCGCGAGCGACTCACGGCCGCGTTCGGGGCCCACCCGCACGTGGGTGACATCCGCGGCCGGGGACTGTTCATGGCGATCGAGCTCGTGGAAGATCGCGAATCGAAGCAACCCTTCGATCCCGCGCTGCGTTTGCACGCGCACGTCAAGGCGGAGGCGATGGCGCGAGGCTTGATGGTCTATCCGATGGGCGGCACGATCGACGGCCGGCTCGGCGACCACGTGCTGCTGGCGCCGCCGTTCGTCGTCAGCGAAGCGGAGCTCGGCGAGATCGTGTCGCGTCTCGCCGCCGCGGTGGATGCCGCTCTCGCCACCACCCGCGCTCTCGACGCCGCGGCGACGGAATCATGATCTCGCAATGCCTCGTCGCGTTGTTCGGCCTATGGAGGAAACCATGCAGCCCGGATCGATGTTGTGCATCGCCTTGCTCGCAGCGGCCCGAGCCGATCCGCGGAATCACCAAGGTGTACCATCGCGACCGACGGCGAACACCCAGGCACCGGTCCGTTTTCTATTCGCAGAGAGATCTTTCACCCCGAGGGTCGGAGTAGGAATCATGGTTGCCCATAACCCCCTCCACAGATCCGGACGAGCGGCTTTCCCGCATCCGGCTCTTGCCTCAGGTGATGACGCCAAGGCGGCGTAGAGGATAGGGATGACATACGCGCGCAAGAGGCAGCC
>DASVPH010000096.1:0-3367 GCA_036382945.1 Casimicrobiaceae bacterium
GGCTGCCTCTTGCGCGCGTATGTCATCCCTATCCTCTACGCCGCCTTGGCGTCATCACCTGAGGCAAGAGCCGGATGCGGGAAAGCCGCTCGTCCGGATCTGTGGAGGGGGTTATGGGCAACCATGATTCCTACTCCGACCACTCGGGTCGTTCGGGACCGTGGCAACCTTGAGCACGTGCAAAGCACGATCCGGCCCGAGCAGCGCGAGATCCGTAAAGGTGCCGCCGATATCGACGCCGATGCGCCAGGCGCCTGTCGGATCGGGTTCACGCAGCGACACGAGGGGCATCCGCGCCAACCGCTTCCCCGATGCGGGCGGCGTAGCGCACGACCATCGGAGCGTTCTTCGCGATCCAGGCCTGCGTCATCCGGTAACGCGGCACTGCGACGCAAAGCCCGGCGATGAGAGACGGCTTCGCATCCTTGACATAGATCGCGGCGGCGACCCCACCCACGTCGGTCCGCCAGCCACCGCGATTGACGGAGTAGCCCCGCAGCCGGACGCGCCGCAGTTCGCTGTGCAGCGCATGGTGATCGACGATCGTCGAGGGTGTGATCGCAGCGAGCTTGTCGGGTAGCAGCCGGTCGACGACTGCATCGTCGAGGGCCGCGAGGAGCGCGAGCCCCGTGGACGTGCAGTGCCCGGGAATGCGGTCGCCGACTTCCGCGTGGACACGCACCGCCTGGTCGGATTCGACTTTGTGCACGTAGACGACCTCGGACCCATCCAGCACCCCGAGGATCACGCCTTCCTCGAGTCGACTGGCGAGCTCCGCCATGAGCGGCGAAGCGGCCCGGATCAGACGCGACACCGGCAGTGCACGACCGATCTCCCACGCTTTGATACCCAGCCGGTAGGTGCGGCTCGCGCCGCGCTGCGCGTAACCGGCGCGAACGAGCGCTGCGAGCAGCGAATGCACGCCGGACTTCGATGATCCGGTGCGTTGTGCGATCTCCGTTACGCCGAGAGAACGCGACTCCTGCGCAAGGACTTCGATGATGCGCAGGCCGCGCGTGAGGCTCGTGGACATTGTTCGCTATTTGAGAACACCAGTTTCGCGATTGCGAACATGCTATCAGGGTCGGCGCGGTGGGTCAATCACCAGTCTTGTCCATTGGGGTTTGAGCGTGGTAATCGGCCCCCTGCTCGAAGTTTTCGACGAAGGCTTCCCGCACGGCTTCAAAGCCGGGCTTCACGAAACCCGATATCGCAGCGCGCCGCGTTGCGTTCGATGCGTCCCGGGCTGTGGTCAACGGCATCGTCTTCGCATCCGAATCCAGGAAATGATCGTCCTGATGACACGGAGAAAGCAAGGATCAACTGCGAAAAGGCGACCCGCAACGTCGGGACAGCGGCTCGAGATCGGATCGCCAGTCGACTCGGCGACATCGCTCCGCCCTTGCGCCGCCAGGGTCTTGACCTCACTACTCTTCTGTTGGCATTCCGTCTTGCCTCTCGCCTCACCGTACCACGCCGTTCTCGCCGTCAAGGGCTGCGCGCGCTGAAGCGTGCTTGCGTCCTGCGGCCGTTTGATCACCCCTGACTGCTTGCGCTGCGGCGTGCTTCGCCGGTCTCGGGCAATCCCGCCCGATCAAGACCGGAGACGCTCATGTCGCAGTCGACTCATTCCGCTGAATCGCTGTCACTCCTCGTTCGCGACGCGCAAGGCGAATACCGCCACGCCACCGGCGACGAGGTGCTCACCGCCGCTCGTCAAGTCCTCGGCCGCCGGGTCCGCCGCGGCAGCTCGCTCTCTTCGCCCGAGGTCGTGCGCGACTACCTGCGCACGAAGCTCGGCGCACTCGAGCACGAGGTCTTCGCCACCCTGCTCCTGGACTCGCAGAACCGGCTCATCGAGTACGCCGAGCTCTTCCGCGGCACGCTCGCGGAGACGAGCGTGTATCCCCGCGAGGTCGTGAAGATCGCTCTCACACGCAATGCCGCGGCGATGATCTTCGCGCACAACCATCCGTCTGATGTCGCGGAGCCGAGCCGCGCCGACGAGCTCCTCACCCGACGCTCAAGCAGGCGCTCTCGCTGGTCGAGGTGCGGGTGCTCGATCACTTCATCGTTGCCGGCGATCAGATTCTCAGTTTCGCAGAAACTGGACGACTCTGACGGAAAGAGGGCTCTGCCCTCTTTCCTCGCCTCCTGTGTGGCAGCCGCGAGGCGCCGGGTTCGAGGCGCGAACACAATGCGCCCGCGCCTGGCCTGACCTGTCGACGTGGAATCGACGCATCTTCGCTGCAGTACGCCTCGCTACGCTGCGGCGCGTTGTTGAAATTGCCGCCTCGGACGACGCTTGCGCATTACTCCACGTGGAACAATCGTCGCCTTGCGTTGCCGGACAATCGGCCTTCTCGCTCCGATCGCCCGCCGCACTCGCGCCGTTCACTTAATGGCCCGCACCCGGAGTCCGCGTCCTTCAATCCGTCCGATCTCTCCACACGCGCTTCGCTCCCGGTGTCGAAGACATCCTGCCTGGCCTGTGCCGCCGTCATGTCCCTTTCGCCAGGTGCGCGACCCCCTGGCCTTGTTTGAGGTGAATCCTGGCATCGGCACGTCTGCCGTCTCGGGCTCTCGGCCGCAACCGGTCGGCCGCGACGATTTTCCCCGGCGGCGAAAGCGCCGCCTTCCTCGCGCAACAAAATCGCCGCGCCTCGCGGTCCTCCGCTGCCGCTGCGGTCGCAGGCGATGCAGCCTGCCCGTCCGCTGCCTTCCGCTTCACCGACAAGGCCGCGATGGGCGCGACCTTGTAAACCGAAAGGAAATCACATGTCGAACATCGGCACTTTCACCAAGCAGGAAGACGGCTTCGTTGGCACGCTCCGGACGCTCACCATCAACGTCAAAGCCAAGATCGTCCCGATCGCGAAGGACAACGACAAGGGCCCGGACTATCGCGTCCTCGCCGGCGCGATGGAGATCGGCGCGGCGTGGAAGCGCCAGTCGAAGGCGAACAAGGCATACCTCTCCGTCCGGCTTGACGACCCGTCGTTCCCCGCTCCGCTGAATGCCCGCCTCGTCGACGGCGAGGACGGCAACGCAACGCTGTACTGGACCCGGCGCAGCGAAGAGTAGCCCTCACGGCGCCGACGCCCCGTCCTCCTCCGGCGGGGCGTTTTCGCGCCTGGGTGGCGTAAATTGTCCTAAGCGGAATTCGCCCTCACGAGACGTGGCCGCGTTTTTTTGGACACGAAATCGGGCCTGCATAAGTGGATGGACTGCTCTATCGTAACGGCAGCGATGCCGATTGAAAGGAGCAGAAGCCATGAAGCGGTCACGCAGGAACCATTCCTCGAAGTTCAAGGCTCGGGTCGCGCTGGAAGCATTGCGCGGCGATGCCACGCTCGCCGCGCTTGCC
>DASVPH010000097.1:0-2060 GCA_036382945.1 Casimicrobiaceae bacterium
ATGCGGCGGCACATCGGCGCGCCGCGGCCCGGGTTCGTCGCGCCGTGGCCGCGTTTCGCCGGGAAGCTCGCGATAGCGTTGCTGGAAAGGCTGGATGGGCTGCTCCTGGTGACGTTGCGCCGCAGGCTGCACGGGTTGCTGCATTGGCGCCTGCACCGGGTCCGCATACGGCGGCCGATGCAACGGCCGATGCGTGTCGATGTGCGCCTCGAGGGAGAGGGCGGCGTCGAGCACCGCCTCGACGCGCTCCTGGCCGAACTCGTTCAACGCCTCCTCGATGCGATGCGCGCGGGCCGCGGCCTGCTCGAGAATCCGGCCGCCGGCCATAGCCATCGAGCGCACGAACAAAGCGTTGCGCCGCGCGAAGTCGGCGTGGCCGAGGACGTGGGCGAGCACCAGCACGTTCTCCGGCAGCGTGTTGCTGTCGACCAGATAGGCGTGACAGGGATCCCCGGGAAACATCACCTCGAAGATGCGGGAATGGCCCATGCTGCGCTGGACCAGGTGATGGATGTAGCGCACCCCGAACGACCAGTGCGGCATGCGCACCGGCAGCCCGTACACGGCGGTTTCCATCATGAAGTTGTCGGGAACGAGCTCGAAGTCCACCGGGTAATACTCGAGCCCCAGCTTCTGGGCGAGGACCTCGAGCTGCGCGCCGTAGTCGGTGAGCGTCGTCGTCATGAAGTCAGTCCCGGGCGTTCTGGCTCGCCTGCTGCACGAAAAACTGGCGAATCGCCTGCCAGACGTCCTTCTTCTCCGAGACGACGTGGCTCCCGACCGGGGCGCCGGACGAGGCGAGCGCATCCATGAGGCTGCGGATGTCGGTCTGCGCGAAGCGCACCGTTCCCGCGCGCGTCTCGACGTAGCCGATATAGTTGAGCCGCTCGGCGAGCGCTTTCAGCGACTCGGCAGCGGCGGTGCGATCCTCGGTCGAGTTCTCGCCATCGGAGGCGTAGAAGAGGTAGGCGTTGTAGTGCGCCGGATCGTACGCGTCCTCCAGAAGCCCCAGCGCGAGCCGAAAGGCGCTGGAGGCCATCGTGCCGCCGCTGCCGGTGACCTCGAAGAAGTCCTTTTCGGAGAATTCCCAGGCGTCGGTGGTGTGCGCGATGAAGCGCGTCTCGACGCGGTGATATTGCCGGCGCAGCCCCTGCAGCGCGAAGAAGAAGAAGGTCTTCGCCAGTTGCCGCTCGACGGTGGTCATGCTCGCCGACACGTCGAGCGCGAACATCACCACCGCGTTGGTGGCCCGGCGCGGGCGCTGCTTCATCTGCCGGAAGCGCAGATCCTCGTCGACGAACGGCACGGGCTCGGGCTGGATGGCGCGCCGCTTCACCGCTTCCTTGACCGTGAGCCGCCGGTCGAGACGGGCGCGGATGCCGCGCTTGCTGATCCCCTCGCGGATGAGCTCGTCCTCTTCGATGGGCGCCGTGGGCTTGGGCTTCAAGTCGGGCAGTTGCAGCTCGTCCCACAGCCAGTCGACGAGATCGTCGAGCTTGAGCTCGAGCATGAGCTGGAATTCGCCCTGGCCGGTGCCGCCCTTGCCGGCCTCTTCGCCGGCGCCCGGTTTGGCCGGCCGCAGCACATCGCCTACCTTGCCTTCGCCCTGGCCCGCGCCGCTGTGCGATTCGGGATCTGCGAGCCGGAACCGCGCGTGCTCGAGCATGCGCACGGGCACTCTTACCTTGCGCTCGGTCGGATGCGAGATGAAGTCGCCGTTGGCGAGCAGGTCGAGCAGCCGCTCGTTGACCGCCTGCCTGACCTTCTGGTTGTGGCGCAGCCAGTCGCGGGCACCGCGCGAGAACAGGTCGTACCACGGCGCGTCGGTGGACACGCGGATTCGGCTGGTCATGCGGCCCGCCCTTCACTAGAGGAGCCTGTCGGGCTTACTGTCGCGTATGCGACGGGGGCGCTCTGGAATGCAGTCCTAGGCGCCGGCCGCGCCGCAGTGCCACTCCACTGCCAGCGGCCGGCAACAACGGAATGCGCCCAAAGCGCCCCCGTCCCTGCGGGTTGCGGCCAAACGGCGCGCCTGCGGCGTTGCTCGGCTTGCGAATAGG
>DASVPH010000098.1:0-11483 GCA_036382945.1 Casimicrobiaceae bacterium
GCGAGCAGTCGCGGCATGAAGTATTTCGCCGTCGACTGCACGCCGATCGCGAGCTTGCCCGTCTGCACGCCTTTCAAGCGCGCGATCGTGTCCTCCGCGTCCTTGAGATTGGCGAGGAGCCGCCGCGCGTGAACCAGGAAATATTCGCCCGCGGTGGTGAGCGAGATGCGCCGGCCTGCACGCTCGAAAAGCGGTGCGCCGACGGTGGCTTCGAGGTCGGCGACCTGCATCGACACCGCCGGCGGCGAGAGGTGCAGCTCCTCGGCGGCCCGGGCGAAGCTCAACTGACGAGCCACCGCCGCGAACACCTGGAGCTGGCGGATCGAGACATGAAGCATAAGTAATAGCTTAATCGTACGTTAAGGAGAATCGACTTTACCTTAATTTTATGTAGGCCTAAAGTCCCGGGAGAAAGGGGCAACCCATGAACCGACGACTCGAGAATGAAGCCATCCAGGATGCACGCGAGCGCTACCGCGCCGGCGTGCTCAAGTACAAGCAGATGGGCTACTGGCAGCCTGACTACGTGCCTAAGGATACCGACGTCATCGCGCTCTTCCGCATCACGCCGCAGCCGGGGGTGGACCCCGAAGAGGCGGCCGCCGCGGTTGCGGGGGAATCGTCGACGGCGACCTGGACGGTGGTCTGGACCGACCGCTTGACCGCCTGCGACAACTATCGCGCCAAGGCGTATCGCGTCGATCCGGTACCGAACACCGGCGCGGGCACGGCGACCGAGCAGCAGTGGTTCGGGTACATCGCCTACGACCTCGATCTGTTCGAGCCCGGATCGATCGCGAACCTCACCGCGTCGATCATCGGCAACGTGTTCGGGTTCAAGCCGCTGAAGGCGCTCCGGCTCGAGGACATGCGCATTCCGGTGGCGTACCTGAAGACCTTCGACGGGCCGCCGACCGGCATCGTGGTCGAGCGCGAACGGCTCGACAAGTTCGGCCGGCCGCTGCTCGGCGCGACGGTGAAGCCCAAGCTCGGGCTCTCGGGCAAGAACTACGGCCGCGTGGTGTACGAGGCGCTCAAAGGCGGGCTCGACTTCACCAAGGACGACGAGAACATCAATTCGCAGGCTTTCATGCACTGGCGCGACCGCTTTCTCAACGTCATGGAGGCGGTCAACCGCGCGCAGGCTGCAAGCGGCGAGGTCAAGGGGCACTACCTCAACGTGACCGGCGCGACCATGGAAGACATGTACGAGCGCGCCGAGTTCGCCAAGGAGCTGGGCTCGGTGATCGTGATGATCGACCTCGTGATCGGCTACACGGCGATCCAGTCGATGTCGAAATGGGCGCGCCGCAACGACATGATCCTGCACCTGCACCGCGCCGGGCACTCGACCTACACGCGGCAGAAGAACCATGGTGTGTCCTTCCGCGTGATCGCGAAATGGATGCGCATGGCGGGCGTGGATCACATTCATGCAGGAACAGCAGTAGGCAAGCTCGAAGGCGATCCGCCGACCGTGCAGGGCTTCTACAACGTCTGCCGCGAGACCAAGAACGAGGTCGACCTCGCGCGGGGGCTGTTCTTCGAGCAGCCGTGGGCGGGCTTGCGCAAGGTGATGCCGGTCGCCTCCGGCGGCATCCATGCCGGGCAGATGCACCAACTGCTCGATCTCTTCGGCGACGACTGCGTGCTGCAGTTCGGCGGCGGCACGATCGGCCATCCCATGGGCGTGCAGGCCGGCGCGACCGCCAACCGTGTGGCGCTCGAGGCGATGGTCAAGGCGCGCAACGAAGGCCGCGACATCGCCGGCGAAGGCCCCGAGATCCTCGACGCCGCGGCACGCGGGTGCGCGCCGCTCGCCGCGGCGCTCTCGACGTGGAAGGACATCACCTTCAACTACACGTCGACGGACACGCCCGACTATGCCGTCACGCCGACGCCGGCGTAAAGGAGACAAGCGATGAGAATCACGCAAGGGACGTTTTCGTTCCTACCCGACCTGACCGACGCCGAGATCCGCGCGCAGGTCGAGTATTGCCTGCGCAGCGGCTGGGCAGTGGCTGTGGAGTACACCGACGATCCGCACCCGCGCAACAGCTTCTGGGAAATGTTCGGGATGCCGCTGTTCGATCTGAAGGACGCGGCCGGGGTGATGGAGGAAGTGCAGCGCTGCCGCAAGGCCTTCCCGAACCACTACGTGAAGCTGAACGCGTTCGACGCGACGCACGGTGTGGAGTCGCTGCGGCTGTCCTTCATCGTGCAGCGGCCGAAGGTCGAGCCCGGATTCGCGCTCACGCGTCAGGAAGGCGCCGGACGCCGGATCGGCTACACGACGCGCGCCTACGCCGCCGACAAGCCCGAAGGCGCGCGATACTAGAGGCCAGGCGATGTCCGCGCCCGAGCAACCGCCGCTCGACCTCGACGTCCTCTACCGCGAATCGCGGGTGGGCGAGGCGCTGGACGCGCTCGACCGCGAATTGATCGGGCTCGCGCCGGTGAAGACGCGGGTGCGGGAGATCGCCGCGCTGCTCTTAGTCGAGCGGCTGCGCCGCACCGTGGGTCTCGAGGCGGGCGCGCCGTCGTTGCACATGTGCTTCACCGGCAATCCCGGCACCGGCAAGACCACGGTCGCGTTGCGCATGGCCTCGCTGCTGCACCGCCTGGGTTACGCGCGCAAGGGGCATCTCGTGGCGGTCACGCGCGACGACCTCGTGGGCCAGTACATCGGCCACACGGCGCCGAAGACGCGCGAAGTGCTCAAGCGGGCGATGGGCGGGGTGCTCTTCATCGACGAGGCTTACTACCTCTACCGCCCCGAGAACGAGCGCGACTACGGCCAGGAAGCGATCGAGATCCTGCTCCAGGTCATGGAGAATCAGCGCGAAGACCTGGTCGTGATCCTGGCCGGATACAAGGACCGCATGGACCGCTTCTTCCAGACCAATCCGGGGCTCTCCTCGCGCATCGCGCATCACATCGACTTCCCCGACTACTCGGACGACGAGCTCTACGCGATCGCCGGGCTGATGCTCGACCAGATGCATTACGCCTTGAGCGAGCCCGCGCAGCAGGCGCTGCGCGAATACATCGCCTTGCGCCGGACGCAGCCGCACTTCGCCAACGCGCGCTCGATCCGCAACGCGCTCGATCGGGCGCGGCTGCGCCACGCCAAACGGTTGTTCGAGGCCCGCGGCGCGCCGCTGTCGCGCCACGACTTGATCACCATCGAGGCCGACGAGATCCGCGCGAGCCGTGTTTTTGCGAACGGAGAAGCGCGATGAGCCTCGAGGCCCTGATCTTCGATTTCGACGGCACGCTCGCCGACACCGAGGAGACGCACCGCCAGGCGTTCAACGACGCCTTCCTGCGCTTCGGTCTGAAGTGGGAGTGGCCGAAGCCGCTGTATCGCGAGCTCCTCAAGGTGTCGGGCGGCAAGGAGCGAATCAGCCGCTACATCGGCACGCTGCCGCTCTCGCTCGACGACAAGGCGCAGCTCCGGCGCCTGGTGCCCGCGCTCCATCGCACCAAGACGCAGCTCTACGCCGAGCTGATCGCGGACGGCCGGTGCCCGTTGCGGCCGGGCGTGGCGCGGCTGTTCGGCGAGGCGCGCGCGGCCGGCGCGAGGCTGTCCATCGTCTCGACCAGCGCTTCGGCGAACGTCGATGCGCTGCTCGCCCGGCACTTGGGCCGAAGCTGGGTGTGGCAATTCCACAGCATCGTTTCCGCCGATCTGGTGCAGCACAAGAAACCGGCACCCGACATCTACGAGCTCGCGCTCTCGACGCTGGGCCTGCCGGCCGACCGCTGCGTGGCGTTCGAGGATTCGCTCAACGGCGTGCGCGCGGCCAAAGCGGCGGGACTGTTCACCGTGGTCGCCGCGTCGCAGTGGACGCTGGGCGAGGATTTCACGGGCGCGGATCTCGAGCTTTCGCATCTGGGTGATGCGCAACATCCGTTGCCGCCCGCGCAAGCCGCCGCGGTGGGCGGGCCGTGGCTCGGGTTGGCGGAGCTCACCGCGCTGCACGAGGAAGCCACGCGCGAATCCGCGTCGGAGAGGGCGCGGACGTAGCGACGAGTGGCCGGAGTCTCCAGGGGAAACACATGCTCGCCGATCGTTCCACGCTGACCCAATTCCTGATCGAGGAACGCCGCCGCCATCCCGAAGCGAGCGGCGAATTGAACGCGCTCATTCTCGACATTGCGCTCGCCTGCAAGGCGATTTCGCGCGCGGTGGCGCACGGTTCGCTGGGTTGCGTGCTTGGCGGCGCCGGGACCGCGAGCCTCCAGGGGGAGGCGCAGAAGAGGCTCGAGGTCATCGCCAGAGAGCTCTTCCTGCGCAGCAACGAATGGGGCGGTCACCTCGCGGGGATGCTCTCCGAGGAGATGGAGACGCTCTACCCGATACCGGCGCAGTATCCGAAGGGCCACTACCTGCTCGCCTTCGATGCGCTCGACGGCGCGTCGAACATCGATGTCGATGTTTCGGTCGGCAGCATCTTCTCGATCCTGCGCGCGCCCAATCCCGTCAGCGATGCGGCTGCGGCGGACTTCCTGCAGCCGGGCGTGCGCCAGGTGTGCGCCGGGTACGCCATCTACGGGCCCTCGACGATGCTGGTGCTCAGCGTCGGCACCGGCGTGCACGCCTTCACGCTCGATCCGGTGCTCGGCGAGTTCTTCCTCACTCATCAGAACCTTACGATCGCCCGCGCGACCTCCGAGTTCGCGATCAATGCGTCGAACAGCCGCTTCTGGGAACCTGCCGTGAAGCGCTACGTGGAGGAGTGCCTCGCCGGGAAATCGGGCCCGCGCGGCAAGGACTTCAACATGCGCTGGATCGCCTCGCTCGTCGCCGAAACGCACCGCATCCTGCTGCGCGGCGGCGTGTTCCTGTATCCGCGCGACACCCGCGATCCGGCGCAGCCGGGCCGCCTGGGGCTGCTCTACGAAGCGAATCCGATCGCCTTCATCGTCGAGCAGGCCGGCGGACGCGCGAGCACGGGGCGCGAGCGCGTGCTCGATGTCGAGCCGCAGGCGCTGCAGCAGCGCATCGGCTTCGTGTTCGGCGCCCGCGACGAGGTCGAGCGTATCGAGGAGTATCACCGCAACCACAACCTGCGCGAATACGACGCGCCGCTGTTCGGCGTGCGCGGGCTGTTCCGCGCGGCGGTGTGACGGAGGGCGAAGCCATGACGCTCAGGCATCCGATCATCGCCATCACCGGCTCGTCCGGCGCCGGCACGACCTCGGTCATGCGCACCTTCGAGCAGATCTTCCGCCGCGAAGGGGTGACCGCGGCGTTCATCGAGGGCGACAGCTTTCACCGCTACGGCCGCGCCGAGATGAAGGAACGGATGGCGGCCGAGTTCAAGCGCGGCAATTACAACTTCAGCCACTTCGGCCCGGAGGCCAACCTGTTCGAGGAGCTCGCTGAGCTCTTCGCCACCTACGGCAAGACCGGGCAGGGGCGGCGGCGCACGTACCTGCACGACGCGGAGGAGGCCAAGCCTTACGGCCAGGAGCCCGGCACCTTCACGCCCTGGGAGGATTTGCCGCCCGCCACCGACCTTCTGTTCTACGAGGGATTGCACGGCGCGGTGGTCACCGACAAGGTGAACGTCGCCCAGCACGCCGACCTGCTGATCGGGGTGGTGCCGGTCATCAATCTCGAGTGGATCCAGAAGCTGCACCGCGACAAGGCGACCCGCGGCTACTCCACCGAGGCGGTCACCGACACGATCCTGCGGCGCATGCACGACTACGTGAATTACATCTGCCCGCAGTTCTCGCAGACGCACGTCAACTTCCAGCGCGTGCCGGTGGTCGACACGTCGAACCCTCTCACCGCGCGCTTCATTCCCACGCCGGACGAATCGATGTTGGTGATCCGCTTCGCCAACCCGCGCGGCATCGATTTTCCGTACCTCACCTCGATGCTGCACGGCTCGTTCATGTCGCGCGCGAACACCATCGTGTGTCCGGGCGGCAAGATGGATCTCGCGATGCAGCTCATCTTCACGCCGATGATCTGGCGGCTCATGGAGCGCCGCAAGCAGGCATTGGCCGGCTGACACGTCGACAACAAGGAACCCGTGATGAAACTCGAGCTCGTCGATCGTCCTGCGGCGGAGACTCGCCAGCGTGACGTAGTGAACGTGCTGCGCGCGCTGGCGATGGACGCGGTGCAGAAAGCCAACTCCGGCCACCCGGGCATGCCGATGGGCATGGCGGAGATCGCCGAGGTGCTGTGGCGCCGGCACCTGCGCCACAACCCGGCCAATCCCAAGTGGGCGGATCGCGACCGCTTCATCCTCTCGAACGGCCACGGCTCGATGCTGCAGTACGCGCTGTTGCATCTGGCCGGGTACGAGCTCTCCATCGAGGAGCTCAAGCGCTTCCGCCAGCTCCATTCGAAGACGCCGGGCCATCCCGAGCACGGCATCACGCCGGGCGTGGAAACGACGACCGGCCCGCTCGGGCAGGGCATCGCCAACGCGGTCGGCATGGCGATCGCGGAGAGGCTCGCCGCCGCCGAGTTCAACCGCCCGGGATTCGCGATCGTCGACCATTACACCTACGTGTTTCTCGGCGACGGCTGCATGATGGAGGGCATCTCGCACGAGGCGTGCTCGCTCGCGGGAACCTTGGGCTTGGGCAAGCTCATCGCCTTCTACGACGACAACGGCATCTCGATCGACGGTCGGGTCGAAGGTTGGTTCACCGACGACACACCGAAGCGCTTCGAGGGTTACGGCTGGCACGTCGTGCCCGATGTCGACGGCCACGACGGCGAAGCGCTGCACCGCGCGATTCTCGCCGCCAAGGCGGTGACGGGTCGGCCTTCGCTCATCTGCTGCAAGACGGTGATCGCGAAGGGCTCGCCCAACAAGGCGGGCACGCACGAAGCGCACGGCGCGGCGCTGGGAGAGAAGGAGATAGCGGCCACCCGCGCCGCGATCGGCTGGGACTATCCGCCGTTCGAGATTCCGCCGCATGTCTACGAGGCGTGGGACGCGCGCGAGCAGGGTGCGAAGGCCGAGGCGGCGTGGCAACGGAAGTTCGCCGACTACGCGCGCTCCTATCCGGCGGAGGCGCGCGAATTCGAGCGGCGCCTGAAGGGCGAGCTGCCTGCGGGCTTCGCTGCGCGCGTGCGCGAGCTTATGGCCAAGGCCAAGGACAAGGCGGAAACGATCGCGACGCGCAAGGCGTCGCAGAACGCGATCGAGGCGCTGGCGCCGGGGCTGCCGGAGTTTCTCGGCGGCTCGGCGGATCTGGCCGGCTCGAACCTCACGCTGTGGTCGGGATCGAAGCCGATCGCCCGCGATGCCGCCGGCAACTACCTCTACTACGGCGTGCGCGAGTTCGCCATGGCCGCGATCATGAACGGGCTGGCGCTGCACGGCGGCTTCATCCCGTACGGCGGAACGTTCCTGACCTTCTCGGATTATTGCCGGAGCGCCTTGCGCATGGCCGCGCTGATGCGCCTCGGCACAATCTTCGTGTTCACCCACGACTCGATCGGGCTGGGCGAGGACGGCCCCACCCACCAGCCGATCGAGCATGCCGCCACGCTGCGGCTCATTCCCAACATGGACGTCTGGCGGCCGTGCGACACCAAGGAATCGGTCGTGGCGTGGGCTTCAGCAATCGAGCGTCGCGACGGCCCGACCTCGTTGCTCTTCAGCCGGCAGAACCTGCCGTTCCAGTTGCGCGCCTCCGAGGAGGTCGCGAACATCCGTCGCGGCGGCTACGTGCTCGTCGAGCCGTCCGAGCCGCCGCGTGCGGTGGTCATCGCCACCGGCTCCGAGGTGCCGCTCGCCGTCGAAGCGCAGAAGAAGCTCGCCGCCGAGGGCATCGCCGTGCGCGTGGTGTCGATGCCCTCCACGACGGTCTTCGATCGCCAGGACGAAGCCTATCGCGAGCGCGTACTGCCGCGGGAGCTCCCGTGCGTGGCGGTCGAAGCGGGCGTGTCGGATTTGTGGCGCAAGTACGTAGGCCGCTCGGGGAGGGTGGTGGGGATCGATCGCTTCGGCGAGTCGGCGCCCGCGGGCGAGCTCTTCCGCTACTTCGGCTTGACCGCGGAGCGCGTCGCCGAGGCCGTGAAAGCGGTGCTCGCGCGCCGCTGAACTGAAGCGCTTGACGAGACGGACGGCAATGCAATGGTGCGCGGCGTGAACGATCTCGCGCTTTATCGAATAGGAGAACGGAGACCAACATGGCAATGATCTCGCTGCGGCAGTTGCTCGATCACGCGGCCGAGCACGGATATGGCTTGCCCGCATTCAACATCAACAACATGGAGCAGATCCAGGCGATCATGCGGGCGGCGGTCGCCTGCGACAGCCCGGTGATCCTGCAGGCCTCGGCTGGCGCGCGCAAGTACGCCGGCGAGCCGTTCCTGCGCAAGCTCGTCGAAGCGGCGGTCGAAACCTACCCGCAGATTCCGATCTGCCTGCACCAGGACCACGGCGCCACACCGGCGGTCTGCCAGCAGGCGATCCGCTCCGGTTTCACCAGCGTGATGATGGACGGTTCGCTGCTCGAAGATCAGAAGACGCCGGCGAGCTACGAGTACAACGTGCGCGTCACGCGCACCGCGGTGGAGATGGCGCACGCCATCGGCGTGTCGGTCGAGGGCGAGCTCGGCTGCCTGGGCTCGCTGGAGACCGGGCAGGCCGGCAAGGAGGACGGCGTGGGCGCGGAAGGCAGGCTCGATCACTCGCAATTGCTCACCGACCCGCAACAGGCGCGCGACTTCGTCGGGCAGACCGGTGTGGATGCGCTGGCGATCGCGATCGGCACCAGCCACGGCGCGTACAAGTTCACCCGGCCGCCGACCGGCGAGGTGCTGGCGATCGACCGCATCCGCGCCATTCACGAGGCGATTCCCGACACGCATCTGGTCATGCACGGCTCGTCGTCGGTGCCGCAGGAGTGGCTCACCGTGATCCGCACCTACGGCGGCGACATCAAGGAGACCTACGGCGTGCCGGTCGAGGAGATCCGGCGCGGCATCGCCAGCGGCGTGCGCAAGGTCAACATCGACACCGACATACGCTTGGCGATGACCGGGGCGATGCGCAAGTCGATGGCCGAGCGCCCGTCGGAGTTCGATCCGCGCGCGTTCCTCAAGGCGGCGATCGCCGCCGCGGAGGGCCTGTGCAAGGCGCGCTTCGAAGCCTTCGGCTGCGCGGGCCAGGCGAGGCGCATCCGCCCGCTCCCGCTGGAAGCGATGGCGCAGGGCTACGCGAGCTCGGCGGCGCGGCGTGCGGCGTAAGGCGTAACGCGCAGGATCCCGGCCCGAGCGACCCGCACCGGGCACGCCGCGTGCGCGCTCGAGCGCGTGCGCGGTGGCGCCGTCTATAACCGCGATGGGGAGTGCGCCGATACCCCGAATGGGGTACGCCGCGTCATCGTGCCGCGGAGCGCATCGCGCACTACGCCATCCGGGGAATGGCCCGAAAGCGCTCGGCGTGCGACTAATAGCTCCTCGCAGGAGACCAGCGAAATGACACGACGATGAGCGCGCCGATCGCGACCGGGCAGACGATCCTCGTCGTCGGCGGCGGCATCGCCGGGATCACGACGGCGCTCGAAGCCGCGGAGTGCGGCGCCGAGGTCGTGCTGGTCGAGAAATCGGCCACGCTCGGCGGGCGCACCGCGCGGCTGTACCGCTATTTTCCCAAGCTCTGTCATCCGACCTGCGGGCTCGAGATCAATCTGCGGCGCCTGAAGGCCAACGGCCAAGTGCGCGTGCTGACGTTGACCGAGGTCGTGAGCGTCGCCGGGCGGCGCGGTGCGTACACGGTGACGCTCAAGGCGCGCCCGCGCTACGTCAACGCCAACTGCACGGCGTGCGGTGAGTGCGCGCAAGCCGTGACCGCCGAGATCGACAATCCCTACGAGTACGGGCTGGCGAGGACCAAGGCGGCCTACCTGCCGCACGCGCTCGCCTACCCGCAACGCTACGTGCTCGATCCGTCGATCGCGAAAACTGCCGACGGCGAGAAGGCGAAGGCCGCGTGCCGCTTCGGCGCGATCGACCTCGCGATGCAGGAGAGCACTTTCGAGCTCGCGGTCGGCACGATCGTCTGGGCGACCGGCTGGAAGCCGTACGACGCGGCGAAGATCCAGCCCTACGGTTACGGCCGTTTCGCGAACGTCATCACCAGCCTGGAGCTCGAGCGGCTCGCCGATCCGCACGGGCCCAGCGGCGGCCGGATCGTGCGTCCCTCGGACGGCAAGCCGGCGCGCAACGTCGCCTTCCTCCAGTGCGCGGGCTCGCGCGACGAGAACCATCTGCGGCACTGCTCGCGCATCTGCTGCATGGCCTCGCTCAAGCAGACGCAATACGTGCGCGAGGCCTGCGGCGGGGAGGCGAAGTCGACGATCTACTACATCGACATTCGCGCCATCGACCGCTTCGAGGATTTCTATGCCCGGGTGCGCAGCGACCCGACCGTCAAGTTCGTGAAGTCGAAGGTGGCGCGCATCGCCGAGGACCGGGCGAGCCGCGACATGATCCTGCACGGGGTGGACACCGAGGGCGGCCATCGTTACGCCGCGGAGCACGATCTCGTGGTGCTCGCTATCGGCATGGAGCCGGAGGCAGCCGGGATCGCGCTGCCCGAGGACGTGATCGTCGACTCCTCGGGCTTCATCGAGGGCGCGCGCGACGGCGGCATGTTCGGCGCGGGCGTGGCCGCGGGCGCCGTCGACGTCAACCGCGCCGTGCAGAGTGCCACTGCGGCGGCGCTGCGCGCGCTCAAGGTGGTCCGCGCGACGGCCCGAGCGGAGGCGTAGATGGCGCAAAACAAGTACGCCGCCTACCTGTGCGCCGGCTGCGGTCTCGGCGAGCGCCTCGACCTCCCGGCGCTCGAGAAGATCGCGCAGCGCGAGGGCAAGATGCAGTTCGTGCGCCGGCACGACTTCCTCTGCTCGGAAGCCGGCATGCAGATGATCCGCGACGACATCGACCAGGAAGGCGTCACGCACGCCGTGGTGGCGGCGTGCTCGCGGCGCGCCAAGACCGAGGCCTTCGATTTCGCGGGCGTCGCGCTCGCGCGCGCCAACCTGCGCGAGGGCGTGGTGTGGGCGGTCGCTGACGGGGAGGCGCACAAGGAAATTCGCCAGGAGATGGCGGCCGACTACGTGCGCATGGCGTGCGCCGAAGTGAAGAAGATGAAGGTGCCGGCGGGCAACGCCGACCGCGGGTCGAGCAAGCGCATCCTGGTGGTCGGCGGCGGGATCTCGGGGCTCACTGCCGCGCTCGAAGCAGCCGAGACCGGTTACGAGGTCGTGCTGGTCGAGAGAAAGAGCCGGCTCGGCGGTTGGGCGGCGCGACTGTGGAAGCGCGCGCCCTCGGCGATGTGCCATGCAGACCCGCAGCCCACCGGGGTGGCCGAGCTCGCGGCGAAGGTCGGGGCGCACCCGCGCATCCACGTCTACACGAGCGCCACCGTGGTCGAAACCTCCGGCGCGCCCGGCCGCTTCCAGGTGAAGGTCGCGCAGGAAAGCGGCACGGT
>DASVPH010000099.1:0-3590 GCA_036382945.1 Casimicrobiaceae bacterium
TTGCCGGTGGGCTCGTCGGCCATCAATACCTTCGGCTCGCCCGAGAACGCGCGCGCGATCGCCACGCGCTGCTGCTCGCCGCCGGAGAGCTGCTTCGGATAATGCGTCAGTCGCGCGGAAAGTCCGACGCGCCCGAGCCACTCGCGCGCCCGCCGCGGGGCGTCGTCGGCGCCGGCGAGCTCCAGGGGCAGCATGACGTTCTCCAGCGCCGTGAGCGCGGGCAGAAGCTGGAACGACTGGAACACGAATCCCACCCAGCGCCGCCGCAGTGCCGCGCGCGCGTCCTCGGAGAGACCGTTCAGCACCGTGCCGCCGAGCCACACCTCGCCGGTCGTGGGTCGGTCGAGGCCGGCCAGCAACCCCAGCAGCGTGGTCTTGCCCGAGCCCGACGGACCGACGACGGCGACCGTGGCGCCGGCGCCCACCTCGAAGCTCACGCCGTCGAGGATCGTGAGCGGCGTGTCTGCGCTGCGGACGATCTTGGAAACGTTCCGGGCGCGAATGACGGGTTCGGTCATGACGAGGGAAAGCCTTGCACGGGTCGCGTTGTTCGCACTTGGGGCTGCCCCACGGCCAACGCAAGCGCCGTCCGCAAGTTCAGTGCGGAAGGCCATGCTTACGCCAACGCGAGCGCGCCGCTGCATTGTACCTTGGGGCCGGGGAAGGCTTCTTTGCGCGCCTCGAGGCGCGCCACTAGAATGCGTTGTGGACCGGTTTGGGTCATCTTCGTTCCGTCGCGCGCGGCGTGCCTCGGCCGCTCTTGCCTTCACTGCGGTGGCGCTGCTCGGTTCGGTCGCGCTCGCGCAATCCGCCGCACCGGTAATTCTGATCATCGGCGACAGCGTCTCGGCCGGATATGGCTTGCCGCCCGGCACCGGCTGGGCGACGCTGCTGCAAAATCGGCTCGCCGCGGAGCGTTTTCGCGAGCGCGTGGTCAATGCCAGCATCAGCGGCGACACGACGGCGGGTGGCAGGGCGCGCATCGGAGCGCTCCTCGCGCAGCACCGGCCCGAGGTCACCGTCATCGAGCTCGGCGGCAACGACGGCTTGCGCGGCGGCAGCCTCAAGGCCATGCGCGAGAACCTCGAGGCGATGGTGGTCGCGGCGCAGAAGGCGAAATCGCGCGTGCTGCTCCTCGGCATGCGGCTGCCTCCGAACTACGGTCCGACCTATGTGCAACGCTTCGCGGCGACGTACCGCGAAGTCGCCAAGGCGCGCAAGGCGGCACTGGTGCCGTTCATGTTCGAAGGCTTCGGCGAGGACAACGCGATGTTCCAGCCCGACGGTATCCATCCGGTCGTCGCCGCACAGGGCAAGCTCCTCGACAACGTCTGGAGCGCGCTCAAGCCGCTACTCGGCGCGCCTGCGCCCGCCAAGTGAAGCGTGGAGGCCCTTCGATGAGCGACGCTGCAGCCCGGACCAGCGCGAAGACCCCGACCTATTCGGGCGTGCGCCGCGTGGGTCTCGACGCGCTCGCCGACTATCCCGACCGCATCGACGTGCGCAGCCCCGCGGAGTTCGCCGAGGATCACCTGCCGTCGGCGACCAATCACCCGGTGCTCGACGACGCGGAGCGCGCGCGTGTCGGCACGCTCTACGCCAGCTCGCCATTCGCAGCGCGCAAGATGGGCGCCGCCATCGTCGCGCGCAACATCGCCACGATGCTCGAGACGGCGTTCGCGGCGCAGCCGCGCGAATGGCAGCCGCTGGTGTACTGCTGGCGCGGCGGACAGCGCAGCCGCGCGCTCGCGCTCGTGCTGCACGAAGTCGGCTGGCGCGCGGTGCAGCTCGACGGCGGGTATCGCGCCTACCGGCGCCACGTCGTGGCGGAGCTCACGCGCGTGCCGCAGCGCTTTCGCTACGTCGTGATCTGCGGGCTTACCGGCTCGGGCAAGAGCCGGCTCCTCGCGGCGTTGGCGGCCGTCGGCGCGCAAACGCTCGATCTCGAGGGCATCGCCCGCCATCGCGGATCGCTGTTGGGCGACCTGCCCGGTGAATCGCAACCGTCCCAGAAACGCTTCGAGAGCCTGCTCTGGGACGCGCTTTCGAGGCTCGACCCATCGCGGCCGGTGTTCGTCGAATCGGAAAGCCGGCGCATCGGCAGCGTGCAGATGCCCGACGCGCTGCTCGGTGCGATGCGCTTCGGTCAGGCGCTCACGCTGCGCACCCCGCGCGCGCAGCGCGTGGCGCTGCTCAAGGACGAGTACGCGCACTTCCTCGCCGATCCTGAGCTGCTCGCGGCGTGCTTGAAGCCGCTCACCGCGCTGCACGGCAAGGCGAAGATCCTCCGCTGGGAGGCGATGGCGGCGGCAGGCGAGTGGGATCCGCTCATCGCGGAGCTCCTCGACGCGCACTACGATCCCACCTACGCGCGCTCGCTCGAGCGCAACTTTCCGGGCATGCAAGCGCCACGGACGGTGGAAGCGCCAGAGATCACTCCGGCCGCTTTGCTCGAGCTCGCTCGCTACGTGCGCGGCCTGTTCGAGATCGGCGAACCGGTGGAGAGCCGATGACTCAGTATGCCTTTCGCATCGTCAACGTCTTCGCCGAGGCGCCGCTCGCCGGCAACCCGCTCGCCGTGTTCGAGGACGCTCGCGGGCTCGACGAGGCGACCATGCAAGCGCTCGCGCTGCAGTTCAATCTGTCGGAGACGACCTTCATCCTGCCGTCGAGCCGGGCGAGCGCGTACGTGCGCATCTTCACGCCGAGCTTCGAGATGCCCTTCGCCGGGCATCCGACGCTCGGCAGCGCACACGTGGTGCGCTCTCTCGTGGGCGGCGATGAGCTCACCCTGGAGATGCGCGCCGGGGTGATTCCCGTGCGCGCACAGGGCGAGCGTTGGACACTCGAGGCCAATCCGCCACGCACGCGCGCCGTGACGGCGTCGCGGGCGGAGCTCGCGGCGATGCTCGGGCTCGACGCCGACGACCTGCGCGACCAACCGCTTTGGGTCGACACCGGCAGCGAGCAACTGCTGATCCCGCTGACGAGCGTGGCCGCGGTTCGCCGCTGCCAGCCGCGCGCGGATCTCATGCTGCAACACGGCAGCGTCACGCTTCCCGGCGGTGGGTTGCGCGCGATGGCTTACGTCTGGGCGGAAGTCGCACCCAACGGCGTGCTGGCGCGATTCTTCTTTCTCAAGCGAGGCGCGATCGTCGAAGATCCTGGAACCGGCTCGGCGTGCGCCAACTTGGGCGGCTGGCTCGTCGCCACTGACGCCGCGCGCCCCTGCACGCTGACCGTCGCCCAGGGTGAGGCCATCGGACGCCGTTGCCGGCTCGGGCTCACCGTCGACGCCGAAGGCGGGATCTTCGTGTCGGGGCGCGTGATGGAGCTCGGGAAGGGAACGATCACTCTTTAGCCGTCCCGGGTGTCGTGGTCCCCGCGAACGCGGGCACCCAGCGTCTTTCGTACTACGACACAGGATTCCCTCCCCGCTTTCGCGGAGACTAAGGAACCTCTGAAATACCCCCACGTGGATTGCGCTGCGAGCAAAATGCGGATGAATGCGAGACGCCCGACGAAGGGTAATAGTTCATCCTATTACCGAGGAGGGCGGCGACGCAGGCGCCGCATTTTGCCGCAGCCCG
>DASVPH010000100.1:0-1837 GCA_036382945.1 Casimicrobiaceae bacterium
CAATCCGCGAGCATGGTACGACGAGTTCCTCGTCGACCAGGACCTGGCGGATATCATCACCGACGAGCGTCGCCAGCGCGAATGACGCTCGGCTGCGCCGGCGCCAGCGCGGGCTCGCCGCGAAGGCGGCCGAGAACAGAAACAGCGCGGGCAGCTCCAGGGCGAAGGAACCCGAGCCCACCGCCCGATGAGCGAATCCCGTCGGCGTCGGCGCGCGCCCGGGCGCGGCGGCCGGGAGGAACGCCGCGGCCACGATGCCGGTCGCCGCGAGGGCGAAGAGCAACACCGCGGAGCGGCTGAGCCACCGCGCGCCGAGCGACTCGCGCAGCCCGAGGCTCAGGGCAAGATTGCCGGCGCCGTGAAGCGCGGTGCCGAGCACGAAAAGCCAGCCGAGCCGCCCGTTCGCGAAATCGCTCACGGAATGCGTGGTCCAGTCCCCGATATCCACGCGCGCGACGTGCACCACGAGGAGCGATGACACGAACGCGAGCGCGCCCGCAAGCGCGGCGAGACCGTACAGCGACCAGGGCGCATCGCGCACCCAATCGCCTCGTAACGCTGCGCGCCTGCGGATCGCCGCCATCGGGCATCCGCCGCTACCTGAGCTCCAGCCGGTGTTGCGCCGTGGATCGCTCCTGCGGTCGGGTGGTGTTAACGAGATTCTTCATCGATCGCTCTGTCCGTCAGCAGCCGCCACGCCTGCGCGGCGGCTCGCTCGGCGCTTCGGCGGGATGCGCGGCGTGACCGGCGGTCTTCTGCGCGTACTCCTGCGGCGCGGCTTCGAAGCGGTCGCGGTTTTCCTTCGATGCAAAATAATAAACCGTTCCCTGGTAAATGGAGGTCAGGGCATCGGCGGTACGCACCGCCGCTCCGCTGACCGGGTCGATGGCCGCTTCCGGCGGATTCGAAGGCTGGCGATCGTCATCATGCTGGCCACCGTGACTGCCGGACCCACCGTGTTCATGTCCGCCACCACCATGTCCACCCCCATGCCCGCCGTGCCCCATTCCACCGAGCACGCCGCCGAGCCCGCCATGCCCACCGCCCAGCCCGCCGTGCCCACCGCCGAGGAGCCCGCCCAGTCCTCCTCCGCCGTGGCCCCCGCCATGTCCTCCGTGACCGCCGCCCAATCCGCCGTGCCCGCCACGGCGGGAGAAGAAGATCACGACGCCGATTGCGACGACGACCCAAATCCAGTTTTGTGATAGCCAGTCCATTTTCGGTTCTCCTTTCGTTTCTGATCCGACGCTTGGCGGTACGCTCAACCGGAATAACCGACGTAGGCGAGCATCGCGGCCGCCACCAGAATCACCAGGCCGCTCGCGACAGTCGCGCCGCCGATCAATATTGCGAGACCGCGGTCGCTTCGAGTCCAGCGGACCCCCGAGAAGCCCAGGCCGACGAAGATGACGAGCCCGAGCACGCCGTTCACCAGCCAGGCATGCCCGAGGTTCGCTTCGCTCCACTCCGCGAATCCGGGGAATATCCCCTTAACCAAGTACTCCAGGGCGGTCAGCACCGCGGCCACCGCGAACGAGTTTCCGAACGAATGCACGTAGCGTTCCATAAGCTGAGCTCTCTCTTACGCTCCAAGCAAGGCGTTCACGCCGACATGGACGGCGCCGGCGAGCGTCGCCCCCGCTCCCTCCATGGCAAGAGCCAGGAGCACGATGAGCCCCGCCACGGTCATGGTCGACAGGCGCGTTGCCGCCTCGCGCTTGAGGTCGGTCGCAAAGGCGAGAATCGGCAGGTAGAGGCCGAGCAAGAGCGGCAGGACGAACAAGTGTTCCTTCATTTCCATCGCGGTGTTGCCGATGAATGCCCACGTCCCTTTGTT
>DASVPH010000101.1:0-14068 GCA_036382945.1 Casimicrobiaceae bacterium
TCGTCGTCGCTCGTCAAACAGGCGATCCCGGCGCTCGCGGCGCTGGCCGAGGGCATCGGCGACCGCCAGGTGCGCAACCGCGGCACGCTCGGCGGCTCGCTCGCCAACAACGATCCCGCGGCGGATTATCCGGCCGCCGTGCTGGGCTTGGGCGCGACGGTCCAGACCAACAAGCGCAAGATCGCCGCGGACGACTTCTTCAAGGGCATGTACGAAACCGCGCTCGCACCCGATGAGATCATCACCGCGGTGAGCTTCCCGGTGCCGAAGAAGGCGGCGTACGTGAAGTTCCCGCAGCCTGCGTCACGCTTCGCGTTGGTTGGCGTGTTCGTCGCACAGACCGGGAGCGGCGTGCGCGTCGCGGTGACGGGCGCTGCGCCGCACGTGCACCGGGCCAAGCCGATCGAGGAGGCGCTCGCGAAGAGCTTCACCGCGGACGCGGCCAAAGCGGTCAAGATCCCGGCGGCGAACCTCAACAACGATCTGCACGGATCGGCCGAGTACCGGGCGCATCTCGTGTCGGTGCTGGCGGCGAGGGCGGTGGCGGCGACGAGTTGACCGAGCGGCTCGCGCGCGGCGTCTGGCGCCGCGGGGGTGCGTCGGTCCGCGGACAAGGAGACGGCTAATGAGCTATAGCGGATCGTGCTTTTGCGGAGCCGTTCAATTCGAGGCGGTTGGCGAGCCGGCGGCCATGGGCTATTGCCACTGCGAATCGTGTCGGCATTGGTCGGCAGGGCCGGTGAACGCGTTTACTCTGTGGAAACCCGACGCATTGCGCGTTACTCGTGGCGCGGAGAACATCGGCGCGTACAACAAGAGTCCGCAGAGTTATCGCAAGTGGTGCAAGCTGTGCGGCGGACACCTCTTTACCGAGCACCCGGGACTGGGCCTCACCGACATCTACGCCGCCGCCCTTCCAGGACTCGAGTTCAAGCCCGGGGTGCACGTCAACTATCAGGAGACGGTCCTGCGTATCAAAGACGGCTTGCCCAAGCTGAAGGATTTTCCCAAGGAGTTCGGAGGTTCCGGCGAGGTCGTCGCCGAATGACGCAGCGTAAGCGGCTGGCGAACGCGCCGCGGCTGCGTCATAGAAATCGCCGGCGCGTAGTCGACCCGTGGCGCAGCATGGCCGGCGCGGTGATCGGTGCCTGAATCGCGGCGATCAGACGAGCGCGAAGACGGGCGGTCGCTCAGATCGCGTCGAGCGCTTCGCGCAGGTCGCGGCGCAGGTCCTCGACGTCCTCGACACCGACCGACAGCCGCGCCAGCGCATCGTCGATGCCGCGCGCCGCGCGCTGCGGCTCTGGAATCGAGCCGTGGGTCATCAGCGCCGGATGCTCGATCAGGCTCTCGACGCCGCCCAGGCTTTCGGCGAGCGCAAAGAGGCGACAGCGCTCGAGAAAGCGCTTGGTGCCCGCGAGATCGGTCCTGAGCCGGATCGTCACCATGCCGCCGAAGGCGCGCATCTGCCGCTTGGCGAGCGCGTGCTGCGGATGCGAGGCGAGCCCCGGGTAGTACACCTGTGCGACTTCCGGTTGCTTCTCGAGCCACTGCGCAAGCTCCAGCGCGTTGGCGCAGTGGCGCTCCATCCGTAAAGCGAGCGTCTTTAAGCCCCGCAGCGCGAGGAAGCTGTCGAACGGGCCGATCACCCCGCCCACGGCGTTCTGCAGATACGCGAGGCGCTCGGCGAGCGGCGCATGCCGGGGCTCGCCGCCGATCACGACCGCCCCGCCGATGATGTCCGAGTGACCGTTCAGGTACTTGGTCGCCGAGTGCACCACGAGGTCGAAGCCGTATTCGAGCGGGCGCTGGATCCAGGGACTGGCGAAGGTGTTGTCCGCGACAGCGAGGACATTGCGCTCGCGCGCGATTCGGGCGACCGCGGCGAGGTCGATGAGCTTGAGCAGCGGGTTGCTCGGCGTCTCGATCCAGATCATCTTCGTCTCGGGGCGGATCGCGGCGGAAAGCTGCGCCGGATCCGCCATGTCGACGAAGCTCACGCTTAAGGCCGCCGAGCGCTTGCGCACGTTCTCGAACAAGCGGTAGGTCCCGCCGTACAGATCGTCGCTCGCGACGATGTGCGCGCCGGCCTCCAGCGCATCGAGCACGGTAGCCATGCCGGCGAGGCCCGACGCGAACGCCAGAGCGCGCGCGCCGCCCTCGAGACTGGCCACACAGGCCTCGAGTGCGCTCCGCGTCGGATTCGCGGTGCGCGCGTAATCGTAGCCCTTGTGCACACCGGGGCTCTGCTGCACGTAGGTCGAGGTCGCGTAGATCGGCGTCATGATCGCGCCGGTGGCCGGATCGGGTTCCTGGCCGGCGTGGATCGCGCGCGTCGCAAAGCCGTGCGCGGTCCTGACGGCAGGCTTGGTCGAATCGTTCAAGGCAGGCTTCTCCGCAGGTAGGTCAGCAGATCGTAGCGCGTGACGAGGCCGAAGAAGTGCTCGTCCTCGACGATGAGCGCGACCCGATCGCGATTGAGGATCGCCAACAGATCGGCGAGGTCGGCGTTCGGCGCGAGCGTCTCGAGCTTTTGCGTCATCGCCGTGGTCACGTTGTCGCGAAAGCGATCCGGCTGCCTGTACACGTGCAGCAGCACGTCGGACTCGTCGAGGATGCCCACCACATGGTCGTCCGCGAGCACCGGCAGCTGCGAGACGTCGGCAACGCGCATGCGCTGGAACGCGGTGAGCAGCGTGTCCTCGGCCCCGACGGACACGACCGCGCCGTCGGCATAGCGGCGCGAGACGAGGTCGCGCAGGTCGCCGTAACGCGGCAGCTCGAGAAAGCCCTGATCGACCATCCAGAAATCGTTGTACATCTTCGACAGGTACTTGCTGCCGGTGTCCGGGATGAACGTGACGACGCGCTTCGCCACGCTCTGCTCGCGGCAGTAGCGCAGTGCGGCGGCGACGAGCGTCCCGGCCGAGGAGCCGCCGAGGATCAATTCGGAGCGCAGCAGCTCGCGCGCCGTGGCGAGGCTTTCCGCGTCGGGAATCGAATACGCCTTCTTCACGCCCGAGAAATCGGCGATCGGCGGAATGAAATCCTCGCCGATGCCTTCGACCGCCCACGAGCCCGCTTCGCCGACCTTGCCCGTCTCGACGTAGGGCGCGAGCACGGAGCCCGCGGGATCGGCGAGCACCATCTCGGTCTTGGGGCTCACGCGGGCGAAAAAGCGCGTCAACCCGGCGAGCGTTCCACCCGAGCCGACGCCGCAGACTACCGCATCGACCTCATGCCCCATCTGCTCCCAGATCTCGGGACCGGTGGTGCACTCGTGCGCCAGCGGGTTGGCCGGGTTGCCGAACTGGTTGACGTAGAACGCGCCGGGAATCCCGGCGGCCAGCCGTTGCGCCAGGTCTTGGTAGTAGTCCGGATGGCCTTTGGTGACATCCGAGCGCGTCATGCGAATCTCCGCGCCGAGCGCTTTCAGGTGCAGCACCTTCTCCGCGGACATCTTGTCCGGGATGACCAGCAGCACGCGGTAGCCCTTGGCGCGGGCAACGAGTGCCAGCCCCAAGCCGGTATTGCCGGCGGTGGCTTCGACGACGGTGCCGCCGGGCTTCAACCGCCCGTCGCGCTCGGCGGCGTCGATCATGGAAAGCGCGATGCGGTCCTTGATCGAGCCGCCCGGATTCTGGCTTTCCAGCTTGACGAACAGCCGACAGCGGCCCGTGTCCAGACGCGTGATCTCGACCAGCGGGGTATTGCCGATGAGGCTCAGAACGGCCGGATCGGTGCGCGGAGTGTCGAGTCGTTTAGCCATGGCGCGCTTGCAAAAGCTGACTGGCGTCGGCGCGGAAGCCCTGCACGGCGAGGCGGCACGCGTCGCAATCAGGGGGCAGCACAGCGTCAACGTCAGGCAACGAGCTCACAGAGCCGCCTGAGAACGCCTTGTTCCTCCTCAGGAGGGAAGCCGTAATGGAAAAGGGCTCGTCTCGTGCCGGCGGGCGGGCTCCTGCCAGCGCACCTCGCAAGGCCTTCGGCGATGGTCTCGAAGGAGGCGCAGAGCAGGACCGCGGGTGCATTCACACGCGTGTTCAGGCGCTCCGGTCCGATGGGATCGAACTTGAGTTGCCTGCCGTAGAAGGCGACGTGCCGCGGGTTGACCTCGATGACCGCGTGGGTGTAGCCGCAGATCTTGGACGCATAGAGGTACGCGGTATGAAACAGGCCAGCGAGCACCGGTTTGCTGGCCGCAGTGCGGTCGACGGCGAGGCGCGTGAATTCGCAGACTCGGCAGCCGGCCGCACGCAGACGATCGATCTCCTCGTGGTAAAGCTCATCGGCGGATAACCCGTGATCGGATTCCGCACCGACGCCTACCGTTCCGACGATCTGGCCCTCGTCATAAGCAACGAACGTCAATACTCGAGGTCTGCGTTTACCGATCGGTACGGCGTAGCCGCGACCGGCATATTTCTTCTGGACCAGGGTAAGGGCGTCGCGGTGGGCGTGGGTGCGCTTGGCGACCCTGATCTTGAACGCGCCTTCGAGCGCCGAAGACTGGGCGAAAGAAGGGTAGTCCGGCTCGGCGAGCGTGAGACTGCGAAATCTTAAGGGCCGATCATCGAAGACCGTCTGCCCGGTCCTTGTGTGGCCCATGCCGTGTACGACCAATGGCGCGGCGACCTGCCGACGGCGCTTCGGCTTGACTTGCCCAGGCACTACGTCGGCAACCTGTCGCCGCAGTTTCCCGACGATCTTCCGGATCGATTGCTTCAAGGGCGATCCTACTCGAGGCGCTTGAGATAGTCCTTCGTGAACATCCGGTCGGGAAGATCGCGTACTCGCATGCTCGAATATTCGAGCACCGATTCTTCGTCCTTGGCAAGAGCGTTTTGCATGACCAGTCGCGTTGGGCGCTCGCGGCCGGCCATCAGCTTATAGTTCTGGTAAAGGGACGTCTTCAACAGGCGATCGGACAATGAATAGAACTCGGCCTTGTACGGTCGATAGCTTCCTTGTTGGACCCAGTAAAGCACCCGGCGATAAGTGACGCTGCGATCGACCGCTGTGAGCTCCAGGACGTAGAACGATTCATTGTCGATCTTCTCGGTCCGCAGCAGCTTTGCATTATAGTCGCCGGCAAAGTTCGCCCTTGCGAGGTCGCCGTTGGCGACTTGGCCGGTGAGCCTCTGCGACAAGGACAGGCGAACTGGTTGCGACACTGTGGGTAAGAAGATCCACAGGTCACGACTCTTCATGAGCAGTGCTTGACCGCGGTCGGAGGCCGGTTCCGTGACCATCACGATCGTGCTGTCGGATCCCTTGGCGTAGACACGATATCGCCGCGGGTCTGGAGATGCGTCGGTGCCGGTCGTGGTGATCGCGACCGTGGCCTCGAACGATTCGATAGGGAAGCGCACGCGGTCGGCCTTTTCGACGATCGACTTGGCGAGGTCGTCGTCATCCTGCGTAACAGTCTGGGCGATGCCGATTGCAGGCATGAGCAACGCCAGGGCCACGCTCGCCGCGCCTAAGAGCGCTTGAGCCATGTTGCGCTTTGCGGGATGCGTCAAAAGTATTAGCATTCCTGCCGGATTGCCTAGAATGGTAGTATACAGTCGACAGTCGACTTGGTAGCTCGCGCTGGCCAATAGTTTAGGGCGCAGAGGGCCAAAGAAGAACGAATATGAAGCAAACGCGCCGGTTGGCGTTGATGTGGGCGCGATCCATGGCGGGCGAGGGAACCCCAATATGACCTGTTCGAGCACCTGGCTGCACGTGTGGACACGGCTCGGGACCGTTGTCGGCGTATGCCTCATCTCGAACATCGTGGCCGCACAAGCGGCCACGGCTCCTTCGCCCGGTTCAGACGCGGCGTACGTTGGCCCCGCCACAGGCGCGCTGCTAGCAGTTGCCGACGACTCGGCGAATCGCCCAGCGGTGAGACTCGGCGGTTTTCTGGACGTGTCGCCGGCCTATACGTATTCCAACCCATCGCACTGGTCTCGCGGCGTGGCGCGACTCCAGTTGAGCGCTCAGGGAGAGCTTGCGGATCAGGTGAGATGGAAGCTCGGCGCCAGGGTGGACGGCGACCCGGTGTACTACGGATCTGATTTCTATCTCGACCCTGTCAAGCGGAACCAGCGGCTGGATTTTTTCTACCGCGAGAACTACATCGATTTCTCGGCCGGCGGCTGGGATTTTCGCGTTGGCGCTCAACATATCGTCTGGGGCGAGGTCGTGGGCCTGTTCTTCGCCGACGTCGTCTCGGCGAGGGACGACCGCGAATTCCTGCTGCCGAGCTTCGACATCATTCGCATCCCGCAACTCGCAGCTCGGGCCGAGTACACGGCGGGCGATTCGCACGTCGAATTGGTGTGGATCCCCATTCCTGCGTTCGATAAGATCGGCAAACCGGGCGCGGACTTCTATCCCGCGCCGTTGCCGTCGCCGACTCCGGAAGAGGCTGCAGCCCTGTTCCGGGACCCGGTGAGACCGGAGCGGCGACTGAGCAACTCCAACTACGGGCTGCGGGCCAATACGCTGCTGGCCGGATGGGATCTTGCCGCTTTCTACTATCGCAGCTTCAGCGCCGCTCCGACGTTCTATCGGATGCCCTCGAGCGTCCCCGATCAGCCGTTTGCCTTCGAGCCGCGCTACGACCGGATCTGGCAGGCGGGAGGCACGCTGAGCCAGGATTTCAGCGATTTCGTGCTGCGCGCGGAAGCGGTCTACACGCATGGTCTGGGCGAAAGCGTCACCGATCCAGCGACGCTCCAGGGGGTCGTGTCCCCTCCAACGCTCGATTACATCGTGAGCGTCGAATTCGCGCTGCCGGGCGACACGCGCCTGAACGTGCAGGGCTTCCAGCGAGTGTTCTTTGGCGGTAACACCGCGGACCTCGCGCTCAAGAGCGAGGGAGTTGGTGCGAGCATCTTCATCTCGACCAAGCTGACGAATACGCTCGAGCCGCAGCTCCTGTGGATACAGAGCTTCAAGGATGCTGGGGGACTCATTCGACCGCGGCTCAACTGGACCGCGGCGAAGAACACGACCGTCGGCTTCGGAGGCGACATCTTCACCGGCCCCAACGACGGATTCTTTGGTCGCTACAACAATCGCGACAGGGTATACGTGGAAGTCCGCTACGATTTCTGAGCCTGCGGCTTGCCAGCTTCCGCGCGAACGCGCCGGGCTGAAGGCGAGTCTCACCCGATATTCCGAAACGCTCAGCGGCAGCCGCCCGAGGGCCTCACGCTGCTTCCGCAATCAGCGGCTGCATGAGTGCCGCCATGTCCAGCAGCCCCAGCCGCCGCTCCAAGGCGCCGATCTCGAGCTGAAGCAGCACCGACGGGGCGCGAACGCGCTCGCAGAACTTCTCACCCGCGGCAACGGCGAATCCCAACAATCGTGAGTAGAAGCCGACGTGGCGCGGATTGACTTCGATGAATACGTCGGTCACCTCATGCGTGGTCCGACCGACGGCGTGGGCGAGACTGAACAGCGAGGCGAGAACCGCTTTGGAATTGACGCTCTCGGCCAGGGCGAGTCGAGTGAGCTCGCATACTCGCTTGCCCGCCGCCCGAAACCGATCGATCACATCGCCATAGGCCGCGTCGGCGCGCAGCCCGCACGGACCATCCAGGCCCAACGTCAGCGTTCCGAGGACGGCCTGGCCAGACCTGACCAGAAGGGTAATTTCCTCGGGCGATCGCTCCGGCGGCCCCGGCTCGCGAGCCTCATGGACCGTGTCCTCGAGCTTATAGCCCCGCCATGCGTAGCGCTTTCGAACAAGCTCTCGTGCGGCTTCAAAATGCTCCTGAGATTTGGCGACGGTGATGTGCAATGCAACATCGTCGTCTGTGACGCGAGCGGGCCACGGCTTCTCTAAGCTGTTCGCTGCGGCCGCCGATTGTTTCGTGACCCTACGCGTGAGGATCGAATCGAATCCGCTGTACACGCCAGCGTAAAGTACAACCGGGATCCCATAGAGCAGCGCATTGCTAAGATCGCTTGGGTTCACTCCGATCTCCCTCTATGACTCCTAATGTCAGATGCATAGGAGCGAGCCGTTCGACGCTGACTTCGAATTGTCGAAAATTTAGCTTACTATCGGCATACCATCTGAGGCATTGTACATGGAATCAATCAACTAAATTTGCTCTATATCAAGTTTTTTCCTTAATGTTGCGGTTCCGATGTAGTTCGTTAGTATTTGAATTCCGGCTAAGTAAGATATTGATTTCAGGTACCAAAAAAAGAGCGCCGAGCTTCCCATCGTGGAAGGAGACGCGCGGGATTGTCCGGCAAAGAGGCAAACAACCATGCAGCTTCGGAGGGTTTATAGGTTCGCACTCTAGGCGTGTATGATGTCTCCTCGATATCATGGTAGCAACATGGGCAACGCAGAGTTCTCGTACGAGCGTGCGTTCGCGCGCAATATCGGCTGGCTTAGCGAAGCCGAGCAACAGGTCCTTCGGCAGAAGCGCGTTGCGATTGCTGGCCTGGGAGGCGTCGGGGGCATTCACCTGCTCACGTTAGCGAGATTGGGTATCGGTGGTTTCCATCTCGCGGACTTCGACCGGTTCGATCTCGAAAACTTCAATCGCCAGACCGGCGCCACGATGAGCACCGTCGGCCGCGAAAAGATAGCGGTCATGGCCGAGTTAGCCCGCGACGTCAACCCGCTGTTGGAGCTTGCTGTCTTCCCCGAGGGCGTTACAGAGCAGAATGTGACGAAGTTTCTTTCCGGTGTGGACTTGTATATCGACGGGCTCGACTTCTTCTCCGTGAGCGCGCGCGAGCTGACTTTCCGGACTTGTGCCGAGATGCGGATTCCCGCCGTCACCGTTGCTCCCCTCGGCATGGGAGCAGCGCTTCTGGTATTCCTTCCCGGCCGAATGACCTTCGAACGGTACTTTCGCCTGGCGGGTTGCAGCGAAGAGGAAAAACTGCGCCGTTTCCTCGTAGGGTTGTCCCCGGCTTTGCTGCAGCGGCCATACCTGATCGACCCGGGCAGCGTCGATCTGCGATCGGGCCGCGGCCCGTCAACGGCGATGGCGTGTCAAATCTGCGCGGGTATCGCCGGGACGGAAGCGCTCAAGATTCTTCTTGGCCGTGGCCGTGTATATGCCGCGCCATGGAGCACGCACTTCGATGCCTATCGTCAGAAGCTAGTGCGCACATGGCGTCCCGGCGGGAACCGGCATCCGCTGCAGCGCTTCGTCCTGGCGGTCGCGCGACGTCAACTCGAACGCGGCAAGGCGAAACGCGCGTCGGTACCGGCCGCGTAGACCGCGGCATGGAGTAGTACGCCTACACGTTTGCTCGCAGTGCTTCGGCGGCGGACATGCGTGACACCCGCGCAGCCGGCAAGAGCGATGCACAGACCGTCGCCAGGAGTCCCACAGCGAACGCAATCGTCAGGCCCGACGGTACGATACGAATGAACGCGGTGTAGCCTATATTGGCGTTGGGAGGCGGCGGCATCGGTATGCCGATCGTAGAGATCGCGATGCTGAGGAGCACTCCGACTACGACACCCAGCAGGCCTCCGATCGTGCCCAGCAGCGCGCTCTCGGTGACAATGAGTTGCCGTACGTCGCGGATACGGTTCCCCAAGGCGAGCATCGTACCGAATTCGCCTACGCGCTCGAAGATGCTCATATTGACACTGTTAGTGACGCTCAGGAGCACCATGAATAGAATGATGACCTGCAGGAATCCGAATTGCTGCTCGTAAAGCGCGACGGTCTTTTCATAGAAATCGTTAAGCTGAACCCATGACTTGACTTCGAATCCTGCGGGCTCGAGCGTCGCCACAATCTGCTTGGCGACGCTGTCGGTGTCCGACGTCCGCTTCAGGGAAACGACCAGAACGTTTACGCCTTTGGTATCCAGGAGATCCCCGGCCGCGTCGAGTGGCAGACGGATGGCGCGTGCATCGTAGTCCTTCGAGAAGCTCTGGAACACGCCGACGACCTCGAGATCCCGGCTGTTCAGTGCGCCTTCCGCAGTGTTGGCCAATAGCGTCACTCGATCCCCCGGCGCCAGCTTCAGCGCCTGTGCCACGCCCTGACCTATGAGTACGCCGAAATTGTCTCGATTTTGGAGTTGCCGGCCCGCCACCAAGCGTATGAAGCTGCCCAGTTTTGATTCCTTTGCCGGTTCGACGCCTTCACCTGTGACCGGCCAGTCGGTGCGGCCATTATTGAGCAGTCCGGTGAAATGCACGCGTCCAAGGACGTCCTCGACCTCGGGCAATCCAGCGAGCTGTTGCCGCACTGCGTTGGCATCGGCGATCATGTATTTGTCCGGCGATCGCGAGCCGTAGCTGAAGTAGCCACGCCGCGCCACTTGCAGATGTCCGGATTGTGAATGAATAAGCGCCTCCCCGAGCTGGATGATAATGTCGCGAATGAATCCGCCGCTCAGGATCAGCCCAACCACGCCGAAGGCGATTGCGGCCAGGGTCATTGCCGTTCGGAACCTCTGGCGGAATACGTTTCGCAGCGCGAGCTTCAGCATGTTTCCGCTCAGGGGTTGCGACGGATGGCCTCAACGATCGTCATGCGCGATGCCTTCCAGGCCGGATACAGGCTCGCGATCAGGGCAGTTGCGATGGCGAGCGCCCAAGCCTCCAGGGCAGGTGGCCATGACACGTTGATGCCCGCGGTGTAGCCGAAAGCCATGCCGGGCGGTGGCGGCATGGGAATGCCCACAACGGTGATCACCTGCGCGAGCAGGTAGCCCCCGATCAAGCCCAGGACTCCGCCGAACAGTCCCAAGAGCACGCCCTCGGTGAGGAAAAGTCGCAAGATGGCGCTACGGCGCGTGCCCAATGCCATCGAGGTGCCGATCTCGGAGGTTCGCTCGAGCACGCTCATCATCATCGAGTTGGAAATGCTCAGCACGATGATTACCCCGACGATCACTCGAAGCACGGCGACCTGCCGAGAGAAAAGTTTAGCCGTCTTGTTGTAGAAGTCCGCGAGCTGATACCACGGCACGAACTCGAGCGGCTGCCCCCGGAATCGCTCGCGCAGCCTCGACAGCACGGCGTCGGTGCTGTCGGTCTGGTCCAAGATCAGCGCATACGAGTGCGCGCCATTCAATCGCAGGAGCTGACGGGCCATCGCGATCGGCAGGCGCAACGCAGAGTCGTCGTAAGCCTTCGTGATCGTCGCAAACAGTCCGCGGACGCGAGCTTCGACCGCGTTGACACCGCCATTCACGGTATTGGCGACGAGCACCACCGTGTCACCGGGCTTAACCCCGAGGTTCGCGGCAAGGCCCTGGCCGAGCACGATCCCATCGGGATCTGCCGGCGAGAGCGCTTCCCCCTGGGTGGTCGTCACGGACTGGCTCAGTAGCGGCTCCTTGTCCGGCGCCACGCCCTCGCCGAGAAAGGAGAGGGTCGCGTCGCCGTGGCTAATCAGGCCGTTGACCGAAAGTCGAGGTGCGAGGGCGCGGACATGCGGCTCGGACTCGATGATTCCGATCTGGCGGGGATCGTCCGGGAGGATGTACGCAAACGGATTCGCGAGGCCGCTCTCCAGATACCCCCGCTTGAATACGCGTATGTGTCCGAGCTGCGAGTAGATTGTTGACTCGCGACCGAACCGCAGATTCCAGTCGATGAACCCGTTCCCGAGGATCAATGCTCCGACCCCGCACGCGATGGCCATGAGTGCGGCACGCGAGCGACGTCGCTGCCGAAGCACATTGATGAAGGCGAGGCCGCCGGGGAACGTAACGATTTCGGATTCCAGGCTGAGTATGGGTCCCTTTCATTCTAACTCTGGTCGGGATGGAGGGGCCCGCGCGAGCGGGGCGCCGCGGTTGGGTTTCCAACTTCAAGTGAACGCGCCTCGCCGGGCGCAACAACAAAAACAAGAAGCCCGCACGGCACACGCCGTGCGGGCCTTTTATAGCTCGAGTACGCCAACGAACGCTTAGATCAAACGCTTCCTTATCCGAACCACTCCGGCTGCCAGCATGCCCAATCCAAGGAGGGCGAGCGTCGCCGGCTCAGGCACAGCCCTGCCGATGATCGGATCGTCGCTGCAGACCTGCCAGCCGCTGCTTTGCGCTGTGCTGCATGATTGTCCTCCGGACAGCACGAAGTTGCTGCGCAAGAACATGTCGGCCGGGCCAAAGTTCGTGAATGTGAAGCCGTTTGTGTCGAAGAAAGCAGCGTTGGCGCCGCCGGTCACCGAGAGATAGCCGAAGCCCGCCTGAACGTTCGTCGAGGCAATCGCCGCCTGGAGCGTAGCGTCACCGCCTATTGAGTCATTAATGCCCGGAACGAAGTCAGCGGTCAGCCACGGCGCGGGACACGCGCCGCCGCAAAGCTGACTGGCATAGTCCTTCGTATTGGGGTTGGTCGCCGGCTTATAGTCACCGTTGGGCACCAAGTAGAGCACCACTTTCCCGCCGCTGAAGCTGAGCCCACCTCCGCCTGTCTGATCCGGCTCGGAAAGCAAGCCCTCGAAGTAGCCGACCAGCTGCATCCCGTCGCTGCTGCCGTTTCCGTTCCAGTAAGTTTGAGTTCCGTCGATATTGAGAATTTGCGTGATGTTAACGATGCCGAAAAGCTCCTGACCAAAGCCAAATTCGTTCGGATTAATCTCGACTTCTCGATTCTGGAACTTGATCTGGATGTCCGCACCCGAAGGTATGAAGGCGATTGGATCGGCCGCTGCAATGCCGGTAATCCCGATAGCTACCATCGCCGCCGCGATGGCAATTCCCCGCCCCGCTTGCTTGAGCGTTTCCTTGAAAGGCTTCATTGAGTGCTCCTTGATGAGGTCTTTGCCTAGGTTCGCTATCGCCGACGCGGATCGGCACAACGACTCATCGTCCGCAGCAGCGTCCCGAACTATGCGCTTATGGCAAAGCATTTAACGTGCCCACGCAGCCGGGAACATTACAAATCAACGCTTTATAAGAATTACAGCTGACCTTGAGCCATTGCGCACCACTGAAGTGTAAACTCCGTCGACAGTATAGCGACGGCCAGAGGGGACTCGACTGGTGAATGTTTCGACGACAAGCGGCCGCGGCCGGGCGGCCCTGCTGCGGAATCTTCCGGTCGGGAGACCTACTGCGCCCGAGTGGTCCAGGAGAATTTGCAGCGCACGCGGTGGGTGAACCGCCGGGGTCATCACCTTGGTTCTCCGTTGAGCTCGGTCGTGAACCTGGATTCTCGTGGCTGGTTCTTGACCATGATCCAGCTCGATGTCGATCTCATGCCCAGTCTACGGATCTGTCCGTCTTCGATCCGCACCAGGCGATCGGCCTTGGCAATCACCTTCTTGTCGTGCGTCGAAAAAACAAAAGTCGTCCCGACCGCGCGATTGATTTGCTTCATCACCTCGAGGATCCCTTCGCCCGTGTGGTGATCGAGATTCGCCGTGGGTTCGTCGGCCAAAATGACTTTGGGATGTGTCGCCAGCGCCCGCGCGATCGCCACTCGCTGACGCTGGCCGCCACTGAGCTGATTTGGGCGATGGCGCGCAAAATTCGATAGCTCCACGACCTTGAGATACTCCGCCACGCGCTCACGGCGTTCTGCGCGGCCGAGTTCCTTAAATTGAAGGAGTGGATATTCCACATTCTCTTCTGCGGATAGCACCGGGAACAGATTGAAGGTCTGAAAAACGAAACTAATCGTGCGTGCCCGCAAGTCCGCAAGCTCGTTCGGCGTCTTGCCGCCTGTATCGTGGCCATCGACTAAGATACGTCCAGTAGTCGGCGTATCGATGCAACCCATTAGATTCAACAGCGTGGTTTTGCCACTTCCCGAGGGGCCGGCGATGGCGAGGAACACGCCTTGCTCAACGATTAAATTGACATCACGCAGCGCCCAGAGTGACTGTTGTCCAAGGCGATATTGCTTGGAGACTCGTTCTATGCGAATCAGGTTCATTGACGTTGAATCAGGGGACTAGTACCGCGCCCCATAAATTTCGCTATGTTCGAGCCGACCCGCATCGCCGATCGCTTTGTCGCTCATCCTCGCCATAGCCCAAGCTATGGCTGCGGTTCGCTTCGCGCGCTCGGCGCGCGGGATCGTCTCTCGGCATGTACGCAAACTTATGGGGCGCGATACTAG
>DASVPH010000102.1:0-4382 GCA_036382945.1 Casimicrobiaceae bacterium
GCTGAAGTTCGCAGCGCAGGAGCCGCACATCTGGTGGGGAGTGAGCGTCGAGGATCGCAAGCACGGCTTGCCGCGCATTACTTCGCTACGCGATGCGCAGGCGAAGGTTCGCTTTCTCTCCGTCGAGCCGTTGCTGGAAGACCTGGGCACGTTCTCGCTCGACAAGATCCACTGGGTCATCGTCGGCGGTGAGAGCGGCGTCGGCGCACGACCGCTGCAGCGAGAGTGGGTCGTCTCGATTCGCGACCAGTGCAAGCGTGCGCGCGTGCCGTTCTTCTTCAAGCAGTGGGGCGGTGTTCAGAAGAAGCGCACTGGGCGCGAACTCGATGGCTCAACCTACGACTCGATGCCCGCGCGCGTTGCCAAGCAGGCCCCAAGCAACGCGATACGCGCAAAGATGATCGAGACCGCGAATGCAGCGAGCGTGCGCTTTGCGCAGTTCGCCGAGCCGATCATTCGAACGCCGCTGCGACGGAAGGGAGCGTGATGGCAGGGAGTAAGCGCAAGAAGCAACTGTTCGACAATCCGAAGCAGCCGACGCTATTCGAGATACCGCCACCGTCACAGCGAGAACCGGAGCTACGAAAGCCGAAGTACCCGGTCTGGACGGAGAATAAGTGTTGTAGCTCTCCACGTCTTGCCGCTTTTCGGGCCGTCAAATCCGCAAGTCTTTGCCCTCGTCGGGGCGACGTAGAGGCGGGCGCCAAGGACCGGCAGTGCCGGTCAGGAGGCGCTCGTGATCAGTTCTCATGCATCTCGTAGTAATGGTGTCTCGAAGTCCCGCGCGCGGAATGGCAAGAGCCGCGGACGTGCGCGTGTTCCGGCGCGGAGCCGGAGGTTCTCGGCGGCGGAGCACGCGCGTGCGCTGTCGCTGATCGTCGCCGGGATGGAGCGGCAGCAGGTCGCCAAGACGATCGGCTGCACGACCGAGTCGCTGCGTCGGTGGTACGCCGACGGCAAGAAGCACGGGCTCGTGACGAAGCTCGGTAAGGACGCGGCGTCGGCGTCGGCGGCGGCGCCGTCGTCGTCGGCTCCGTCGGAGGCGGTCGCCAGGAGCGCGCCGCTCGATCCGGGCGCTGGGCTCGGCGAGCACGAGGTCAAGGCGATCCTCGACTACAAGAAGAAGCACCCGTCGATGGGCCCGGCGCAGATCCGTGCCCAGCTCAAGCGGTTCCTCGGCTGGCGGGTGGCGGTCAAGGCGATCGCGCGCGTGCTGCGCAAGGCCGGGTACCCGCCGGTGCACCGCAAGGGCCGGCCGGTCGGCGACGAGCACCCGCGGCGGTTCGAGGCGCCGCACCGCAACGCGCTCTGGCAGATGGACTTCACCGAGCTGAGGGTCGGCGCCGAGCGCCGCTGGCTGCTCGTGATCGAGGACGACTTCTCGCGGTTCGTCGTCGGTCACGTGCTCGCCGACGGCCCGACGAGCGAGGTCGTGGTCGCGGCGATGCGCGAGGCGATCCGGCTCCACGGCAAACCCGAGCGCGTGTACACCGACCGCGGCGCCGCGTTCACCGCATGGCGCGACGTCACCAGCTGCGAGCAGTTCCTCGACGAGCAGCTGATCGACCACTCGCTGCGCAAGGCGCACCGGCCGCAGGGCGGCGGCAAGATCGAGTCGGTGATCGGGACCGTGCAGCGCGAGCTGTGGGAGGTCGTCCACTTCGACAGCGTCGACGAGGCCGAGGCCGCGCTCGCGCGGTTCTTCGCGGACTACAATCATCGCCGCGCGCACCTGGGGATCGGCAGCCTGGTCCCGGCCGATCGCTTCTACGGCCGGTGGCCCGAGGTGATCGCCGAGATGGACGCGACGAGCCGGCGCCGTCAGGGTGCGCTCGCGCTGGCGCTCGACCGCCGGTTGTTCGTCGAGCCGCCGGCGGCCGGCGAGCGCGTGGTCGCGCTCCAGCTGATCCTCGTCGGCGATCAGGCCGAGCTGCACCTCGGCGGGCGCCGGATCGTGCTCGGCCGCGTCGAGCCGTAGCCGTTTTCTTGGACTGGCACGGGGTGCTCCGCAGAGTCGGAGTTCTCAAGGCCACGACCAAGGAGACCCCGTGCCGTCTCCTGCTTCGCAGGATTCTCCGCCCAAGTCCAGTCTTCGTCTGATGCTCGCGCTTGTCTGCGCGAGCATCGTCGCCGAGTACGATCCGTCGTGGCTCGCCCGGCCCGTCGCGCAGCTCGTCCCCGACGGCGGCCCTCGTCCCGAGTGGATCAGCCGCGCCAAGGCCAAGCTGCGCGACGTGTTCGCCGACCTCGTCGAGGCGGCGACCCGGCGTGGACGCCGGCCGCGTGCGACGCGCGACGATCGTGCGCCGGTGCTCGGCGCGTTGCTCGCGGTCGCGACCCGGCTGCTCTCGCTGAGCGCGGTGCCCGTGCGGCGCCGCGTCGTCCAGGACGAGCTGGTCTGCGCGTTCGATCGCGTGCACGCCGAGCACGCCGTCACCGCGCGCCAGTTCTGCGCCGCGATCGCGCTGTCCGAGCGCACGTTCCGCTCGTGGCAGGACCGCCCAGCGTTGCCGGCGGCGCCATCGCCACCGCCGCCGCCGCCGAGCCCGCCGCCCAACGACCGCAACACCGGTCGGTTCGATCTCGCCGTGACCGCGCCCGACACCCAGCTCGGCGGCGACACCACCGACCTCAGCGTGCTCGGCATCCCGCTCAAGCTCGTCGCCGTGCAGGACATCGGCGATCGCGAGCGCGCTCTGTTCGACGCGTTCGCCGTCGACGACCACGAGTCCGCCGCGCTGGTCGAGCGCGTCCTCGCCGACGCGGCCGCCGGACTCGCCGGCGCGCAGTTCATCACCGATCAGGGCACGCCGTACCTCGCCGAGGCTGCCAAACAGGCGTACGACGCGCTCGGCGTCGAGCACGCGCCACAGCGCGAAGGAACGCCGACGGAGAAAGCGACGGTCGAGCGCGGTTTCGGCACCGTCAAGAACGCGCTCGCGCCGATCCTCGCGCTCCTCGATCGCCTCGCCGCCGCGGTGCCACAGCTCCAGCGACCGCAGCTCGCCCAGAGCGTCGCCACGCTGCTCGTCGCCACGTTCCTTCGCGTCTACGCCGCCGGTCGCCGTCATCTCGGCCATCCGCTCGACGGCCACGATCCCGACGTGCTCCGCGCGATCGTCGAGGAGCAACGCGACAACGCGCGCGCCGAGGACCGCTCCGTGCGGCTGTTCCTCGAAGCGATGCACGCCGAGTACGCGATGCCGGGCTCCGCGGAGGCGTTCGTGCGGGCGTTCCGCCGCTACCCAATCGAAGATCTACACGACGCTGAGCGACGGTTCCGCGCGTACGCCTGCCGGTGCCAGGCGCGAGCCTGCGACCGCTACTTCGCTGCCGTCGTTCGCGACGTCCACGAACGCAACCACGCCCGACGCGCCGCCGACTGGCGACAGCGCCGCACCGACGGTGAGGCACGCCGCGCCCGCGCCGACGCTGCCGCACGCGCCGCCGATCTCGACACGCATCCCGAGCGTCGCCTCCACGAGGGTCTCGACGTCCTCGCCGACACCTGGCAGCCAGAGACCGCAACGTTCGTCGCGGGCGGCCAGCTTGCGCGGATCTGGCTTCGCCACGCCATCGAAGCGCTCTTCGTCACTACGCCGCTCGGCGCGCTCGACTGCATCGAGGCACACGTCCGCTCGTGGCTCGCCGCGCACCCGACGATCCCACAACCGCTCTGCGACGCCGTACGTGGGGTCCTACGCGACGTGATCACCGACGTTCAGGCCACCACCAACCGCAATCCGCCGACGACTCCGCTCGGTGTTATCCTGCAACCAGCGACCCGATCAACCCGTGACAACGAACGCCCGCCTCCATCGCCGCACTTGCGCATTTGAGCGGCAGGACGTTGGGAACTACGACACCTATGGGCAAAGGCGGGAGCAGAGGCGGATCGGGTGGGCGTGGTGGAGGCGGTGGGAAAGGCGGAAAAGGCTTTGCAGGATGGCCGAGCACAGTGCCTGGACACCCATCGGGTGGCGGTCGCGCAAATGCTCCGCCTGGCGGCGGTTCGGGCGGCGGGTCTGGCGGTGGCGGCGGGTCTGGCGGTGGTGGCGGTGGCGGTGGCGGTGGCCAAGGCGGGTCCGGCAGCGGTCGCTAGCGATCGCTCTTGGCGCTCCCGCTGAGCAATCAGGTCATGAGCGCCGCACGAGGGAGCGACACGCTGTGTCATCGGCGCGGCTTCCGACAGCGCCTCGTACTGCCGACGCACGCCAAGGTGCGCTGCAACAGTTCGCGGCGCCACGCGTCGTCGACCTGCTTCGGGTAGCGATGGGGGCGCGCTTTGCACGTTCAGCGGCTTCGACGCGAGGCGAGGGATATGATGTGTCTGCGTGGAGCTACGCGAGGCGTATAGGGTTCTCGGGGTGCGTCTGTGGGCC
>DASVPH010000103.1:0-3097 GCA_036382945.1 Casimicrobiaceae bacterium
TTTCCTGGTTCACGCGCGGCGGCTCCTCGCCAATCTCAAGGACGCGGAGGACACGATCGCGCGCTTGAAAGGCGTGCAGACGGGCAAGCTCGCGATCGGCGTGCAGTCGACGGCGAAATACTTCATGCCGCGACTGCTCGCCGGGTTCATGCGCGAGCATCCCGGGGTCGACATCAAGCTCGAAGTGGGCAACCGGCAGACGCTCTCCGAGCTGCTCGCGCGGCACGAAGTGGACATCGCGGTCATGGGAACCCCGCCGCGAGAGCTTGACTTTCGCGTCGAGCCGTTCGCCGCGCACCCGATCGGCGTGATCGCCGCGCCCGAGCATCCGCTTTCCGCGCTGCCGCACATTCCCCCGGCGCTGCTCGAGCGCGAGCCGTTCATCGTGCGCGAGCCGGGCTCGGGAACGCGCGCGGCGATGGAGCGCTATTTCGCCGAGGTTCGCATCAAGCCGCCGGCGATCATGACCATGGCGAGCAACGAGACGATCAAGCAGGCGGTGATGGCCAACATGGGGCTCGCGTTCCTGTCGTTGCACACGACCGGGCTCGAGGCGCAAACGGGGCTGCTCAAGGTGCTCGACGTCGAAGGGATGCCGCTGGTGCGCCGCTGGCAGGTCGTGCATGTGCGCGCGAAGCTCTTGTCGCCGGCGACCGAAGCGTTGCGCTACTACGTGCTCGAGCATGGCGAGCGGCTGCTCGCGCAGATGTTTCCCGGTCTGGTGGTCGCGGCGCCAGAGCGCTGAGGCGTGGCGCCGCCGTCACTTCGATTCTACGGCTCGCATTGCGCGATGCCTTGATCCAGCACAAGGTCGAGACGCGTGCCCTGCTGTAGCGCTGACGGCGGCGCCGGGCAGCAAGCTAACGCGGATGCGTTTCCCGCATGCGCAACGCCGCGATCACGCCGGAAAGAAATGTCAGCACGGCAACGAGCCCCATCGCGCTCGCCACACCGAACGCGTCGGCGACCAGACCGGAAAGCAGCGCGCCGACGGCGTAGCCGGAATCGCGCCACAACCGGTAGACGCCGACCGCCGAGGCGCGCCAGCTCGGGTGCACGACGTCACCGATGGCCGCGAGCAAAGTCGGATAGACCATCGCCGTGCCGACCCCCAGCAGCACGGCCCCGGTGACGAACCCGGTGAAATGCGTCGCGAGAATCGTCACGGCGATCCCGGCCGCCTGCAACCACATGCCGGCCACGATCAACCCCTTGCGGCCGATCCGATCCGACAGCGCCCCGGTGAAGAGCTGACACACCGCCCAGACCGCGGGGTAGATCGCGGCGAGCCAGCCGATCTGCGCGAGGCTCATCCCGGCGGCGGCGAATACCAGCGGGAACAGTCCCCATGCCATGCCGTCGTTCAAATTGTTGACCAGCCCCGCCTGGCTGATCGAAGAGAGGTTCGGGTCGCGCAGCGTAACCTCCCGGAAAACCGCTCTTTGCGACGGCGGCTCGATACGCTCGGTCGCGGGGTGGAGCGCCGCTTCGTGCCGCGCATGTTGCCGCGTTTCGCGAACGGCAGCGAGCGACAGCGCGAGCCCGGCCAGAACGAAACCGACGCCGAGGTAGAACGGCTGCGGCCGCAATCCATAGCGCGCCGCGACCCAGCCGGTGCCGAGCGCGGCGGCGCCCACGGCGAAGTAGCCGGCGAACTCGTTGATGCCCATCGCGAGGCCCCGGTTCTTGGGACCCGCGAGGTCGATTTTCATGATCACCGTGGTGGACCACGTCAAGCCCTGACTCACCCCGAGGAATAGATTGGCGGCGAGCACCCAGTTCCACGTCGGCGCCCACATCAACAGGAACGGCACCGGCGCGGCGGTGAGCCAGCCTGCGACCAGGATGACCTTGCGCCCGTACGCGTCGGAGAAGCGGCCGGCAACGTAATTGGTCAGCGCCTTGGAGACGCCGAACACCACGATGAAGGCGAGGATGGCGGTGCGCGCCGCGAGGTGGAACTCCTCCTCGGCGATCGCCGGGAGAATGGAGCGCTCCATGCCGACCATCGCGCCTACGAAGGCGTTGACCAGGACCAGCAGGCTGAACTGCCCCAGATTCGCCCGCAGGCCGAGCGCGATGCTGCGGCCGACCGGCGCGGCGTCCGACGCAGGACGCGTGTCGGCGCGGATGCTCCGCGAAGGCGCGCGCATAGTCATCCGAGCTTTAGCGATCATCCCGCGACGTTGGCGGCGACGATCTTGTCCATCTCGGCCGGGCGCGGCGGGATCTGCGCAACCAGCGTGCGCACGAACTCATCCCGGGCCGCAATGCGCAGGCCGGGATTGAAGCGCTTCTCGAAGCCGATGGTCGACGAGGGTTTGCCGGAAAGCCCGGCACCGCAGACGCTGCCCGCCTGATGGCCGGGAAAGATCTCCACCTCGTCCGGCAGCGTCAGCAGCTTGCCGCGCAGCGTGTCGAAGAGCTGCTCCGCCATTTCCTTCTCGCGCCCGGTGAGATCGGGCCGCCCGACGCTGCCGACGAACAACGTGTCGCCGGTGACGACGAACCATGGCGCGTCGCCGCGCCGCTTGTCGGTCACGAGCAGGCAGATGCTGTCCGGCGTGTGTCCCGGGGTGTGCAGGACGCGGACGATGACGTTGCCCAAGTCGAGCGTGTCCCCGTCGTGCAGAGGATGGAACGGAAAGCGCGCGGCCGCGTGCTCGTGCAGGCAGTAGACCGCGCCGGTCATCTCGGCCAGCCTGCGGCCCCCCGAATAATGGTCGGCATGCACGTGGGTGTCGACGACATGGGTGATCCGGGCCTTGGCCTTGGCTGCCTCGGTCACGAACCAGTCCTCGTCGCCGGCCACGACGTCGACCGCGATGGCCTTGCCTGCCGTAGCGCAGCCGAAGCAATACGACAGGGTCGAATCCGTGGTCGAGAGCTGCCTGAAGAACATGATGAGCTCCGTTAGAGCGTTGAAGACACCGGAGCGGCACCCGACTCCAGCGTTAGGCGTCGGTAATAAATAAAGGTATCAACTACGCTTGACGTTCGGCTTGATGACGTAGTTCCACTCGCCGTGAAACTTGTCAGGCTCCAGGTTGACGCGTTTCATCTGCTCATCGGTGACTTCGCGTCCGGTGGCGTATTT
>DASVPH010000104.1:0-20421 GCA_036382945.1 Casimicrobiaceae bacterium
GCCGCCTTCGCTTCGTCGAGGTAGCCATGCAAACATGTTCGCAGTTTCCGCAGCCCCTGAACATGCCCGAAAGCCAACAGCCACGCCACTTTCGAGCCGATTCACCCCCTCAAACGACCCACACGACTTCCTGAAGAGCCGTTTTTTCTTTCTTTGAATACTGCGTTGAACGTGCCCGGATCCGCCGGCATCGCCACCGCTGTCATGGCGCTGCCGCGCCTCTTGCCGACACGACCGCTCGCCGGCAGAAAGACGCTCGCCTCGCCGCTCGTCGGCTCGGCCGACGCGCTGGCGCTCGCCCAGTCCGCGACCGACGCGGCGGAGCGCGGCGAGCTGACCGCGGTCGTCTGCGCAGAAGCGCTCGCCGCGCAGCGGCTCGCCGCCGAGGTCGCCTGGTTCGCGCCGGGGTTGCGCGTCGCCTCGCTGCCCGATTGGGAGACATTGCCCTACGATCACTTCTCGCCGCATCAGGACCTGGTCTCCGAGCGCCTCGCTACGCTCTACCACGTCTCGCGCGGCGAGTGCGACGTGCTGCTGGTCGCGGCGACCACGGCGCTCTACCGCCTCGCGCCGCCCTCGTATCTCGCGGCGTTCACGTTCTTCCTAGCGCAGGGCGAGAAGCTCGACGTCGACGCCTTGCGCTCGCAGCTCGCGCTCGGCGGCTACCAACACGTCACGCAGGTCGTCTCACCCGGCGAATTCAGCGTGCGCGGGGGGTTGATCGATCTCTATCCGATGGGCAGCGCCCTTCCCTACCGAATCGATCTGCTCGACCAGGAGATCGAGTCGATCAAGAGCTTCGACGTCGACAGCCAGCGCACGCTCTACCCGGTGCCCAACGTCCGCCTGCTTCCGGCCCGCGAGTTCCCGCTCGACGATGCAGCGCGCACGCGCTTTCGCGGACGCTACCGTGAGATCTTCGAGGGCGACCCGTCGAAAGCGGCCCTCTACCGCGACATCAGCAACGGCATCACGCCCGGCGGCATCGAGTATTACCTGCCGCTGTTCTTCGACACGACCGCGACGCTGGCCGACTATATCCCTGCGAGCGCCACGATCTGTCTGCACGGTGAGGTCGCCGCCGCGATCGAGCGCTTCTGGCAGGACACCGAGGCGCGCTACCGGATGCTTCGCGGCGATCCGGCGCGCCCGTTGCTGCCGCCGCACGAGCTGTTCGTTCCCGTGGACGAGTTCAACGGTGCGCTGAAAGCCTTCGCCCGGATCGAGCTCGGCGCGACCTCCCGCCCCGGCGGGCACCGCGGCCTCACCGAGGCGCTCCCGTCACTGCAGGTCGATCGCCGCGCAGGCGACCCGTTGTACGCACTCAAGCGCTTCGCAACCTCCACCCGCGAGCGCGTGCTTATCGTCGCCGACGGGCTCGGCCGGCGCGAGACGATGCAGCAATACTTCGCCGAGTACGGCTTCAAGCCCGCGATCGTCGCCGACTGGGACGAGTTCACACGCAGCGATGCGAGCCCCGCGCTTGCGGTGGGTCCTCTGCACTCGGGCTTCGTCTGGCCCGAAGGCGGCGTCGCGGTCATCACCGAGGCCGAGCTCTACGCCGAGGTCGCGCGCAGCGCGGCCAAGCGCGAGGCGCGCCGCTCCAACGTCGAGGCGATGCTTCGCGACCTCTCGGAGGTGCGCATCGGCGACCCGGTCGTGCACGAGCAGCACGGCATCGGGCGCTACATGGGTCTCATCACGCTCGATCTCGGCGACGGCCCGAACGAATTCCTGCATCTCGTCTACGCCAACGACGCCAAGCTCTACGTGCCGGTGGCGAGCCTGCACGTCATCAGCCGTTATAGCGGCGCGGCGCCCGAAGCGGCGCCGCTGCACGAGTTGGGCAGCGGCCAGTGGGAGAAGGCGAGGCGCAAGGCCGCCGCGCGCGCCCACGACACGGCCGCGGAGCTCCTCAACCTGTATGCGCAGCGCGCCGCGCGCGAAGGCCACGCGTTCCGCTTCGACGTCCACGACTACGAAGCGTTCGCTGCGAGCTTCCCCTTCGAGGAGACGCCCGACCAGGCCGCCGCGATCGAAGCGGTGATCAAGGATCTGGTCACCGGCAGGCCGATGGACCGTCTGGTGTGCGGCGACGTCGGCTTCGGCAAGACCGAGGTGGCGCTTCGCGCCGCGTTCATCGCGCTCGCCGACGGCAAGCAGGTCGCGGTGCTGGTGCCGACCACGCTTCTCGCCGAGCAGCACTTCGAGACCTTCTCCGATCGCTTCGCCGATCTGCCGGTGAAGCTCGCCGAGCTCTCGCGCTTCCGTACCGGAAAGGAAGCGAAGAGCGTGCTCGAGGGGCTCGCCGGAGGGCGCATCGATCTGGTCATCGGGACGCACCGGCTGCTCCAGTCCGACGTCAGGTTCAAGCGGCTCGGACTTCTCATCATCGACGAGGAGCACCGCTTCGGCGTGCGGCACAAGGAACAGTTGAAGCGGCTGCGCGCCGAAGTGGACGTGCTGACGCTCACCGCGACGCCGATTCCGCGCACGCTTGCCCTCTCGCTCGAGGGCCTGCGCGATTTTTCGGTGATCGCCACCGCGCCGGAGCGACGGCTCGCGATCAAGACCTTCGTCTCACCGTATGCGCCAGGCGTGGTACGCGAAGCGGTGCTGCGCGAGCTCAAGCGCGGCGGCCAGGTCTATTACCTGCACAACGACATCGCCACGATAGGGACCAAAGCGGAGAGGTTGCGTGCCCTTGTGCCGGAGGCGCGGCTCGCCATCGCCCACGGGCAGATGGCCGAGCGCGAGCTGGAGCACGTGATGCGCGACTTCTACCGTCAGCGCTGCAATCTCTTGCTCTGCTCGACCATCATCGAGAGCGGGCTCGACGTTCCGACCGCGAACACGATCATTATCGACCGCGCCGATCGCTTCGGGCTGGCGCAGCTCCATCAGCTGCGCGGGCGCGTGGGCCGTTCGCACCACCAGGCGTTCGCCTACCTGCTGACCCCGCCCGAGGAGGCACTCTCGGCGCAGGCGAAGAAGCGGCTCGAGGCTATCCAGCTCATGGAGGAGCTGGGCTCGGGCTTCTATCTGGCGATGCAGGACCTCGAGATTCGCGGCGCGGGCGAAGTGCTCGGCGAAGAGCAATCCGGAGAGATGCAGCAGATCGGCTTCCAGCTCTACCTCGACATGCTCAAAGCCGCGGTCGAGGGCCTCAAGGCTGGCCGCGAGCCCGATCTCACCGAGCCGCTCGGCGTCGCCACCGAGATCAACCTGCACGTTCCCGCGCTATTGCCGGAAACATATTGCAGCGACGTGCACGAGCGGCTCGTCCTCTATAAGCGCCTCGCCAATTGCGAGACCGAAGCCGAGCTCACCGCGATGCACGAAGAGCTGATCGATCGCTTCGGGCTCCCGCCCGAGCCGACGCAGGCGCTGCTTGCCTGTCACCGCCTGCGCATCGCCGCGCGGCCGCTCGGCGTCACCAAGATCGACGCCGGTCCCGAGCGCTCGCAGATCCAGTTCGCCCCCAAGCCGCCGTTCGATCCGGCGAAGCTGATCGCGTTCGTCCAGAAGGACCCCCGGCATCGCTTCGCCGGCCCCGACCGCGTGCGCATCGAGCGCCCGGCGCCGGCGCTGGAGGAGCGCGCGGCGGTCGTGCGGGAGTTTCTGGCGCGGCTCGCGTAGCTAAGGAACGACGAAGCCGGTTTCGCCGCCGCGTGCGCTGTTGAGCTCGGGATGGCGCGCGGCGAGCGCTCGGGCGAGCGAAGCCTCGATGTCCATCGCCGCGATACTAGCGTCCCGCTCAGGCACGGTCGAGGGCGAGCCGCGAAGACGAGCGCTCGCATGGTTGGTATGATGGCTGCTCGCAGGTCGGTCCGATCCGCAACCCCGCCGGTGTCCGCTTCGCTCACGCTCCCGCCGCACGTCCACGTCTTCGTTCGCGACTGGCTGTCCTCGAACAACGTCCTGCTCAAGGGCCGAGACGGCAGCGTGCTGATCGACTCGGGCTACTCGCGCCACGCGCCGCTCACGCTCGCGCTGCTCGCCACACAGCAAGGGCTCGGCGCCGCGCCGCTCGCGCGACTGGTCAACACGCACTGTCACAGCGACCATATGGGCGGCAACGCCGCGATCAAGGCACGCTACGCCTGCCCGATCCTGCTGCCGGCAGGCGAGGCGCCCGTCATCGACGCCTGGGACGAGCGCGCGCTGCTGCTCGACTACACCGACCAGTACGCGCCGCCCTTCGCCTACGACGAGACGATCCATCCCGGCGAGACGCGCGTCTGGGGAGATCTCGAATGGTGCGCGCTCGCCGCGCCCGGGCACGCCATGGGGGCGCTCGTCTTCTACAACCCGGAGCACCGCATCCTCGTCGCGGGCGATGCGTTGTGGGCGAACGGTTACGGCTTGGTCATGCCGCGCGAGATCGATCCGCGCGCATTGCCGGCCACGCGCGCCACGCTTGAGGCGCTCGCTCGGCTCGACGTGCGCATCGTCATTCCCGGCCACGGCGAGCCCTTCGCCGACGTCGGCGCCGCCCTCGAGCGGGCGTTCTCCCGCACCGCGGCGTTCGAGGCCGATTCGCTGCGCGTGGCGCGGCACGCGCTGAAAGTGATCCTGACCTTCGCGCTCCTCGATCGGCGGCGGCTGCCGCTCGCCGAGATGCCGGCGTATGTGGAGCGCGTCGGCATCTATCGAGACTTCAACACGCTGTTCTTCAAGCGCCCCGCGGCCGAGCTGGCGGAAGCTTTGATCGGCGAACTGGAACGCTCCGGCGCCGTCAAAAAGGAGGGTTCCTGGCTGGTGCCGCGCTGATCGTGCGCGCGAGGCTGATTGCTCATCCTCATCGACGCCGGCGGGCGCCCCGTCGGCGCGGGCGGCAGCGTATCGACGCGCGGTGGCCCTGCCTTCACGGCGCTGGCATAATCGCCCGCTTCGCTACCGCCCGTCGGGAGCTCTCGCATGCCCTCGTTCTTGACCGACCCGCGCTCGAGCTTCGCCGGCGCGGCACTCCTCGCCTTCGCTGCGCTCGCGCTCGGACAGCCCGCGCCGCCCGTGGCGCCGGTCAAGACGGTCACCGACACCTACTTCGGGGTGAGCGTCGCTGACCCGTACCGCTACATGGAGGACCTGAAGAACCCGGAGGTTGCCGACTGGATGAAGGCGCAGGCCGATTACACCCGCGAGGTGCTCGCCAAGGTTCCGCAGCGCGCCGAGATCCTGAAAGAGGTCACGACGTTCGGCGACGCGGCGGCCGCTCGCGTGAGCTCGGTGCAACTCGTGGGCGAAAAAGTGTATTACCTCAAGCGCAACGCCGACGAGAACATCGCCAAGCTCTACGTTCGCGACGGCTTCGCGGGCAAGGAGCGGCTGCTCCTCGACCCCGACCGGACGCCTGCGCCCGAGGGCAAGCACTATGCGGTCGATTACTTCGCCGCCTCGCCGGACAACAAATACGTCGCGTACGGCATCTCGATCGGCGGCTCGGAGGAGAGCGTGCTGCACGTGATCGAGGTGGCGACCGGCAGGGAAACCGGGGACGTCATCGATCGCGCCAATTTCGGCTCGCCCTCGTGGCTCTCCGACGGGCGGCTGCTGTACAACCGCCTGCAGAAGCTCGCCGAGGGCGCGCCCGTGACCGAGAAGTACGTGAACTCGCGTGGGTACGTGCACACCCTGGGCACGAATCCGGACGAGGATGCGCCGCTGCTCGGTGCCGGCCTCGCGCCGGGCATCGCCATCGACCCGGCCGAGATTCCGACGCTCGCCAATCCGATCGGCTCGAAATACCTGGTGGGGCTCGTCATCAACGGCGTGCAGAACGAATTCAAGCTCTACGTGGCCCCGGTCGCCGCGATGGCCGGCGCCAAGACGCCGTGGGTCAAGGTCGTCGACAACGCCGACGACGTGACCGGCTTCGATGTCATGGGCGATCAGCTCTATCTGCTCACGCACAAGAACGCCGCGCGCTTCAAGATCGTGAAGACCTCGCTCGCCAAGCCCGATTTCTCGACCGCGAGCGTGGTCGTGCAGGCGAGCGAAGCCGTAGTCACCGGGATCGCCGCGGCGCGCGATGCGCTGTACGTGAGGCGCATGAACGGCGGCGTGAGCGATTTCCTCAAGGTTGCGTACACGCCGGGCGCGAAGCCGACGCTGACCAAGCTGCCCTACCCCGGAGACCTAGACGGGCTGACGGTCGATCCGCGCCGGCCCGGCGCGGTGTTCAACCTCGGCGGCTGGACGCGCTTCGGCGGCTATTTCGCCTACGACCCGAAGGCTGGCAAGGTCGTGGACACCAGGCTCCAGCCGCAGGGCAAGTACGACAATCCACCGAATCTGGTGTCCACCGAGGTCAAGGTCAGGGCGAAGGACGGCACGCGGGTGCCCCTGTCGATCGTGCACCGGAAAGGGATCAAGCTCGACGGCAGCAATCCGACCATCCTGTACGGTTACGGCGCGTACGGCATCTCGGTGACGCCGTTCTACCGGCCGACCTTCCTGCCCTGGTTCGACCGCGGCGGCGTGCTCGCGGTCGCGCACGTGCGCGGCGGCGGCGAGTACGGCGAGGATTGGCACAAGGCGGGCTACAAGCTCACCAAGCCCAACACCTGGAACGACGCGATCGCGTCCGCCGAATGGCTCGTCGCGCACAAGTACACCTCCCCGCCCAAGCTCGCCATCATGGGCGGCAGCGCCGGCGGCATCTTGGTCGGCCGCTCGATCACCGAGCGGCCGGAGCTCTTCGGCGCGGCGATCGACCAGGTGCCGGTGTCGGATGCGCTGCGCATGGAGTTCTCCGCGAACGGCGTGCCCAATATTCCGGAGTTCGGCACGGTGAAGGACGAGGACGGCTTCAAGGGACTGCTGGCGATGAGCAGCTACCATCACGTCAAGGACGGCGTGAAGTATCCGGCGGTCCTGCTCACCACCGGGATCAACGATCCGCGCGTCGACGCCTGGGAAGCGGGGAAGATGGCGGCGCGGCTGCAGGCGGCTTCGGCCAGCGGCAAGCCGGTGCTGCTGCGCATCGACTACGACGCCGGTCACGGCTTCGGCTCGACCAAGAAGTCGCAGTACGAGGAGCGTGCCGATACCTTCGCATTCCTGTTCTGGCAATTGGGCGTGAAGGGGTTTCAGCCGGAGGCCTATTGAGATCGTCGTCATCCCGGCGTAAGCCGGGATCCAAGTTGGGACGCCAAGACGGTAAGCGGCTAGGCAGCACTCCTTCACGCCGATGCACGTCGAGCCCGTGACCGCGAGTTTGCCAGACGGGACGACGCCGCTGAATGCCACGGATTTCGCGCCCCGTTCAACTGCTTGCGGGTCCGCGCCATTTCGTCATCGCAGTCCAATGCAGTGCAACACAGGAACTCGCAAAACGACGCTAGCACATTTTCATACACAGCTCGAGCCTGGCCACCGGCTCGGCTAAGCTAAGCTTTGAAACGCACGTCGACCTAAGCCTTTCGTCTAATCGCGTGGCGCCGACTGTGCGCGTGACCCTGAGCACCCCTCTCGCTGCATCGGGTGCCAAGGGGCGACATGACGCAGCGGCCGATCGCCGTAAACGGCGCGAGATCTGTATCGCCGGCGCGGCCCGAGCGCACGCTGCTGTAGCGCGCGGTCTAGACTCACCGCGAGACTTGGCTTGCGCTGCGACGTGGCGAATTCGATGACGGCGACGCGGTTCCCGGCGTTGCATTTCCTATCCGTCGTCATGGCGCGACCTACCTGACCGCGTAGACGCGGATCTCGGCTGGTGAAGTTCCACGTGCTGGAACCGCGACGTACAGAGTCTTGCGTGCAGGCACGAAGAGGCCCGTGCGTGCGCCCGGCGCAGACGGTACCTGCGCGATGCTCTGGTAATGATCCGCATCCCGCTGCTGCACGACGTCGATGACGCCCTGCCCGCAAATGACGTAGATCCGCTTGCGCTCCGCATCGAAGAAGAGGTCGTCGGCATCGCCGCCTATGGACAGATTCGCGACGCGCTTGCCGGTCTCGGTGTCGTGAACCAGAAGTCCCGCGGGCTGCCGGGTGGCGACGAACAATCGATGCTCGGGCTCGTCGAGCGCCATGGGAAAATTCGCTTTCATGTCCCCCAGGCTCCACCTAGCGAGTACCGACTGCTTGTTCCGATCGACGACCGCGATTTGCCGAGCATCCGGCACGTTCACGAAGATGCGCGAATCGCGGCTTCCCAGCTGGAACGACTCGGGATGACCCGCCAGCTTGATTTGCGCGACGAGCTTGAGAGTTGGCGCGTCGATGGCGGCCAATGCGCTGCCATGGCCGACATAGACGCGCCCGCTGCTGCGTTCATAGCGCACGTTATCGGCGTCCTCGAGCCCGTCGATGCGTCCAGCAGCAGCGAAGTGGAATGCCGGCGAAAACATCGACGCGTCCACCTCGGCCATTGGCCACGAACAGGCGCTTCGCTTCCGGCACGTAGGCGACTCCCTGCGGCTCCTGAAGATGCTCGAGTCGCGCGCTGCGCTGGGCCGCACGTAGATCGACCACCTCGACAGTGTTATTGCCCAAGGCCGCCACAAACAGCCGCTCACCGTCGAGATCGATGTCCAGGTGATCGATGCGACCCCGCACATCGGGCAGCGCGATCGTTTGCACAAGCGCGAGCGGCTCGCGCGCCTGGGCGAGCGCGGCGCCGGTATGCAGCAGCGGGGTGAACGCCGTCGCCAGGCAATAAACGACTGCCCAGCCGCGCGGAAGAGACAAGGGGAGCATCATGGGTGCAGTCCAGGAACGACGAGAAGGCGATAACGGCCGCGATCGCGGCCAGCATCGACTCGGGCAACCTTTTGACTCATCCCGATCAGTCCAGCTGCTCGGTCACGGTCTTGAACGCTTTACCGCGCAGTAACGTGACGTCTGCCACCGGATGATCCGCCTTCATCTGCGGAAAGATGCTGACCGCCCGATAGCCGCTGTTCGATTTCACCGCCTTGTCCGCCACTGCGAGCAGCGTGATCTTGGCCCTATCCTATGGCCGCCTTCTGGGCCGTGGCGTGATTGAGGTCTTCTTTATCGGTGATGGCTTCGGTCTTCTCCAGCTTGCCGCTGACCCGATCGATCACGACCTCGGAAAAACCATCTCCCTTCACGGTATAGATCGATAGCTGAAGCTTGCCGTCCTCGACGTCGAACTTGGCCGAGATCGGCTTGCCTTGCGACGCGCCGGTCTGAAGGCCGCTATGGAACGTGACCTTCGCACCGGCGAGCGCTTTGGCCAGCTCCGCACGCTCTTTGGTCTCGTCCGCAGCCTCTGCCGGGGTGAGTAGCGAGCCGCCTAGAGCTACGACGCTTGCCGCCAAAATCAAGTGAGAAAACTTCTTCACGGCTATCTCCTTCCGAAACGTTGCGGGGGATTCCGTGCGCCGTGGTTACCGGTAATCGGTTGAATTACTCGAACAAGCCGTTGGGCTTTCCGCGGCGGATCATCTCTTGGCAATAGGCGTACAGCGCGTCGTAGACAATCCACTGTGCAGCGTTGATCTCGTGATCGTCCTTCAAGCCAAGATGCCGAAAGCCTTCGGCAATCGCATTGAGGCCGGCCGCCTCCGGCTGATTCCACAGCGAGTTGTCGGTGTCGGCGCCGTTGACGATCTTGGCGAGCAGCACCATCGCGGGATCCTCGCCTAGGTTGTATTTCTTCACGATCGCATCAAACGAGCATTCTTTCCCGTGATGTCCCAGCTCGATGCCTTTCACGTCATAGGGGACGGCGCGTTCTCGTTCAGCGACCGCCATCACCTGCTCGGTCGGCACAAAGAGAAACTCTGCCTCCGGATCAATGAATTTCCTGATCAGCCACGGGCAGGCGACTCGGTCGACCTTCACTCGTTCTCGCGTAATCCACTTCATGTCACGTCCTCTCTTTTAGTACCGTCACACCAACCAAGCGGACTCACGAGCGCACACCCGGAAAGGCCAGGAACCCGATGACCGCAGCGATCGCGACCAGCGCGGGCTCTGGCAGCTTCTTCACCTTCCAGATGAGTCCGATGCTGGCGAGCGCGATCAGCGCGGTAATCCAATCACTGATGGATCGTTCGGCGAGAACGATTACTGCGCCCGCAATCGCACCGATGGCCGCCGCTGTTACGCCATCGACGAATGCAACCAGCGCCGGTCGCTTCCCATATTTCTTGAAGTACGGCGCAGGCAGGATGGTGAAGAGATAACACGGTAGGAACGTCCCCAATGCGGCCACAATGGCACCCGGCAGACCCGCGATGAGGTAACCGATGAAGCCGACCGTAATGACTACCGGGCCGGGCGTAATCATGGCCACGGCCACGGCGTCCACGAATTGACGCTCGTTCAACCACTGATGGTCGTGGACCACGCCGCCATACAGGAAGGGAACGATGGCGAGACCGCTGCCAAAGACGAAGGCGCCCGCCTTGGCAAAGAAGGCGCCGAGCTGCGCAAGCAACGACCAGTCGAAACGACTGGCGAGCGCGGAAGCCGGCGGACTGTTTGCAGTGAGCGCTGTTAGCGCAGGCGCCACGCCCCTGCCGAACCATCGCTTCGGGCCTGCCCGCACCAGCCAAACCAACACGCCGCCGCCGAGGAACAGCCAGACGCTTTCCGATTCGGTCCAGACCGTGAAGCCAGCGGTCAGAAGATAAATCGCCCACAACAGCTTGTCCTTGCCGATACTCTTCGTGGTGAGCTTATAGGCGCTGATTGCAATGATGCCGATCACGGCAGCGCCGACGCCGTAGAACGCCGCCTGCATCCACGGCAAGCCGCCGTACCGCAGGTACGCCCAACCGATGGCGACCACCATTAGAAAGGATGGCAAGACAAACGCAATTCCTGCCACCGTTGCACCCACGATCCGGTAATGAACGTAGCCCAGATACATGGCGAGCTGCGCAGCCAGTGGACCAGGCATGAGCTGCGCCAGCGTCAGTCCTTCCTTGTAGTCCTCGTCGGTGATCCAGTGACGCTTCTCCACGAGATCGCGATACATATATCCAACGAGCGCGACCGGACCACCAAATCCGATACTGCCTAGCTTCAGGAAGTAGAGGCTAAGCTGGGTAAGCGAATAAGGCAGACGGTCGGTCATTGCGGTGCGTCCTTGGCGGCTTGGCTCTTGAGCGATGACAGGCGGCCGGAAAAGGCTTCATGGCCGTCTCGCAAGAGACGAATCTCGTTGCCACGGCGCTCGACCTCGAAGCGCTCTTCTACAGCGCTGAATTTGCGCTGCATCCAGGAGAACTCATTCCCCGCCGAGCGCCACGTGACGTGGATTTCTTTGCCCATGGCGAAACCACTGAAAGTCCCGTCGCCGCGAAACTGACAGGCGTAATGCACGCCATCGGCGAGTTCGTGATCGATGAAGAGTCCTCGCAGCTCCGCCTCGCGCACACTGCGCCACGGGATGTCGGCCTGGACATGTGAGATGCAAACGAGCAACCCCACCAGGGCCAAGTGACGAAGCGTCACTGGCCTTCCTTTGTCAGGCGATGACGGGGTCGTCGCGGCGGCGCAGGCGTTTAACGGGCCTGACCGCAGGTGCGGCGACCATGGCGGCGACCACGGCACCGCAGGCGACGACGCGACGTGGCATCGATCGGTGCGCAGAAAACCGACGCGCACTCGATCTGCGCGAGCGTCTGAAACGGAGGAGTTTTTTCCAACTGCGTCCACGCACACTCCCCTTAGGCTTTCACCCAAACGGGAGCAGAACTTGGACGCCGGAGCGTCTTGGGAAACCGGGGAGTCTGCTAGCAATCCCCAGGTACTACCTACGCCCGTATCCTAGCGCATCAGCCTGAGGTGTTCAACCACGCTCGACCGGCGAGGCTTGGATTTGCAATAACAGTGACCTCGCGCCTCTTCCTCACTCTCGCGCCGCTTGAAAATGCTCCTCTGCCCCATCGGAGGAGCTTATGGCCAAGACACGCACACCAGGCATCACTGTCCTCGAGGACAGTCGGCTGTTCATTGACAAGAGATACCTCGGCGTCCGTATCGGCCTGCGTGTCGGCGCCGTGACCCAGGAACAGGCCGAGGAACGACTTGGCGTCGAGATGGCGCGGATCGAGTATGAGCGGGAACGCAAGGCGCACGCACGTCCGACCTTCGCTGACTGCGCCGCGCGCTACGTGGCTCAATCGCGTTGCAGGCGCAGTATCGATGTGATCAAGTGGCACGTCCAGCTGCTTGCGCGCTACATCGGAAACCTCGAGCCGCAGCAGATTCACGACGCAACCCTGGAACCGTTCATCAAAGACCGCCTTAGCCAAGGCGCGAGTGCCACGACAATCAACCGCACTTTGGAAGTGGTGCGCACGATTCTGAATCGCGCTGCGCGCTCCTACCGCGATGCCGACGGCCGCCCTTGGTTCGACGCGATCCCGCCGTTCATCAGCATGCTGCCTGAGGATCCGCGATTGCCTTATCCGCTCAGCTGGGAGGAACAGGACCGGCTCTTTCGACTCACCTCGCCCGCATGGCGCTATTCGCAATCAACACGCGCTTGCGCCAGAGCAACCTCTGCGGCTTGCAATGGCCGTGGGAAGTCGTCGTGCCCGAAATAGCGAGGAGCGTGTTCGTGATCCCTCCCGAGGCGTTCAAGACCAAACGGCCGCATGTCGTGATCCTCAACAACGTGGCCTGGTCGATCATCAAGGCGCAACGCGGGTTGCACCCGATCTGGGTGTTTCCGTTTCGCGGCAAGCGAATCGATAGGATGAACAACAACGGGTGGCAGCAGGCGCGGCGGGAAGCAGGGTTTCAGCCGGAGGCCTATTAGATTGTCGTCCCCGCGGAAGCGGGAACCCAGGGTCTTTCGTCGCACGCCACTGGATTCCCGCTTTCGCGGGAATGACGACTCAATGCAGCTTCACCCTCGGCTCGGTGCGCCGGCGCAGGAAGCGCCCGAGCGTGTCGAGCGCGACGCCGACGTAGCCGAGGATCGCCACCTGGTGCAGCTTGTAGAGCGAGGTGTACATCCAGCGCGCGATCAGCCCCTGAATGAGCAGGCTGCCGCCGACGAGCCGGCCCATCAGGCTCCCGACCGCGGATAGCTCGCCGAGCGATACGAGCGACCCGAAGTCGCGGAACCGGAACGTCGGCAGCGGCGCTGCGTCGAGACGCGAGCGCATCGTCTTCACCAGCAGCTTCGCCTGCTGGTAGGCGGCCTGCGCGCGCGGGGGAATGAGCGCGCCTTCGCGTCCCGCCTCGGGCCACGGACACGCGGCGCAGTCGCCGAAGGCGAAGATGTCGGCATCGCGCGTGGTCTGCAGCGTGGCCGTGACGACGAGCTGGTTGCCGCGGCCCGTTTCCAGTCCGTCCAGCCGGGTGAGCCATTCCGGCGCCTTGATCCCTGCCGACCACACGATGAGATCGGCCGGATAGGTCGCGCCGCTCGCGGCGTACACGACGCTGCGGTCGACAGCGCTGACGCGCTCACCGACGTGCACCGCGATGCCGAGCTTCGCCAGCAGTCCGACGGCGGCCTGCGCCACGTGCTCGGAGAGCTGCGGCAGGATGCGCGGCGCAGCCTCGAGGAGGGTGAGCCGGATGTCCTTCCCCGGATCGAGGTAGTCAAGGCCGTAGCTCGCGTGCGCCCCGGTGGTGTGGCGGATCTCGGCTGCGAGCTCCACGCCGGTCGCCCCCGCACCGATGATCACGATGTCGACTCCGGTGGGCCGGCCGGCACCGGCTGCGGCGTCCGCGCGCACGCACGCGGCGAGGAGCCGCCGATGGAAACGCTCGGCGTCGGCCTGGGTGTCGAGCGAGATCGCGTGCGTCGCGATGCCGGGAACGCCGAAGTCGTTGCTGACGCTCCCCACGCCGAACACCAGCGTGTCGTAGTGCAGGATGTGACGCGGCAGCATCAGCGCGCCGTCGTCGTCGTAGACGGCCTCGAGCGCGAGCTCGCGGCGCGCGCGATCCAGTCCGCCGACCGCGCCCTGGCGGAAGCGGAAGTGATGCCAGTACGCGAGCGCGAGATAGTCCACGCCGTGCACGTCCGCATCCATGCGTCCGGCGGCGACTTCGTGCAGGAGCGGCTTCCACAGATGCGTGGCGTACTGATCGACCAGGATGATCTCGGCCCGGCCGAGGCGCCCCAGCGTGTCGCCCAGGCGCGCGGCGAGCGGCAGCCCTCCGGCGCCGCCGCCGACGATGACGATGCGGTGCAGCGCGGACTTCGGCGCGCCCATCGGTTCCTCAGTGCTCCGGCTCGCCGGGTGGAGACTCGCCCGCGATCTGGCGGAACCGCAGCGCCTGCGCTTTGAGCGCGTAATCGAATAGCGCCAGGCGCTGGTCGACGAACTCGCCCGCCACCGAGGCCGGGTCGGCGGGCGGCAGTCTGAGGAAAGCGTCGGCCTCGCCCGCGTCCACACAGATATTCATGCCGAGCTTGCGCGCGATGTGCAGCATCGTCGCGTTTTCCGCGAGGCAGTGCATGAACAGCCGGTTGACGAAGCGGTTGCGCACGTGCTCCGCGGCGCGGGCGAGAAGCGCGCTGCCGACGCCGCCGCCGCGGTGTCCCGGAAGCACCGACACCCCGATCTCCGCCATGCCGTCGGTAAACGCGACGTGCGCCACGCCGATGAGCGCGAGCGCCTTGTCGTGGACCCCGAGCACCGCGTCGCGCTCGAAGTCGATACGGGCCACATAGTCGGCGATCGCCTGCGCCCTGATGAGCACGCCGAAGCGCAGCCGCACGTCCTCGGGTCCCAGGCTCAGGAAATGCCGCTCGAGCTCGGGCCGGGAGGCCTCGGTCAGGCGCTGCACGTGCACGGTGCTCGCATTCATGTCCAGGGATGCGCGGGTGGTTCGCTCTTCGCTTCGCCCGCGAAGCAAGCTTCAATCGCCCGCCACGCTGCCCTCGCGCCGCGGATCGGCGCCGCCGATCCAGCCGGTCTTGGTGCGCACGATCGCCTGCAGTCCGCTGGTGTGCTCCATCACGCGCGTCTCGTGCCCGAGCGCCTTGAGCTTGGGCTCGAGTGCGACCGCGGCGGTATCCTTCTCGAGCTCCGTGGGACCGTTGCGGCTGCCGACGTTGGGCAGGTCGATCGCCGCCTGCGGGTCGAGGCCCCAGGCGAGCACGCCCAAGAGCGTCTTCGCCACGTAGTTGATGATCGCGCTCCCGCCGGGCGAGCCGACGACCATGTACAGCTTGCCCTTGGCGTCGTAGACGATGGTCGGCGCCATCGACGAGCGGGGCCGCTTGCCGGCTTCGACACGGTTGGCAACCGGCTTGCCGTCCTCGACCGGCGCGAAAGAAAAATCGGTCAGCTCGTTGTTCAGCAGGAATCCGCTGCGGGTCAAAAGCCGGCTGCCGAACGCGTCCTCGATGGTGGTGGTCATCGCCACCGCGCTGCCGTACTTGTCGACAATGGAGATGTGCGAGGTCGACGGAAACTCGAGCGCGTTGTCCGTGCCGAAGCGGCGCGCGGCGACCTTCCGGCTCGACGCGGGTCCGGCCCCGGGTGTTCCCGGCTTGGCCCGGCCCATGCTTGCGTCGAGCTTGATCAGCGTCGAGCGCTGCCGCAGGTAGGCAAGGTCCGTCAATTCCGGCGGTGGCTTCACGAAATCGGGATCGGCGAGATATTGGTTGCGGTCGGCGTAAGCGAGGCTGCCGGCTTCGCTGAACAGGTGAACGCCGATGAGCGAGCTCGGGCCCAGCGCCTTCATGTCGAAGGGTTCGAGGATGCCGAGGATCTGCAGCACGGTGATGCCGCCGGAGGACGGCGGCGGCATGCCGCAGACTTTGTACGCGCGGTAGCGCCCGCATACCGGCTCGCGCACCTTCACCTTGTACCCGGCGAGATCGGCTTCGGTGAGATCGCCCGGATTGGTGGGGTGCGAGCGCACGGTGTCGACGATGTCGCGGGCGATCTCGCCCTTGTAGAGCGGGTCCGCGCCCTCGGCCGCGATGCGTTTCAGCGTGGCGGCGAAGGCGGGATTCTTCACCATCTGGCCCACGGCGAGCGGCGTTCCGTCGGGGTTGTAGAAGTAGGCCCGCGCGCGCTCCTGCGTCAGATACTTTTCACGGGCGATCGCGTCGGCGAGGCGCGGGCTGACCGCAAAGCCGTGCTCGGCCAGCGCGATCGCCGGCTCGAACAGCTTCGCCCACGGGAGCTTCCCGTGCTGCCGCTGCGCGAGCTCGAGCAGGCGCAGCGTCCCGGGGACGCCGACCGACCGGCCGCCGACCACCGCGTCGTAGAACTTGAGCGGCTTGCCTTCCTTGTCGAGAAAACGCTCCGGCTTCGCCGCGGACGGCGCCGTTTCGCGGCCGTCGTACGCAGTCAACAGGCCGTTGTACCCGTTGTGGACCAGCATGAAGGCACCGCCGCCGATGCCCGAGGATTGCGGCTCGACGAGATTGAGCACCATCTGCACTGCGACCGCGGCGTCCACCGCGCTGCCGCCTTGCTCGAGGATCTCGTGGCCGGCCGCGACCGCCAACGGATTGGCCGCGGCAACCATGTCGAGGCGCGTTAAGACCGGCTTCTTCGGCGTCCATCCGGAAGGAAGCTCGGGCGCCCGGTTCTGTCCCAGCGCAAGCGAGCTCGCGACGAAAAGAGCGATTGCGATGAGATGGCGTCGCTGCATCGTCAACCCGGGGAATTCGCTACCGAGGCGATTGTACCGCGCGCTCGCTCGCGCCGCATATTGCCAGCCACCGCGTTCCACCGCATGCTTCACGCATGACGCGCACGCTGCTCCCGGCCAAGATCGAGCGCTACGTCACCGAAGAGATCACGCGCGAGACGCCGCTGCAGAAGCGGCTGCGCGCGGAAACCGCGCGACTGCCGCAGGGCGGTATGCAGATCGGCGCCGATCAAGGCGCGCTGCTCGCGTTGCTCGTGCGTTCGATCGGCGCGAGGCGGGCGCTCGAGATCGGCACCTTCACCGGCTACAGCGCGCTGGCGGTCGCGATGGCGCTTCCGGCCGACGGCAAGCTCGTCTGCTGCGACAAGAGCGAGGAGTGGACCGCGGTCGCGCGGCGCTACTGGCAGGAAGCCGGCGTTGCCGGCAAGATCGATCTACGCCTCGCGCCGGCGCTTGCGACGCTGCCGGTGCTGGAGCAGGAGCTCGGCGCAGGCTCGTTCGATTTCGCCTTCATCGACGCCGACAAGACGGCGTACGACGCGTACTACGAGAGCTGCCTCAAGCTCGTGCGTAGCGGCGGCGTAATCGCGCTCGACAACATGCTGTGGAGCGGGGCGGTGGCGAGACCGAGGGTCCGTGATGCGGACACGGCGGCGCTGCGCGCGCTCAACGCTAAGATCCGCGATGATGCGCGCGTCGAGTCGTGCCTGCTCACCGTCGGCGACGGCGTGATGCTCGCGCGGAAGCGTTGACCGCACCGGCGGCTCGCTGTGCGCTCCCGGGACTCGCGCCGCGCTCCCTCCCGGGGCAGCGCATGGTTGCGGCGATCAGCCGCCGATCCGCGCCAGCAGCGGCACGATCATCAGCGCGACGATGTTGATGATCTTGATGAGCGGGTTGACCGCAGGCCCGGCGGTGTCCTTGTAGGGATCGCCCACCGTGTCGCCGGTCACGGCGGCCTTGTGCGCATCCGAGCCTTTGCCGCCGAGGTTGCCGTCCTCGATGTACTTCTTGGCGTTGTCCCAGGCGGCGCCGCCGGTGGTCATCGAGATGGCGACGAAGAGCCCGGTGATGATCGTGCCCAGCAGCAGCCCCCCGAGCGCCTTCGGTCCCAATAGGAGCCCGACGATTACCGGCACCACCACCGGTAGCAGCGACGGAATCAGCATCTGCCGGATCGCCGCCCGGGTCATGATGTCCACCGCCGTGCCATAGTCGGGTTTGGCCTTGCCTTCCATGATGCCGGGGATTTCCTTGAACTGCCGGCGCACTTCGACGACCACCGCAGCGGCCGCGCGGCCGACCGCCTCCATCGCCATGGCACCGAACAGGTACGGAACCAGCCCGCCGAGCAACAGCCCGATGATGACCATGTAGTCGGACAGCTCGAAGCTCACATTGATACGCGCGGCGTCGAGCGCGTGGGTGTAGTCGGCGAAGAGCACGAGCGCGGCCAACCCCGCCGAGCCGATCGCGTAGCCTTTGGTCACCGCCTTGGTCGTGTTGCCCACCGCGTCCAGCGGGTCGGTGATCGCGCGGACCGAATCAGGCAGCCCGCTCATCTCCGCGATGCCGCCGGCGTTGTCGGTGATGGGGCCGTACGCGTCCAGCGCCACGATGATCCCTGTCATCGAGAGCATCCCGGTCGCGGCGATGGCGATCCCGTAAAGGCCGGCGAGAACATACGATACGAGGATCGCGACGCACACCGCGATGACCGGCCACGCGGTCGCCTTCATCGACACGCCAAGCCCGGCGATGATGTTGGTCGCGTGCCCCGTCGTCGAGGCCTGCGCCACTCGACGCACGGGCTGGAACTCGGTCGCCGTGTAGTACTCGGTGATCAGCACCATCGCCGCGGTCAATGCCAATCCCACCAGCCCGGCACCCCACAGACGCCAGGTGCTAAGCTCGGGACGGGTCGCCGTAACGCCACTCATCACCCAGTAGGTGACCAGCAGGAACCCGATCGCGGCGAGCACGCCGGCGACGATGAGTCCGCGATAGAGCGCGTTCATGATCTTGCCGCCCGTGCGCGCCTTGACGAAGAACGTGCCGACGATCGAGGCGAGGATCGAGATCCCGCCCATCGCGAGCGGGTAAGTGACGGCGGCAGCGGCGTCGTCCTTGAGCAGCAGCGCGCCCAGCAGCATGGTCGCGATGACCGTCACCGCGTAGGTCTCGAAGAGGTCCGCCGCCATGCCGGCGCAATCGCCGACGTTGTCGCCCACGTTGTCGGCGATCACGGCAGGGTTGCGCGGATCGTCTTCCGGGATGCCCGCTTCCACCTTGCCGACCAGGTCGGCGCCGACGTCCGCGCCCTTGGTGAAGATCCCGCCGCCCAGCCGCGCGAAGATCGAGATCAGCGAGCCGCCGAAGGCCAAGCCCACCAGCGGCTGGATCACCGCGCTCAGCCCTTCCTTGGCGGCGTTGGGAACATACGCTGCGGTTTGGGTCAAGATCCAGTAGAAGCCGGCCACCCCGAGCAGGCCCAGGCCCACGACCAGCAGCCCGGTGATCGCGCCGCCGCGGAAGGCCACGGTAAGCGCTTCGTTCAAGCCCGTGCGCGCCGCTTCCGCCGCGCGGACGTTGCAGCGTACCGAGACGTTCATGCCAATGTAGCCGGCGGCCCCGGAGAGCACGGCGCCGATCGCGAAGCCCGCAGCGGTCGCGCCGCCCAGCGCGATCCAGATGATCACGAACAGGATGACGCCGACGATGCCGATCGTGGCGTACTGGCGGTTGAGAAACGCCCGCGCACCCTGCTGGATTGCGCCGGCGATCTCCTGCATGCGGGCGTTGCCGGCCGGCTTGGCGAGGATCCAGCCGATCGACCAGCCGCCGTACACCAGCGCCACGATCGCGCAGACGAGCGCGAACCCAAGTGCGTATGACATGACCATCCCCTCGAAAATGTGGCGAAAGCGTTGTTATCCGCGCCGCGCCCGTGTTTTCCCGATCGCGGTCACCCGCTCGGTTTCCGGCGCTCGGGGAGAGGCCGGCGCCTTGGCCCCCAGCGCGGAACCGCGAAAGCTTGCTATTTTGCCAGCGCCCGGTCCAGAAAGTCGAGCCGATCCTGGCCCCAGAAGAGCTCGTCGCGGTAGATGTACGTCGGCGCGCCGAATACGTTGCGTGCGATCGCCTCCTGCGTGAGCGCCTTGTAGCGCGCGGCAATTTCCGCGGCCGCGGCGCGGCGGCCCAACGCCGCGGCGTCGAGCCCCAATTCTCGCGCGATGCTGATCAGCGTGGGTTCGATGGCAATGTCGCGCTCCTCGGCCCAGATCGCGCGCCCGACCGCGCCGGTCAGCGCCAGGCCCTGCGCCGTGCCCTGCTCCAGCGCGGCGAGAATCCACGCCGCCGCGAGGTCGCCGTTCACGGGGAAGAACCGCGGCTGGCAGTTCAACGCAATGCCGAGATAATCCGACCAGCGCGCGAGCTCGCGCAGGCGGTAGGCCTGGCGCTGCGGTGCGCGCTTGGAGAGCGGCAATCCGCCCGACACCGGAAACACTTCGCCCAGGTTGATCGGCTTGACCGCGATCGTCGCACCGTGCTTGCGGGCGATCGCCACGAAGCGCTCGTGGCCGAGATACATGAACGGCGAGACGGTGGCGAAGTAGTAGTTGATGACCTTATCCATGTTGTCTCGCCATCTTGCTCGCCTAGCCTGCTAGGAGCCTGTCGGGCTTACTGTCGCGTATGCGACGGGGGCGCTCTGGAATGCAGTCCTAGGCGCCGGCCGCGCCGCAGTGCCACTCCACTGCCAGCGGCCGGCAACAACGGAATGCGCCCAAAGCGCCCCCGTCCCTTCGGGTTGCGGCCAAACGGCGCGCCTGCGGCGTTGCTCGGCTTGCGAATAGG
>DASVPH010000105.1:0-62483 GCA_036382945.1 Casimicrobiaceae bacterium
CAACTCAACGCCCGAAATTCACGCCAGGGTGGCGGAGGACCCACTCCGCCGCTCGAAGTCGCGGCCTCCTTGTCCCGGCGCGCGAAGGGAGGCGGTGCGTGTCGGCCGCTGCGGCCACTCGCGGACGCTCGACCCCCACGCGCTAACGCGCGGGGGTCCCCTCTCGCTGCTCGGGCCGCTACTTCCCCTTGGCCGCCTTCAGCGCCGCCCTGAAATCGAGCGTACCGTCGTAGAGCGCGCGCCCGGCGATCGCGCCCGTGACGCCTTCGCTTTCGTAACCGGCGAGATCCTTGATGTCCTTCAGGCTGTTGATGCCGCCGCTGGCAATGACGGGAACCTTGAGCTCGCGGGCGAGCTTGACCGTGGCCTCGATATTGACGCCGGTGAGCATGCCGTCGCGGCCGATGTCGGTGTAGACGACCGCCTCGACGCCGTAATCCTCGTACTTCCTGGCGAGATCGACGACGTCGTGACCGGTCAACTTCGACCAGCCGTCGGTGGCGACCTTGCCCTCCCGCGCGTCGAGGCCGACGATGATGTGCCCCGGGAACGCATAGCAGGCATCGTGCAGGAATCCGGGATTCTTCACCGCGGCGGTGCCGATGATGACGTAGCTGATGCCGTCGTCCAAGTAGCGCTCGATGGTGTCGAGGTCGCGAATGCCTCCGCCCAACTGCACCGGGATCTCATCGCCGATGACGCTCACCACCTCGCGGATCGCCAGCTCGTTCTTGGGCTTTCCGGCGAACGCGCCGTTCAGGTCCACCAGATGCAGTCGCTGCGCGCCCAGCTCCAGCCAGTGTTGCGCCATCGCCGCCGGGTCCTCCGAGAACACCGTTGCGGACTGCATCTCGCCCTGCTTCAGGCGCACGCAGTGACCGTCCTTGATGTCGATCGCGGGAATGATCTGCATGGCGGCGGGTGGCGACAGGGTGTCGCTGCCGTGGCGACGTGCGGTGCAGGGAAGGTAGCTGCGCGAAGCCGCGCGCAGCTAGCGTTCAGACGCGCCCGTTCCAGGCGACGAAATTCGAGAGCAGCTGGAGACCGGCGCGGTGGCTCTTCTCTGGGTGGAACTGCACGGCAAAGATATTAGCGCGGGCAATCGCGCAAGTAAACGGCGTTGGATACGCAACGCTCGCCGCCGCAATGTTCGGGTCATCGGGCACCGGGTAGTAGCTGTGCGCGAAGTAGAAGCGCGTGCCGTCGTCGATGCCCCGCCACAGCGGATGCTCGCCGGTGCGCACCACCGGGCTCCAGCCCATGTGCGGGACTTTGAGCCGGACCCCGCGCGCGTCGACCATCGCCGCATCGCGAAAACGCACGACGTGGCCGGCCAGCGCGCCCAAGCCGCGAGTGGGTCCCTCCTCGCTCTCGTCGAAGAGCATCTGCAAGCCCAGGCAGATGCCCAGAAACGGGCGCTCGGCGATGGTCTGCAGGACGACCTCGGCGAGCCCGCTCTGGTTCAATGCACGCATGCAATCGGGCATGGCGCTCTGCCCGGGCAGCACCACGCGCGCCGCGTTGCGGATCGTCGCCGGGTCGGAGCTCACCACGATGGTGCGCTCGGGCGCAACGAAGGTAAGCGCCTTCGCCACCGAGCGCAGGTTGCCCGTCCCGTAGTCGACGACGGCGATGTCGGTCGTCAGAGCGTTCCCTTCGTCGACGGCACGCCGCTCGCCCGCGGATCGAGCGCCACCGCCATCCGCAGCGCCTTGGCGAACGCCTTGAACACCGTCTCCGCCTGGTGGTGCGCGTTCTGGCCCCTCAGGTTGTCGATGTGCAGTGTGGCCAGCGCGTGATTGACGAAGCCCTGGAAGAACTCGTGCATGAGGTCGACGTCGAAGGCGCCGATCATCGGTCGAGTGAACGGCACGTGGTATTCCAACCCGGGCCGCCCGGAAAGGTCGATCACCACGCGCGAGAGCGCTTCGTCGAGCGGAACGTAGGCATGGCCGTAGCGCGTGAGCCCGGCCTTGTCGCCGAGCGCCTGCCTGATCGCCTGCCCCAGGGCGATGCCCACGTCCTCCACCGTGTGGTGGGCGTCGATATGCAGGTCGCCCTTCGCCTGCACCGACAAGTCGAGCATGCCGTGGCGCGCGACCTGGTCGAGCATGTGGTCGAGGAACGGCACGCCGGTCGCGATCTCGGCGCGCCCCGTCCCGTCGAGATGCACCGCGACGCTGATCGTCGTCTCTTTGGTCGCGCGCTCGACGCGCCCGCGCCGAGCGGTCGAGCTCGAGGCTCGGGGCTTGGTATCGTTCATCGGCAAGCTTCCGCGCAAGCGGCGAGCAGCACGTCGTTCTCCTCGGGCGTCCCGACCGTGATCCGCAGGCAGTTGGCAAGCAGCGGGTGCCAGCCGTGCAGATTCTTGACCAGGATGCGGCGGGCCTTGAGGCCCTCGAACAGCGCATTCGCGTCCGCGACGCGGACCAGCACGAAATTCGTCTGCGTGGGAAACAACCGGGTTCCCGGCAGGCGCGCCAATGCCGTTTCGAGCCGCGCCCGCTCGGCACGAATCGCGCTCGCCTGCTCGACGAGCCAACGCGTATCGTCGAGCAACGCCACCACCGCCGCTTGCGTCAACGCGTTCACATTATAAGGCGCCCGGACCTTGTCGAGCTGCGCGATCCATTCCGGCGCCGCGACGGCGTATCCCAGACGAAGGCCCGCCATGCCGACCTTCGACACCGTGCGCAGGACCAGCAGGTTGGGATAGTCGGCCACCCGCGGCAAGAAGCTCGATTCGGCGAACGCGTAGTACGCCTCGTCGACGACGACCAGTGCGGGCGCGGCGCGCAGAATTGCTTCGACGTCGCCCGCCGCGAACAGGTTTCCCGTCGGATTGTTCGGGCAGGCGAGAAAGACCAGCGCGGGCTGCTCGCGCTCGAGCGCCGCGCGCATCGCCGGCAGGTCGAGGCTCAAATCCGCCGCCAGCGGGACGCCGACGAAGCGCATGCCGGCGTAGAGCGCGTTGCGGCGATACATGACGAAGGACGGCTCGGGCGCGAGCATCGCCGCGCCCGGGCGCGCCAGCGCCGAGGTGATGATCTGGATCAGCTCGTCGGAGCCGTTGCCGAGCAGCACACCCTGGCCCGCAGGAATCCGCAGCGCGTGCGCGAGCGCCGCCTTGGCTGCCTCACCCGCTCCGTCGGGATAGCGATTGACGGCCACCTGCGCCAGCGCCGCGTCGAGCCGCGCCCGGACCGGGCCGGGAAGCCCGTACGGATTCTCCATCGCGTCGAGCTTGACCATGCCTTCGGCCTTCGCGACCGCGTACGCGCAGAGCCCCTGGATCTCCGGTCGCACCAGCCGCGACACGAAGGCGGCGGCCCCGGCGGGCGCGCGATCGTTCACTTGCCGCTCCTCGACGCAGTTTGCAGCCGGTATTCGGCGCTCCGCGCGTGCGCCGACAAGCCTTCGCCGTGCGCGAGGGTCGCCGCCGTGCGGCCGAGCGTGCGCGCGCCCGCGGGCGAGACCGCGATCAGGCTCGTCTTCTTCTGGAAGTCGTACACGCCGAGCGGCGAGGAGAAGCGGGCGCTGCGCGCGGTGGGCAGCACGTGGCTCGGACCGGCGCAATAGTCGCCCAGCGCCTCGGAGCTGTAGTGTCCAAGAAAGATCGCACCCGCATTGCGGATCCGGTCGAGGAGCGCCTCCGGTGCGGCCACCGCGAGCTCGAGATGCTCCGGTGCGATCCGATCGGCAATCGCGCAGGCCTGCTCGAGATCGCGCACGCGGATCAAGGCACCGCGCTTCGCCAGCGAAGCGGCGATGATGTCCTTGCGCGCCATCGCCGGGAGCTCGCGCGCGATGCTCGCGGCGACCGCGTCGAGGAGCGCGGCGTCGGGCGAGAGCAGGATCGCCTGCGCCTGCTCGTCGTGCTCGGCTTGCGAGAACAGGTCCATCGCCACCCAGTCGGGGTTGGCGCTCGAGTCGGCGATGACGAGGATCTCGGAGGGTCCGGCCACCATGTCGATGCCGACCGTCCCGAAGACGCGCCGCTTGGCCGCGGCGACGAACGCATTGCCGGGCCCGACGATCTTGTCGACGGCGGGAATCGTCGCCGTGCCGTAGGCGAGCGCGCCGATCGCCTGCGCACCGCCGATCGCGAACGCGCGCGTCACGCCCGCGAGATGCGCCGCGGCGAGCACCAGCGGGTTCCTCGCGCCGTCCGGCGTGGGCGAGACCATGACGATTTCGGCCACACCCGCCACTTTCGCCGGCAGCGCGCTCATCAGCACGGAGGACGGATAGGCGGCTCGGCCGCCCGGCACGTACAGGCCGACGCGCTCGAGCGCGGTGAGCTTCTGTCCCAGGCGCGTGCCGTCTTCCTCGGTGAAGGTCCACGACTCGCCCCGCTGCCGCTCGTGAAAGGCGCGGATGCGCGCCGCCGCGCTCGCCAGTGCTTCGCGCTCGCCGGCGAGCAACGCTTCGTACGCGGCCCGGCAGTCGGACGCAGCGAGCTCGAGAGCCGCCACACTCTGCGCCCGGACGCGATCGAAGCGCGCGGTGTAGTCGAGCACCGCGGCGTCGCCGCGGGCGCGAACGTCGGCGAGGATCGCGGCGACCGCGGCCTCGATCGCCGCGTCCTCCTTGGCCTCGAATTCGGTCAAGCGCGCGAGCGCAGCGTCGAACCCCGGTGCCGACGAATCGAGCCGCTGCGGCGCTCCCTCAGGCATCAGCCTTCCCGGTCGCCGCGGCGAGCGTTTCGAGCAGCGGTTGGATCGCCTCGCGCTTCAACTTGAGCGCGGCCGGGTTGACGATCAGCCGCGCGCTGATCGGCACGATCTCCTCGACCGCGACCAGATCGTTGGCCTTGAGCGTGTTGCCGGTGCTCACCAGATCGACGATGGCGTCGGCCAGTCCCACCAGCGCGGCGAGCTCCATCGAGCCGTAGAGCCGGATCAGATCGACGTGCATGCCCTTGCCGGCGAAGTGCTCGCGCGCGGTGGCGACGTACTTGGTCGCGACCCTGAGCCGCGCGCCGCGCTTCACCGCCCCGGCGTAATCGAAGCCGCGCGGCGCGGCGACGACCAGCGTGCAGCGGCCGATGCGAAGATCGATCGGCTGATACAGGCCCTCCCCGCCGTGCTCGAGCAGCACGTCCTTGCCCGCCACGCCGAGATCGGCGGCCCCGTATTCGACGTAGGTCGGCACGTCGGAGGTGCGCACGATGACGAAACGCGCATCCGGCCGGCTGCTGCCGATGATGAGCTTGCGCGAGGTCTCGAGATCTTCGGCGGGCGTAATCCCCGCGCGGCGGAAGAGCGCCAGCGCCTCGTCGAGAATGCGGCCCTTGGCAAGCGCGATGGTGAGCGGAATCATGGTGCAGGCGAGGCGAATCGCTCATTTTACCGGACTTCCGCGCACGCTCCGGCGCCGCGGGATTACTCGCCGCCGGCTTCGCGGACGCGCTGGATCCGCGCGCCGAGCGCGCGAAGCTTCTCCTCGATCCTTTCGTAGCCGCGATCGAGGTGGTAGATGCGATCGATCGTGGTCCGCCCCTCGGCCATGAGGCCGGCGATCACCAGGCACGCCGAGGCGCGCAGGTCGGTCGCCATGACGTTGGCGCCGGTGAGCGCGCGCACGCCCTTGACGATCGCGGTGCTGCTCTCGACCTCGATGTTCGCGCCGAGCCGGATCAGCTCCTGGACGTGCATCATCCGGTTCTCGAAGATGGTCTCGGTGATCAGCGCGGTGTCGTCGGCCACCGTCATCAGCGCCATCACCTGCGCCTGCATGTCGGTCGGAAACGCGGGGTACGGCGCGGTGCGCAGGCTCAGCGACTTGAGCGGGCCGGCGCGCGAGACGCGAATCGACCCCTCGTCGATGCTGAGCGTGGCTCCCGCCTCGGCGAGCTTGTCGAGCACCGCCTCCAGGGTATCGGTGCGCGTGCCGGTGAGCGTCACGTCGCCCCCGGCCGCGGCCGCCGCCGCGAGGAACGTGCCGGTCTCGATGCGGTCGGGCATGATCGCGTACGACGCTCCGTGCAGCCGCGCCACACCTTCGATCGCGACGCGGTCGCTGCCGGCGCCGCTCACCCGGGCACCCATCGCGTTGAGGCACTCGGCGAGATCGACCACCTCGGGCTCGCGCGCCGCATTCTCGAGCGTGGTCACCCCGTCGGCGAGCGTGGCGGCCATCATCAGATTCTCGGTGCCGGTGACGGTGACCACGTCGAAGACGAACCGGGTCCCGACGAGCCGCTTGGCCTTGGCATCGATATAGCCGTGATCAAGATCGATCTCGGCACCCATCGCCTGCAGCCCTTTGACGTGCTGGTCGACCGGTCGGGGCCCGATCGCGCAGCCTCCCGGCAGCGACACGCGCGCCTCGCCGCAGCGGGCGAGCAACGGCCCCAGCGCGAGGATCGACGCCCGCATGGTCTTGACCAGCTCGTAGGGAGCGAGCGGCCAGTCGACGCGCTCGGCGGCGACCGTGAGCGTGCCGTCGTCGCGCTGCCCCTTCACCCCCATCTGCCCGAGGAGGGTCTGCATGGTGCGCACATCGTTCAGGCGCGGCACGTTGGCGAGCGCGAGCGGCTCGGGCGTAAGCAGACCCGCGCAGAGGATCGGCAGCGCGGCATTCTTGGCCCCCGAGACGCGGACCTTGCCTTCGAGCCGCGCGCCGCCGTCGATCACGAGCTTGTCCATCGTTGCCTGCCTAGCGCTGCGTCCGTTCCGACCATTCCGCCGGGGTGAGCGTGGTCATCGACAGCGCGTGGATCTCCTCGCGCATGCGGCCGCCGAGCGCGGTGTAGACGAGCTGGTGGCGGCGCACCTTGGAAAGCGATTCGAAGGCGCTGCTCACCACCAGCGCCTGGAAGTGCTGTCCGTCGCCGCTGACCTCGACCCGCTCGCAGGCAAGGCCCGCCTCGATGGCGCGCTTGATGGATTCGGATGTGGTCATGTCGGGTTTCGAAGCCGTGAGGCCAAGCGATTCGAGCACGCGAACCGGCACGGGGCGGGGCGATTTGCGGACGGGACGAGGATCGAAGGTGGCGAACCCGAGGCGGTTCTTTGCCTCAATGCCGCAGCTTGTAGCCGCGCCCGAGCAGCAGTAGAGCCAGCGCCGTCAGCACCAAGGAGAAGATCGCGACCACGACGAAGCTCGCTGCCGGCGCAACGTCGGACAGCCCGAAGAAGCCGTAACGAAAGCCATCGATCATATAGAAGAACGGATTGAAACGCGACAGCGCCTGCCAGAACGGCGGCAGGCTGTGGATCGAATAGAACACGCCTGACAGGAAGGTGAGCGGCATGATCAGGAAATTCTGGAACGCCGCGAGCTGGTCGAAACTGTCGGCCCAGATGCCGGCGAGCAGGCCGAGAATGCCGAGGATAGCGCTGCCGAGCAGCACGAAGACGAGCGCCCACGGCGGATAGGCGAGCGACAGCGGAGCGAACCAGCCCGTCACCAGGAACACGCCGAGCCCGACGGCGAGCCCTCGCGCCATCGCGCCCAGCACGTACGCCGCGAACAGCCCCAGCGGCGAGAGCGGCGTGACCAGCACGAAGATCAGGTTGCCGGTGATCTTGGACTGGATCAACGAGGACGAGCTGTTGGCAAAGGCGTTCTGCAGCACGGACATCATCACCAGGCCGGGGATGAGGAAGGCGGTGTAGGTGATGCGGCCGTCGAACACCGACACCCGCGATTCGAGCACGTGGGAGAAGATCAGCAGATAGAGCAGCGCCGTGACCACGGGCGCAAGAATGGTCTGGAAGGCCACCTTCCAGAAGCGCAGCAGCTCCTTGTACAGGAGCGCGAGCCAGCCGGCGCCCCGCAGCTTCACGGTGACGCGCTCCGCAACGACGGACGTGCGGGGCGTCGTCCCCGTCCCCGATTCAGGCACTCGGGAGCAGGCTCCAGCGGGAACTCAGTGTAGTTCGGAAAAAGCCACTGGATTCCCGCTTGGCCGTTCCTCGAAACTTCGCCCTTCGGGCTCGTTTTCGCGGGAATGACGGCAATCCTCGCGGCGCAGGCGCTGCTCATCGGTGCCGCGCCATGATCCGCAGGAACACCTGCTCGAGATCGGCTTCCTGCAACGCCAGCTCTTCGACCGCGATGGCCGCCTCGCGCAGCGCGGCGAGCAAGCCCTCGAGCTCACCATAGTCGGCGAGCGAGAGCAGGTATGCGCCATCCTCCTCGCGCATCACGCGGGAAGCCCACTCCTGCGGCAAGCGCGCTGCAGCGAGCCGCACCGTCAGCCCGGCGAAGCGCGACAGCAGGTTTTGCGTGGTGTCGAGCGCGACGATCCTGCCCGCCTTGAGCATGGCAATGCGGCCGCAGAGCGCCTCGGCCTCCTCCAGGTAGTGCGTGGTCAGGATGATCGTGTGCCCGTCGCGATTGAGCTTGCGGATGAACGCCCACAGGCTCTGGCGCAGCTCGACGTCCACCCCCGCCGTCGGCTCGTCGAGGACGATGACCGGTGGTTTGTGCACCAGCGCCTGACCCACCAGCACCCGCCGCTTCATGCCGCCGGAGAGCGAGCGCATGTTGGCGTCGGCTTTGCCGGTGAGGTCGAGGTGATGCAGCAGCTCGTCGATCCAGGCGTCGTTATCGCGAATGCCGAAATAGCCCGACTGGATCGCGAGGGTCTCGCGCACGGTGAAGAACGGGTCGAACACCAGCTCCTGCGGCACCACGCCGAGGAGCCGACGCGCGTGGCGATAGTCGCTGACCACATCGTGGCCGAGCACGCGCGCCAGCCCGGCATCGGCGCGGGTGAGGCCCGCGAGGATCGAGATCAGCGTGGTCTTGCCCGCGCCGTTGGGTCCGAGCAGGCCGAAGAACTCGCCCGGCTGGACGGTGAGATCGACGCCGGAGAGCGCCTGCACCGCGCCGAAACGGCGCGCGAGGTTGGCGATCTCAACCGCGGGCGTCATGCGCCCGCCATTCACCGGGGAAGCCGGTCAAGAGCCGTCGCGAGCGCAGGCAGAACGAGGCGCGAGGACGCGAGGAACCGGAGTGTACAGAACGACGTACATGAGGATTCCGAGCGTCCGAGCAACAAAGGTATGCCAAGCGCAGCAGGCTATTGACCGGCTTCCAGCAGGTCCTCGACCCCGTAGAGCTCTGCGAGCGCCTTGAGGCTCGCCGGTGCATCGGCGAAGGTCAGCCTCTTGCCTTCCGCGGCCGCCCGCCGCTTCCAGGACAACAGTACCGCGACCGCGGCCGAGTCCACGGGGTGCGCGCCGCCCAGCGCGACCACGCCCGTTTCGGGCAGCTCTGCGTGGCGACTCGCGTCGAGCACCGCGGCCGCGCTGTCGACCGTGAGCGCGCCGTGGACCGCCCAGCGCGCGCCCGACACGAACGCCCGACCTCGGTCTTCGCCGACCGCGCGAGCCTTGGTTTCGGCGAGCTCGTCGTTCATTTGCGGGCCGGCCCCTGGTTCTTGTCGCTGAGGATCTTGATCAGCCCATCGACGCCGGAGCTCCTGATCGTCTCGTTGAACTCATCGCGATAGTTGGTCACCAGGCTTACCCCGGCCACGATGATGTCGTAGGCTTTCCACCCCTGCGGCGTTTTCTCCATGCCGTAGTCGATCGGCACCGGCGCCTGCCCGGGGCGCGTGACCTCGGTGCGCACGACCACATCGGTATCGCCCGGATTGGCGCGCAAAGGCTTGTAGGTCATCGTGTTGTCGCGATAGTTGGTGAGCGCGTTCGAATACGTCCGTATCAGCAGCGTCTTGAACTGCTCGGTGAGCTCCTTCTGCTGCTCGGGCGTGGCGGCGCGCCAGTTGCGCCCCATCGCGAGCGCGGTCATCCGCGCCGTATCGAAGTGCGGCACGAGCTTCGACTCGATGAGCTGCTTGACTTTCGTCGGGTCGCCGGCCTGCAGGTCCTTGTCGGCGCGGATCGCCGCGAGCGTCTCCTCGGCGAGTCGTTTCACCAGTGCGTCGGGCGCCTCCTGCGCATGCGCGAGCGGGACGGCCGCCGCCAGCAGCAGAGCGGCTCGGATCGTGATCCAGAACATCGTCGTCCTCATCGGGTTGGCGCCGGCTTGGGCGGTGGAGCGGAGGCGCCGTCCTCGTCCTCCTCCGGCGGCGGCTTGCCTTCGTAGACCTGGAAGCGTCGGTTCTTGAGATAAGCGTTGCGCAGGAATCGGTAGCGATCGATTGCCGCCGTCTCGAGCACCGATTCGGCGGACAGCGCCTGCGCCCGCGTGTCGAGGTAACCCACGCCGTAGAGCGTGTTGCGCACGGGAATCTCACCGATGTAACCGATGGGTCCGATCAGGAAGCGCACCACCGACCCCGTTCCGTCGCGCAGCGTCGTGGGCCCGAACAACGGCACGAAGAAATACGGGCCCGGCGGCGCGCCCCACTTGCCGAAGGTGATCCCGAAGTCCTTCTTGTCCTTGGGGATGCCCATCATCGACGCCAGGTCGAGAACCCCGCCCATGCCGAAGGTCGAGTTGAGCAGCACCCGCCCGAAATCGTCGCCCGCCTGGTTGCCGCGCCCCTCGAGCACGTTGTTGATGCCGGTGAAAAGGTCGTCGATGTTGCCGAAGAAGTTCGACACGCCGGTGCGGATCATCTCCGGCACGACCGCCACGTACGCCTGCGCGATGGGCTTGACGACGGCGCCGTCGACCTTATCGTGCACCTCGAACATGGCGCGGTTCCACGGCTCGAACGGGTCGTCCTTGTTCGGCGCGACCGCGCAGCCCGCGAGGAGCGCAGCGCAGACGGCAAGCGGCAACCCGATGCGACGTGACAGCGAACCCGTGTTATTCATTTCTTGGCTCCTTCCACGGCTTTTCCGGGCGATGCCGGCGGAGGCGGGCTCGCGCCACCGGACGCATTGGGGGTCTCCGATGCCTTTTCGAACAGGAACTGGCTGATCAGTTTCTCGATGACCACGGCGGACTGCGTCTTGGCGATGCGCTCGCCGTCCTTGAGCATCACGGGGTCGCCGCCGGCGTCGAGCCCCACATACACCTCGCCCAGCAGCCCCGACGTGTTGATCGCCGCGATCGTATCCCTGCTGAACTGATAGCCGCGGTCGATGCGCATCGTCACCACCGCCTCGTAGGTCTTGGCGTCGAGCCGCACCGCCTCGACCCGCCCGACGACCACGCCGGCGGCCTTCACCGGCGCGCGCAGCTTCAGCCCGCCGATGTTGTCGAACTCGGCCTCGAGCCGATAGCCGGGCGTGCGGTCGAGGGTGAGCAGGTTGCCGACCTTGAGGGCAAGAAAGAGGATCGCACCGAAGCCGATCGCCACGAAGATGCCGACCCACAGATCGATGGCGGAACGGTTCATCCGGCGTTCGCTCCCCGGAACATGAACGCGGTCATGACGAAATCCAGCGCGAGGATGGCAAGCGAGGACGTGACCACCGTGCGCGTCGTGGCGCTCGCCACGCCTTCGGCGGTGGGCTTGGCGTCGTAGCCCTCGAACACCGCGATCAGGGAAACGGAGACGCCGAAGACGAAGCTCTTGATGATGCCGTTGGTGACGTCGGGCCAGAAGTCCACCCCGGCGCGCATCTGCCCCCAGAACGCGCCGGCGTCGATCCCGATCAGACGCACCCCGACGATGTAGCCGCCGAAGATGCCGAAGGCCGAGAACAGCGCCGCCAGCAGCGGCATCGAGAGCACGCCGCCCCAGAATCGCGGCGCGACCACGCGCGCGACCGGGTTGACCGCCATCATCTCCATCGCTGCGAGCTGCTCGGTGGTCTTCATGAGTCCGATTTCTGCGGTGATCGCCGAGCCGGCGCGGCTCGCGAAGAGCAACGCCGAGATCACCGGTCCGAGCTCGCGCACCAGCGCCAGCGCGACCAGGATCCCCAGTTGCTCGTCGGCGCCGTAGCGCTTGAGCGTCTCGTAACCCTGCAGCGAGAGCACCATGCCGACGAACAGCCCCGACATCAGGATGATCACCAGCGACAGCACGCCCGAGAAGTAGATCTCGCGCAGGGTCAGGTGAAGCCGCCGGAAGGCGCCCGGCGAATGCCACAGCACGGCGAGCAGGAAGCGGCTTGCGAATCCGACCTGCTCCGCCGCGCCCGTGACCGCGCCGCCCAGCCGGCGCAGCCAATGCGCGAGCCCGGCTGCGACCTCAGTCGACATCGGCGAAAAGCTCTTCGCGATACGAAGGCGCCGGGTAGTGGAACGGCACCGGCCCGTCGGGCGCACCGTCGACGAACTGGCGGACGAAAGGATCGGACGAGGCGCGCACTTCCTCGGGCGTCCCCGCGGCGACGATGCGACCCTCGGAGACGAAATACAGATAGTCGACGATCTTGAGCGATTCGTACACGTCGTGCGTGACCAGCACCGAGGTGATCGACAGCGCGTCGTTCAAGCGCCGGATGAGCTGCCCGACCACGCCGAGGGAGATCGGATCCAGGCCGGCGAACGGCTCGTCGTACATCACCAGCATCGGATCGAGCGCGATCGCGCGCGCCAGCGCCACGCGTCGCGCCATCCCCCCGGAGAGCTCGGCGGGCATCAGGTGCGCGGCACCGCGCAGGCCCACCGCGTGCAGCTTCATCAGCACCAGATCGCGGATGAGCTCCTCGTCGAGCTCGGTGTGCTCGCGCATCGGAAAGGCGATGTTCTCGAACACCGACATGTCGGTGAACAGCGCACCGAACTGGAACAGCATCCCGTACTTGCGGCGCAGCTCGTAGAGCGCATCCGGATCGAGGTCGGGCACCGACAGACCGCTGACGCGCACCTGGCCGGATTGCGGTCGGAGCTGCCCGCCGATCAGGCGCAGGATGGTGGTCTTGCCGCAGCCGCTCCCGCCCATGATCGCGACGATCTTGCCGCGCGGAATCGTCATGGTGATGCCCTTGAGCACGGGCCGCGTCTCGTAGGCGAAAGTGACGTCCGCGAGCTCGACCGCGGCAGGGCCGGGGTCGAAGCGCCAGGCGGCGATCGCTTTTGCGGCAGCGGCCGGGGCCGACTTCGCCGGGGGAACCATTTAATCGGGACTCAAAAAAGGGGGACAAATCGAGACGATGATTGTAGCGGGTTGACTCCACCGCGACAAATGCGGCGCGAGCGAGCGGGGCCTGCGCCACCGTCGCGCGAACGGCGTCGAGTTGTCGGCCCTCGCGGCCGACGCGCGGCGCTTCACTTTGCGACTGAGGATCCGAGGAGGCCGCGCCATCGATCCGATCGCGCGCCGTCAGCCTTGCAACAGTCGTCGCTCGGCGAGCGCCAGATTCTCGGGTCGGCCGAGCAGCACGACCACATCGCCGGCTTCGAAGCGATGCTCGGGCCGCGGAATCGCCGAGCGCGCGCCGCGACGGCGCACCCCGGTGACTTCGACCAGGTCCCGGAAATCGAAATCCGCGAGCGTGCGGCCGACCGCCGCCGAGCGATCGGTGAGCAGAACCGAGTGCAGCCGCGGCTGGAGGTTGTCGGCGGCGTCGGCGGCGTCGGTCGCGCCGTGGTAGAAGCCGCGGAACAGGCTGTAACGCTCCTCGCGGATCGCGCGAATGCGCGCCAGAACGCGATTGAGCGGAACGCCCAGGAGCAGTAGCGAATGCGACGCGAGCATGAGGCTGCCCTCGAGCACCTCGGGAACCACCTCGGTCGCGCCGGCCTTGATCAGGCGGTCGAGCTCGCTGTCGTCGACCGTGCGCACGATCACCGGCACCTCCGGTCGGAGCTGCTGGACGTGATGCAGGATCTTGAGCGCGGTGGCGGTGTCGGCGAAGGTCACCGCGATGGCGCGCGCCTTGAGCAACCCGGCGGCGATCAGCGCCTCGCGCCGGCCGGCGTCACCGTAGACCACACTGCTGCCGTCCGCGGCCGCTTCGCGCACGCGCTCGGAGTCGGCATCGAGCGCAATGAACGCGATCTCCTCGCGCTCGAGCAGCCGCGCGAGGTTCTGACCGCTGCGGCCGAAACCGCAGATGATCACGTGCTCCTGCCGCGCCATGGTGCGGGCCGCGATCTGCGTGACCTGCGCGGCGCGGGCGAGCCAATCGTTGGCGGTGACCCGGCGTGCCAGCGGCTCGGCAAACTGGATGATCACCGGCGCGGCGAGCATCGAGAGCACCATCGCCGCGAGCACGAGCTGCGCGAGAGGCTGGGGCACGATCGAGAGCTCGGTCGCCACCGCCAGCAGGACGATTGCGAACTCGCCCGCCTGCGCGAGATAGAAGCCGGTACGCAGTGCCGCGCCCAGCGGCGCCCCGAAGGCCCGGGCGAGGATCACGATCAGGACGAGCTTGACGGCGACCGGTCCGACGAGAAGCAGCGCGACCCAGCGGAGCTGCGCGCCGACCACGCGCAAGTCGAGGTACATGCCCACGGTGACGAAGAACAGCCCGAGCAGCACGTCGCGAAACGGCTTGATGTCCTCCTCGACCTGATAGCGGTACTCGGTCTCGGCGATCAGCATGCCAGCGAGAAACGCGCCGAGCGCGAACGACAGCCCCGCGAGCTCGGTCACCGCGGCCAGCCCGAGCGTGACCAGCAGCACGTTCAGCATGAACAGCTCCGAGGAGCGTGCCCGCGCCACGACATGGAACCAGGCGCGCATCGGCCTCTGGCCGAGGAACAGGATCACGCCCAGCGCGACCGCGGCCTTGCCCACCGCGATCGCGAGCGATGACCAAAGATCGGCACCCCCCTCGGCGAGCGTGGGCACGGCGATAAGGAAAGCGATCACCGCGAGGTCCTGGAACAACAGCGTTCCCATAACGTCGCTGCCGTGCACGGAGTTGAGCTCCATGCGCTCGGCGAGCATCTTCGACACGATCGCGGTCGAGCTCATCGCCAACGCCCCCCCGAGGGTCAATCCGGCGAGCCAGCCGTAGCCCAGCAGGTGCAGCCCCGCCATCGCCGCCAGGGTGGTGATCGCGACCTGCGCCAGCCCCAGGCCGAACACCGCGCGGCGCATCGCGTTGAGTCGAGGCAGACTGAACTCCAGCCCGATCGAGAACATCAGGAACACGACGCCGAACTCGGCCAGATCGCGCACATGGGCGTTATCCGGAACCCAGGCCAGCGCATGCGGCCCAACGGTGATCCCGACCACGAGATAACCGAGGATCGGCGGCAGGCGCAGCCTTCGGCAGATCACGATCGCGATCACGGCCGCACCCAGAAGGAGGAGGATCAGCTCCAGCGTGCGCGACATCGGGGCAATGTAGCATGGGCGGCGCGAGCGGCGAGAGGGGAACCCGCGAGCGCAGCGAAGCGAGGGTCGAGCGTCCGCGAGTCGCCGCAGAGGCCGACGCGCAACAGCGCGATCGCAAAGCGCGTCCAAGGAGGCCGCGAGCCCGCCGGGGGTTCCGGTATACTTTGCCGCATGTCCGCAACGATCGTGGCGAGCCCTCCTGCCGTGCGCGGGGTCGACCCGAAACGCGCATTGGCGCTGGGCCGCGACGTGCTCGCGACCGAGGCTGCGGCGATCAGCGCGCTGTCCAACCGGCTCGGTGCCGCGTTCCTGGCCGCGGCGCGCGCGCTGTTCGAGTGCCGCGGTCGCGTGGTGGTGACCGGCATCGGCAAGTCTGGGCACATCGGGCGCAAGATCGCCGCCACGCTCGCCTCGACCGGCACCCCGGCGTTCTTCGTGCACGCAGCCGAGGCGAGCCACGGCGATCTCGGGATGATCGCCGTCGAGGACGTCGTGCTGCTCTTGTCGAACTCGGGCGAGACCGACGAGCTGGTCGCGCTGCTCCCGCATCTCAAACGTCAGGGCGCGCGCCTGATCGCGCTCACCGGCAACGAGCAGTCGTCGCTCGCTTTGGCCGCCGACGTGCATCTGGACGCCAGTGTGGACGCGGAGGCCTGCCCGCTCGGTCTCGCCCCGACGGCGAGCACCACCGCCGCGCTTGCGCTCGGCGACGCGCTGGCCCTCACGCTTCTCGACGCTCGCGGCTTCTCGGTCGAGGACTTCGCGCGCGCGCATCCCGGCGGTTCGCTGGGGCGGCGGCTGCTCACCCACGTGCGTGATGTGATGCGCACCGGCACCGCCATTCCCGCGGTCCCGGTCGCGGCCACGCTCGCCGACGCGGTCGTCGAGATGAGCAGCAAGGGCATGGGCATGACCGCAGTGGTCGACGCCGAGCAGCACGTCGAGGGCATCTTCACCGACGGGGATCTGCGGCGCTGCTTGGGGCACGTGCGCGACTTGAGCTCAGCGCGCATCGCCGAGCTGATGACGCGAGCCCCGCGCTGCATCGGGCCCGAGCGGCTGGCGATCGACTGCGTCGAGCTCATGGAAACGGCGCCGAAGATAAGCGTGCTGCTGGTCGTCGACGACGAGCGGCGGCTCGTCGGCGCGCTGCACCTGCACGACCTGTTTCGCGCCCGGGTGGTGTGATGCCGGCGGCGAATCTCGTGGCCCGGGCGCGCCGGGTGCGGCTGCTTACTTGCGACGTCGACGGCGTGCTCACCGACGGCCGCATCTACGTCGCCGAGGACGGCGGCGAGCTCAAGGCCTACTCCTGCCTCGACGGACTGGGCATGAAGTGGCTGCAGCGCGCCGGCGTCACCGTGGCGTGGATCACCGGGAGCGATGCGCCGGCCGTGGCGCGCCGCGCCGCAAGGCTCGGCATCGACCGAGTCTTCCAGGACGCGGAGGACAAGCTCACCGTCTGGGAGAAGCTTCGCGCCGGGCTCTCGCTCGAGCCGAGCGAGTGCGCGCACTTGGGCGACGACTTCCCGGATCTCCCCATCATCGCGCGCTGCGGGCTGGGCGCCACGGTGCCACACGCGCCGGAGTCGATCCGCCGCCGCGCGCACTACGTCACGCGCCGCGACGCAGGCGCGGGCGCGGTGCGCGAGCTCTGCGAGCTGATCCTCTCCGCGCAGGGCAAGCTCGAAGCGCTGCTTGCGACCTACGGCGAGGCGTCCGCGCCCGAGCTCGGACTCAAGGTGAGGCGGGTGTGAGCTCGCGCGGCCAAGCCTGGCTCGATCGACTCATCGCCTGGTCGCCGGTGCTGCTGCTCGGCGCGCTGGCGGCGCTGACCTACTGGCTCAATGCACAGATCCACGTCGAGGGCCCGGCCTTCGACGGCTCGGGCCGCCACGACCCCGACGTCTTCGTCGAGAACTTCAAGGCGGTCAATCTGGACCAGGACGGCCGCATCCGCCAGGCGCTCGTCGCCAGGCGCGCGCAGCATTTCCCGGACGACGACACCACCGCGCTCGATGGGCCGGAGATCGTTTTCACCGATCCGGGCAAGCCTCGACTCGACGTCACCGCCGATCGCGCGCGGGTCACCGACGACCGCGAGCACGCCTACTTCGAAGGCCACGTCAAGGCGGTGCGCGAAGCCACCACCGACGCCGACGGCAAGACCGACGGGCCGGTCACCTTCACGAGCGAATTCCTGCACGTGATCCCGAAGGAGGACCGCATCGTCACCGATCGCCCGGTGACCATCACCGATCCGCGCGGAACCATCAACGCGACCGGACTGGAGTACGACAACAAGGCCAAGACGCTCAAGCTCAAGTCGCACGTGAGCGGTCAGTTGCAGCCGCAGAGCAAGTCTCCGTGATCCTTCCCTTGCTGCGTCTTCTCTCACGCGCGCTCGCCGTCGTCTCGGTGGCAGCCGCGGTCGCGCACGCCCCGTCCGCTGCCGCGGAGAAGGCCGACCGCGACAAGCCGATCAACTACCAGGCCGACACCGGCGACGTCAACGTGCAGACCAAGGCCGGCACGCTGCAAGGCAACGTGATCCTCACCCAGGGGACGCTCACCATCCACGCCGACAAGATCGTGTTCCAGCAGAACCCGGACAACTCGGTCTCGGCCACCGCGTGGGGCAACCCGATCACGTTCCGCGAAAAGCGCGACGGTGTGGACGAGTATTACGAGGGTGTGGCCCAACGCGCCAAGTACGACGGAGAGACGCGCTTCCTCGAGCTTTTCGATCGCGCGCTCCTGCGCAAAGGCAAAGACGAGATCCGCAGCAATTACATCTCGTACAACGCCGACACCGAATTCTTCAAGGCGGAGGGTCGTCCCGACACGGGCCCTGCGGCCGCCGGCGAGCCTGCGCTTGGGGCGCGGGTGCGCGGCGTGTTTCAGCCGCAGCAGAAGGACAAGGACGGCACCGCGGGAAAGAGCGGCAAGGCGCCGGCCGCGCCGCCGAAACCCAACCCGCCCGCGCCGCTCAAGCCCGACGCCGCGCTGTCCACGGGCTCGGCCAAGTGAACTTTGGCGGCCCGCGCGTCGCGACGAGCACGCTCTCGGTCGCGGCGCTCAACAAGCGCTACAAATCCCGGACGGTCGTTCACGACGTCTCGCTCTCGGTCGGCAGCGGCGAGGTCGTCGGCCTGCTCGGGCCCAATGGCGCCGGCAAGACGACCTGCTTCTACATGATCGTCGGCCTGGTGGCCGCCGACGGCGGCACGATCGAGCTCGATGGCGACGACCTCACCCGGATGCCGATCCACGTGCGCGCGCGGCTGGGCCTGTCGTACCTGCCGCAAGAGGCGTCCATTTTCCGCAAGCTGACGGTGGCACAGAACGTCCAGGCGATCCTCGAGTTGCAAGGCATCGACGCCGACGAAATCGCCAATCGCCTCGACGCGCTGCTCGAGGACCTCTCGATCTCGCACCTGCGCGATGCGCCGGCGCTGTCGCTGTCCGGAGGCGAGCGGCGCCGGGTGGAGATCGCCCGGGCGCTCGCCACCCGGCCGCGCTTCATCCTGCTCGACGAGCCCTTCGCCGGGATCGACCCGATAGCTGTACTCGACATCCAGAAGATCATCGGCTTTCTGAAGGAGCGCGACATCGGCGTTATGATCACCGATCACAACGTCCGCGAGACCCTCGGCATCTGCGATCGTGCCTACATCATCAGCGAGGGCCGGGTGCTCGCTTCGGGGACCCCCGACGAAATTGTTTATAATGAAAGCGTCAGGAAGGTCTATCTAGGGGAGCACTTCCGCCTCTGATCGCCAGAGCAGTGCGATGTGCCTGTGAAGCCGACCCTTCAGCTCAAGTTGAGTCAGCATCTCACGCTGACTCCGCAACTGCAGCAGTCGATCCGCCTGCTGCAGCTCTCGACGCTGGAGCTCAACGCCGAGGTGGAGCGGTTGCTGCAGGAAAATCCGCTGCTCGAGAAGGCCGACGAGGAGGAGTCGCCCGCGCCGCCGCGCGACTTGCTGGTGCCCGTGGCCACCTCGTCGACCGACAAGAGCGTCGAAGCGACCGATGAGCGCGCACCGGAAGCCTCCGACCTGCTGGTGAGCGGCGACGGCGATTGGGGCACTTCGACCTCGACCGGCGAGGACGACGACGACACGTTTCTCCCGCAGCAGGTCGCCACCAATTCGCTGCGCGATCACCTGAACGCGCAGCTCGCGCTGCTCAATCTGCCGTTGCGCGACCGGCAGATCGTCGCGGCGCTGATCGACGCGCTCGACGAGGACGGCTATCTCGCGAGCACGCTCGAGGAGCTGCTGGAGCTCTTCCCCGCCGAGCTCGAGATCGACGCCGACGAGCTGTCCATCGCGCTCAAGCACCTGCAGAACATGGAGCCCGCCGGGGTCGGCGCGCGCGACGCGGCCGAATGTCTGTCGCTGCAGTTGAAGGCGCTGCCGGAGTCCACTGTGTTCCGCGGCGAGGCGCTGAAGCTGGTGCAGAACCACCTGCCGCTGCTCGCCGCGCGCGACTTCGGCAAGCTCAAGCGCCTGCTGCACGCCGACGACACCTGCCTGCGCGGCGTGCGCGCGCTCATCACCAGCTTGAACCCGCGTCCCGGGGCCGGCTTCTCCAAGACCGAAGCGAACTACGTCATCCCGGACGTGGTCGTACGTAAGGTGCGGGGGCGCTGGAGCGCGGCGCTCAACGAGGCGGCGATGCCCAAGCTGCGGTTGAACCGGATCTATGCCGACATCCTCACGCGCAACCGCGAAGCGTCGAATCAACAGCTCGCCGCGCAGTTGCAGGAAGCGAAATGGCTGATCCGCAACGTGCAGCAGCGCTTCGAAACGATCCTCCGGGTCTCGCAGGCCATCGTCGATCGTCAGCGCCATTTCTTCGAGCACGGCGAAGTGGCGATGCGGCCGATGGTGCTGCGCGAGATCGCGGAGATCCTGAGCCTGCACGAGTCGACGATCTCGCGGGTCACGACCCAGAAGTACATGCTTACCCCGCGCGGCACCTACGAGCTCAAGTACTTCTTCGGCAGCCACGTGGCGACCGATACCGGCGGCGCGGCTTCCGCCACGGCGATCCGCGCGCTGATCAAGCAGCTGATCGGCGCCGAGGATCCCAAGGCGCCGCTCACCGATAGCCGCATTGCCGACCTCCTCGGCGATCAGGGCATCCTGGTCGCGCGGCGAACCATCGCCAAGTACCGGGAGGCGCTGCAGATTCCGCCGGTCAACGTGCGCAAGGCAGTGTAAGCGGTGGCTTGGTACACGTCGCTCGCTGCCTCATTGGCCAATGAGGTATCCCATCCCGAAACGCGGCCGTCGCAACCGCGCGGAGGTGTTTCAGAGGTTCCCTAGAGCACGCCCATGCAAAGGAGGGCAGGATGAATCTGAGTCTGAGCGGCCATCATCTGGACATCACGCCCGCGATCCGGGCCTACGTCGAGAACAAGCTCGAGCGCGTGGCGCGGCATTTCGATCACGTCATCGACGTCAACGTGGTGCTCTCGGTGGACAAGCTCAGGCAGCAGGTCACGGCCAACCTGCACATCCGCGGCAAGGACATCCATGCCGAATGCGTGGAGCCCGACATGTATGCCGCCATCGACGCGCTCGCCGACAAGCTCGACCGGCAGGTGGTCAAGCACAAGGAAAAGCGCAACGGCCAGCGGCACCAGGCGGTTGCCGCCAAGCGCAGCGCGGTCAGCGTCGCGCGGCGGAAAAAGCCGGCGGCGGGCGTATAATCCTGCGCCATCTAAGCCGGCGGGCCTTGGTCGACCTGACCGCCCGCCGGTTGCGTTTCTGTAGGCTGCTTGGGCCGGCGTGAACCAGATCGCGCAACTGTTACCCGAAGCGAACATCCTGCTCGACGTCGAGGCGACGAGCAAGAAGCGGCTGTTCGAGCAGGTCGGAGCGCTCTTCGAGGATCGCGCGCAGCTCGCGCGCTCGAGGGTGTTCGACAGCCTGTTCGCGCGCGAGAAGCTGGGCTCGACCGGTCTCGGTCAGGGGATCGCGATCCCGCACGGCCGCATCAAGGGCCTCGACCACGCGCTCGCGGCGTTCGTCAGGCCGCGGCAGCCGATTCCGTTCGACGCGCCCGACGGCAAGCCGGTGGCGCAGGTTTTCGTGCTGCTCGTTCCCGAGCACGCGACCGAGGAGCACCTGCAGCTCCTCTCGGAGCTCGCGGGCATGTTCAGCGAGCGCGCGTTTCGCGAGCAGCTCGCTGCGGCGAGCGACCCGGCGAGCGTGCATCGGCTGTTCTCGACCTGGGAAGGACCGCGATCGTGAACGACGGGATCCCGATGCGGCAGGTCAGCATCGAGAAGCTCTTCGCGGAAAATCAGGCGCGCTTGGGGCTCACCTGGCTTGCGGGTCGCCAGGGCGGCAACCGCGTGCTCACCGGCGAGACCGAGTTGAAGCCGACCATCGGCCAGGTCGGTCACATGAATTTCATCCACCCGTTCCGGGTGCAGATCATCGGGGCGGCCGAGGCGCTGTACCTGCGCGGGTTGCCCGAAGACGCGCTGCGCGACTCGATCGACAGGCTCTTCACCCGGGAGCTCGCGGCGATCATCGTCGCCAACGGCGAAGCGGTGCCCGATCATCTGCTCGAGGAGTGCAACCGCAATCACATGGCGCTGATGACCTCGCTCCAGCCCTCCCCGCACATCGTCGACGTGATCCGCCTGTACCTTTCGCGGGTGCTGGCGGAGTCGACCACGCTGCATGGCGTATTCCTGGATGTGCTCGAAATGGGGGTGCTCATCACCGGGGCCTCCGCGATCGGCAAGAGCGAGCTCGCGCTGGAGTTGATCTCCCGCGGCAACGGGCTGGTGGCCGACGACATCGTCGAGCTCTACCGCATCTCGCCCGACACCCTCGAAGGGCGCTGCCCCACGGTGCTCAAGGACTTCCTCGAGGTGCGCGGGATCGGCGTGCTCAACATCCGCACCATCTTCGGCGAGACGGCGGTGCGCCCGCGCAAGCTCCTCAAGCTCATGGTCAACCTCGAGGACCACAGCCATGAGCAGTTCTCCGACCTCGATCGTCTGCAGGTCGATGCGACGTATCAGGAGATCCTCGGCGTACCCATCCGCAAGGTGACCATTCCGGTAGCGGCCGGGCGCAACCTCGCCGTGCTGGTCGAGGCCGCGGTGCGCAACTTCGTGCTCAACCAGCGCGGTATCGACAGCACAAAGGAATTCATCGAACGGCAGCAGAAGCTCATGGAAGACGGGGAATAAGTTGCTCGTTCATGGACCTCGTGCTCATCGGCGGCGTCTCCGGCTCGGGCAAGAGCGTGGCGCTCACCGCGCTGGAGGATAGCGGCTACTACGCGGTATCGAACCTGCCGCCGGCGCAGCTCGGTGGGCTGCTTGCGCACCTGAAGGCCGCCGGGGTCGATCGCGTCGCGGTCGTCCTCGACGTCAAGACCGGCGGCGGGCTGGCCGCCCTGCCCTACGCGCTCGACCGGGCGCGCGCGGAAGGGTGGAAGGTGCGCTTCCTGTATCTCGACGCCACCACCGACACGCTGGTGAAGCGCTTCTCCGAGACGCGGCGCCGACATCCTTTCTCCGGCGACGAGCGCACCCTGACCGAAGCGATCGAGCTCGAGCGGACGCTCTTCGCCGACCTGCGCACGCTCGGCTACAGCTTCGATACCAGCGAGCTGTCGGCAGCGGCGCTGCGCTCCTGGGTCAAGGATTTCGTCAGCGTCGATCCGACCCGGCTGACGCTGCTCTTCCAGTCGTTCGGCTACAAGCACGGCGTACCGCTCGATGCCGATCTCGTCTTCGACGTGCGCTGCCTGCCGAACCCGCATTACGAGCCGGCGCTCGCCGCGCTGTCCGGCCGCGATCCCGCGGTCGTCGCGTACCTCGAGCGCTACCCCGAGGTCGAGCGCATGTACCGCGACATCTACAGCTTCGTGGCGAGCTGGCTGCCCGACTACGCCCGCGACAATCGCAATTACCTCACCGTCGCCATCGGCTGCACCGGCGGACAGCATCGGTCGGTTTACCTCGCCGAGCGACTTGCGCAGGCGTTCGCGGGACGCTATCAGGTGCTCACCCGGCATCGCCAGCTTGGCGATGCGGGGTGAGCGCGGACTGGGATCCGCGGACGGTCACAAACTGACCGACTGCCCGAGCTGCAATCCTCGCGCCGGGGTATCGCCGCGGAGCCTGTCCTTCAAGCGCAGTCGAAGAGCGGCCCAACCCGGGCTACAATTCGGCAATGAGCGCGCCACGCACCATCACGCTCGCCTTCACCGGCGCCTCGGGCCTGCCCTACGGCTTGCGGCTGCTCGAATGCCTGCTCGCGGCCGATGCGCGCGTGTATCTGCTGTACTCGCCGGCTGCGCAGGTCGTCGCGCGGCACGAGCTCGATCTCACGCTGCCCACGCAGCCGCAAGCCGCGGCATCGTTGTTCGCCGAGCGCTATCGCGCCAGGCCGGGACAACTCACGGTGTTCGCGCGCGAGGACTGGCTCGCTCCGATCGCATCGGGCTCGAACCCCGCCGATGCGATGGCGATCTGCCCCTGCAGCATGGGGACCGCCGGCGCGCTGGCGGCGGGGCTCGCCGACAACCTGATCGAGCGCTCCGCCGATGTGATGCTCAAGGAGCGCCGCCCGCTGGTGCTGGTGCCGCGCGAGACTCCGCTCTCGGCGATTCACCTCGAGACTCTGCTCAAGCTCGCCCGCGCCGGTGCGGTCATCCTCCCGCCCGCGCCCGGGTTCTACGCCCGCCCGGCGACGGTCGGCGACCTGGTCGATTTCGTCGTCGCGCGCGTTCTCGATCAACTCGGCGTCGCGCACACGCTCTTGCCTCGCTGGGGCCAAGAGCGCGTCGCCCCGCCCACCGTCGAACGCGCGTAGCTTCTTCGCCGCCCCGATGTTCTCGCTCAAGCAGCGCGCGCCGTCGCGGGAGCCGGTCCCGCTGGCGCTGTTTCCGTTGAAGACCGTGCTCTTCCCGGGCGGCGTGCTGCCGCTCAAGGTGTTCGAGCAGCGCTACGTCACCATGACCAAGGCCTGCCTCAAGGACGATAAGCCGTTTGGAGTCTGCCTGCTCACGCGGGGCGAAGAAGTCTCCGCTAGCGCCGCGGCGAGCGCCGATGTCGCGTTCGCGCCGATCGGCACTCGCGCGCGGATCGCCGCCTGGGACATGCCGCAGCTCGGCATCCTGCACATCCGGGCCGAGGGACTGAAGCGCTTCCAGGTGCAGTCGCACGCGGTCGCGGAGGACGGGCTGGTGGTCGGCAAGGTGACCGAGCTGGCCAACGAGCCCAAGCTCCCGCTGGGCGACGCGTTCAAGCCGCTCGCGAGCCTGCTCGAGGTTCTGATCGATCGCGTCGGCAAGGAAAGCTTTCCCGCCGATCTCGCGCTCAGCGATGCCTCGTGGGTCGGGTACCGGCTGGCGGAGGTCCTTCCGCTGCCGCTGCCGATCAAGCAGAGCATGCTCGAGATCAATGACCCCGAAGTGAGGCTCAGCGTGCTCAAGCGCTTCCTCAAGCAACAGGGCCTCTTGTAACGGGGCAAAGTTTCGCTCGGCGCTACGCGCCTCGCACGATACTTTGCCTCGGATTCAATTTGCACGAATGGCTTGGGGCGGCCCGGCGCCATTCGTGCGCAAAAGACGACGCAAAACCGAGCGTCGTGCGTCCCGAATACGACCGAGGGACGCGTATAATTTGCTCGTCCTAAAGACGTTGCTCAAGCCATGGCCGGCCACAGCAAGTGGGCGAACATCAAGCACCGCAAGGCGGCCACCGACGCCAAGCGCGGCAAGATCTTTTCGCGTCTGATACGCGAGATCACAATCGCCGCCAAACTCGGAGGAAGCGATCCCGCGAGCAATCCTCGCCTTCGGCTCGCCGTCGACAAGGCGATGGACAACAATATGCCCAAGGACACCATCGAGCGCGCGGCCAAGCGCGGCGCCGGCGAGCAGGAGGGCGTGCATTACGAGGAAGTGCGCTACGAGGGTTACGGCGTCAACGGCGCGGCGGTGATCGTCGATTGCCTGTCCGACAACCGCACGCGTACCGTGGCCGAGATCCGCCACGTGTTCACCAAGCACGGCGGACATCTGGGCACCGACGGATCGGTCGCGTTCCTGTTTACGCACTGCGGGCAGATCGTCTTCGCTCCCGGCACCGATGAGAACAGGGTGATCGAAGTGGCGCTCGACGCGGGCGCGGAGGACATCGTCAGCAACGACGACGGCTCGCTCGACGTGATCACGGGTCCGCACGCGTTCGTCGCGGTGCGGGACGCGCTCGGGAAGGCCGGCCTCAAGCCCGGGTTCGCCGAGGTGACGATGAAGCCGGCCACCGAAGTGGCGCTCTCCGGCGAGGACGGGGTCCGGATGCAGAAGCTCCTCGACGAACTCGAGGCGCTCGACGACGTCCAGAACGTGTACACGAACGCGGTCATCGACGAGGCGCAGGAGCGTTGACCGCGACGATCGCAGCGCGGCGGATTCCGGGCAGCGACGGGTTTTAGCTCCGGCCGCTCGCCCTGCTCGCTCAACATTCGCTGCGCTCATGTTAGCCTCCACCCAAACCCGTCGTCCGCGGCGCATATTGGGAATTGATCCCGGGTTGAGGACGACCGGTTTTGGCCTGATCGTCGCGACGGGCGCGAAGCTGCAGTACGTCGCCAGCGGCTGCGTGCGCAATACCGCGGGCGAGCTGCCCGAGCGACTGAAGATCATCATCCGCGACCTCTCGAGCGTGATCATCGAGCATCGTCCGACCGAGATCGCGGTGGAGAAGGTGTTCGTCAACGTCAATCCGCGCTCGACACTGCTGCTCGGTCAGGCGCGCGGTGCCGCGATTTCGGCGGCGGTGCTCGCCGACCTGCCGGTCGCTGAATACACCGCGCTGCAGATCAAGCAGGCGGTGGTCGGCCACGGCAAGGCGGCCAAGGGCCAGGTCCAGGAAATGGTGAAGAGGCTTCTCGGGTTGCCGGCCGCGCCGTCGGCGGACGCGGCCGACGCGCTCGCTTGCGCGATCTGCCATGCGCACGGCGGCGAAGGCCTGCACGGCCTGCGGCGCAAGGGCTACCGCGTGCGGCGCGGGAGAATCCTGTGAGCGAGCATTTCCGCCATGCCATAATGCGTCCGCTCGCGCGCTTCAGCCCATGATCGGTCGGCTTTCCGGAACCCTCGTCGAAAAGAACCCGCCGCAGATCCTGCTCGACGTGCAGGGCGTGGCGTACGAAGTCGACGTTCCGATGAGCACGTTCTACAACCTGCCCGACCTGGGCGACGCGTTGACGCTGTTCACGCATCTGGTCGTGCGCGAGGACGCGCACCTGCTGTTCGGGTTCGGCTCCGAATCCGAGCGCCGCGCCTTTCGGCAGCTCATCAAGATCAGCGGGATCGGCGCGCGCACCGCGCTATCCGTGCTCTCCGGCTTGTCGGTCGCGGAGCTCGCGCAGTCGGTGACCATGCAGGACACGGGGCGGCTCACCAGGATCCCGGGCATCGGCAAGAAGACCGCGGAGCGGCTGCTCCTCGAGTTGAAGGACAAGCTCGGCGCCGAGATCACGGCCGCAGTCGGCGTGCATCGTCCCGCGCCGGTCACCGCCGACGTGCTCAACGCGCTGGTCGCGCTCGGTTACAGCGCCAAGGAAGCAGCGCACGCGGTGAAGCAGCTTCCCGAAGGCGTGGCGGTGGCCGACGGCATCAAGCAGGCATTGAAGGTCCTCGCCAAGGCATGATCCGCCCGGGGCGAAGCACGCCATGATCGAAACCGACCGCCTGATCGCCGCGGCACCGACGAGCCCGCAGGAGGAGGCGCTCGAGCGCACACTGCGTCCGCGCGCGCTCGACGAGTACGTCGGGCAGGAGAAGATCCGCGGGCAGCTTTCGATCTTCATCGAGGCGGCGGTGAAGCGCAAGGAATCGCTCGATCACGTGCTGCTGTTCGGGCCCCCGGGCCTCGGCAAGACCACGCTGTCGCACATCATCGCCCACGAGCTCGGCGTGAACCTGCGCCAGACCTCGGGGCCGGTGCTCGAGCGCCCGGGCGACCTGGCGGCGCTACTCACCAACCTCGAGCCCCACGACGTGCTGTTCATCGACGAGATCCATCGCCTGTCGCCGGTGGTCGAGGAGATCCTCTACCCGGCGCTCGAGGAGTTCCAGATCGACATCATGATCGGCGAGGGCCCCGCCGCGCGCTCGGTCAAGCTCGACCTGCCGCCGTTCACGCTGGTCGGGGCGACCACCCGCGCCGGGATGCTCACCAACCCGCTGCGCGACCGCTTCGGGATCGTTGCGCGACTGGAGTTCTACAGCGCGGAGGAGCTCACGCGCATCGTCGCCCGCTCGGCGAAGCTGCTCGACATCGCGATCGACGCGGAGGGCGCGCTCGAGATCGCGCGCCGCTCGCGCGGGACGCCGCGGGTGGCCAACCGGGTGCTGCGGCGGGTGCGCGACTACGCCGAGGTGCGCGCTGCCGGCCGCATCACGCACGCCGTCGCCGACGCCGCGCTGTCGATGCTCGACGTCGACGCGTCGGGCCTCGACGTGATGGATCGCAAGCTCCTGCGCTGCGTGCTCGACAAGTTCGCCGGCGGACCGGTCGGCATCGACAATCTGTCGGCGGCGATCGGCGAGGAGCGCGATACGATCGAGGACGTGCTCGAGCCGTTCCTGATCCAGCAGGGCTTCCTGCAGCGCACCAACCGGGGCCGGATCGCCACCGCGCTGTCCTATCGGCACTTCGGGATCGTCCCGCCGGCGACGGTCGGAGAGCTGTTCCAGGAATGAGAGGCGTCACGTTCCGCTGGCCCGTGCGCGTTTACTACGAGGATACCGATGCCGGCGGGGTCGTCTATTACGCCAATTACGTCCGCTTCCTGGAACGCTCGCGCACCGAATGGCTGGCTGCGCTCGGCTTCACGCTGACCGCGCTGCGCGTTGACTACGGCGTCGTGTTCGTGGTCCACCGGCTCGAAATCGAATTCCGGCAGCCCGCGCGGCTGTACGACGCGCTCGAGGTGACGCTCGCTCCGACGGCGATCGGCAAGGCGCGCCTGATCGCCACGCAGGACGTGCTCCGCGGCGACGAGCGTCTGGTGAGCGCGCGAGTAATGCTCGCCTGCCTCGATGCGCAGCGCTGGCGGCCGGCGCGGATTCCGGCGGGTATCGTGCAACGAATGGAGGCACACGGTTGAACCTGCATCCCGATCTGTCTTTCTTTGCAATGGTGGCCAACGCCAGCGTGGTGGTGCAGGCCGTGATGACGCTCTTGCTCCTGGCCTCGCTATGGTCGTGGTGGCAGATCTTCCTCAAGCTCTTCGCCTTGAAGCGTGCAGGGCGCGATACCGACCGCTTCGAGGACGACTTCTGGAAGGGGGGCGACCTGAACGAGCTGTTCCAGCGGGCCACACAGAACCGCGGTGGCGCGCTCGAGCGCGTCTTCTCGTCGGGCTTTCGCGAATACGCCAAGCACCGGCGCCAGGGCACGTCGTCGCCGGCGACGATGGACAGGGCCCGGCGCGCGATGCGGGCATCGTACCAGCGGGAAATCGACGTGCTCGAGGCCAACCTCTCGGGCCTGGCGACGGTCGGGTCGGTGTCTCCCTACGTCGGGCTGTTCGGCACCGTGTGGGGAATCATGAACGCGTTCCGCGGTCTGCAGAACGTGAGCCAGGCCACGCTGGCGCAGGTCGCGCCGGGGATCGCCGAGGCGCTGATCGCCACCGCGATCGGACTGTTCGCCGCGATTCCCGCCGTCGTCGCCTACAACCGCTACACCCACGACGTCGACCGACTCGCCACGCGCTTCGAGACGTTCATCGAAGAGTTCACGAACATTCTCCAGCGACAAGGTTGAAGATGGAATTGACAGGGAGGCACAGAGCCACCGAGAGCTGCAAGGAGTCCATGAAAAACGTCTGTGTTCTGCGCCTCCGTGTCTCTTCGTGAATAGTTCGCCCATGAGCCGAGCCCGCAAATCGATCAACCAGATCAACGTCGTTCCCTACATCGACGTGATGCTGGTGCTGCTGGTGATCTTCATGATCACCGCTCCGCTGATCAACCCCGGGGTGGTCGAGCTGCCGAGCGTGGGTAGCCGGCTCACCGCGCCCGTCGAGCCCCTCAAGATCTTTCTTCGCACCGATCAATCGCTATCGCTACAGGAAGGCGCTACGGCTCCGGTACGCGTGTCGCGCGATGAGCTGATCGCGCGCATCCGCGACCGCCAGGCGAACAATCCCAACCAGGCGGTCGTGATCGCCGCCGATCGGGCCGTGCGCTACGAAGAGGTCGTACGGATTCTCGATCTGCTGCAGCAGAAGGGCGTGCGCAGGGTGGGGCTGCTGCTGCGTCCGCGGGCGGGCTGAAAGCAGGCTAGCGATGCCTCCGTCGCGCGAACGAGCGCGCCGGCCCGCGGGGAAGTGGACCGCGGCCTTTCTGGCCGTCGCGGTCCACCTCGCGTTCGTCCTGTTTCTCATCTTCAACGTAAGCTGGCAGAACCGCAAGGCCGAGCCGGTGACCGCGGAGCTCTATGCGCCGACGCCGGAGAAGGTCGAGCCGCCCAAGCCTGCGCCCGAGCCGCCCAAGCCCGCGCCCGAGCCGCCCAAGCCCGCGCCCGAGCCGCCCAAGCCCGCGCCCGAGCCGCCCAAGCCCGCGCCCGAGCCGCCCAAGCCGCCACCGCCTTCACCGCCGCCCAAGCCCGACATCGCGCTCAAGGAAAAGCAGGAGCAGCTCAAGCGCGAGCAGGCCGAGCGCGAGCGCAAGCAGCGATTCGAAGCCGAGAAGCGCCAAGCCGAGAAGCGCGCCCAGCAGGAGAGGCAGTTGGCCCAGGCGCGCGAGCGGCAGGCGCGCGAGGCCGAGGCGTTGCGGGCCCAGGCCCAGCGCGAGCTCCAGGCGCAACAGAAAGCCGCGGCCGAGGCGGCACGGGCGAAGTCGGATGCCGACTACATCCGCCGCATCCAGGCGAAGATCAGAGGCAACGTGACGCTGCCGCCCGACCTGAACGGCAATCCGGAGGCGATCTTCGATGTCGTGCAGTTGCCGACCGGCGAGATCATCGACGTCCAGCTCATCAAATCGAGCGGGGTGCGCGCCTACGATGAGGCCGTGCAGCGCGCCATCCTCAAGTCCTCGCCGCTGCCGCGCCCGGACTCGCCGGATATGTTCCGCAGGAGTCTGACGCTCAAGTTCCGACCCCTTGACTGACGGCCGCGCAGGCGCTCCCGAATCAGCCTGCCGCGCGGGCGTGCTTCTCGACGATCTGCACCGTCGCCCAGCTCCAGTCGGGGCGCTGCTCGACCAGGTGCCTGAAGGCGAGCGTGTACACGGAGTTCGCCGTCGTCAGGATGACATTGCGGCCTTCGGCGTATTCCGTGGTCGGCACGATCAGCGTCTTCATGGCGAGCGGCTTGTCAGGCCGCGAAGGCGGCGGCAGATAGAGCGCCCCGAAGCGCTCTCCCATCGTCGACAGATCGAGCCCGTCGACCACGTAGCCCATGTCCTCGTTCGCCTTGCGCTTGGCGGCGAGCGTCACCGGGACCATGCGCTCGGCGACGATGTTTACGCCCGCTTCGACTTCCTCGTTGGAGAGCTTGTTCAGCCGGCGCACCACACCGAGCAGCCACGAGTCGGCATCGGATTGCCGCACGGCGACGAGTGCGCCCAGCGCGAGACTCTGGCCGATGCCTCCGGTGGCGGCGATGCGCAAGCCCGCCACACTGCGATCCTTGACCTCCCACATCGGGTCGCTCCACGACGACAGGCTCGCGGCGAGCGAGTCGTCCTCGGCCACCGGCTTGCGCCGCGCGCGCGGCGCGCCTGCGACCGGGAACACCTCGATCTGCTCGCCGCCGGCTTCCGCCGCCGACTCGTTGGCGGGCTTCTGAGTGAGATCCTGGCAGATCCGCGACAGGCCGATGCGCACGCGCGCGGAAACCGCCACGGCGGTGCGCGGGTCGCGCCGCATGTCGGTAAGCGTCGAAGGCGCGAGCGCGGGCTGGATCTTGCGCAGCACGGCCAGGCGCTGCTGATTGATCGCGGCGATCGGACCCTGGTCGGTTGCTTCGGCGTCGCGCAGCGAGGCGACGGCGCGGCTCAGGCCCTCGGCCAGTGGCGTGGTGTCGAGATAGCGCAGCACCGACCCGCGATCGTTGCCGTTGCGCCGGAGGAGCCCCGAGCGACCGGCGAGGTCGACGAAGAAGCCCTCGACCGATTTCGGAATCTGCTCGAGCGTCAGTCGCCGACTCCACGCGCGCAGTTGCGAGGCCGCCCAGTGGACCTCGGCCGGGCCGAGGTTGCCGGTGTTGAGCAGATGCACCAGCAGCACGTACACGTACTCCTGCTCGACCGACCAGGGCTGCGCGCCGGCACCGGCCGCCGGCAGCGCCATAGGCACCCGATCGCAACCAAGCTCGCAGGCACGCAGGTAGATTTGATGCAGCTCCATCCATTTCGCCGGAATCCAGCGCTCGTACTTGAAGACGCGGAGCTTCGCGTCGGTGCCGTGGAAGTGGACCAGCCGCACGAACAGCAGGGGGTGCACCGCCTTCCAGCGCGCGCTCGCCGCCGGGGCTAATGCGCTCTCGAGCGCCGCCTGATAGACGAGCATGAACGCCTGGGCGAGCTCCCAGAGGGCCTGCCAGATGCGATCGGCGAGCTTGGGCGAGGTTTCGGCGTTCTCGGTGTACTGCTTGATCAACTGGCGGCGATCGGCCCCGAGCGCGGCATCGACGAACTCGATGGCGCCGACGCGGTGCAGGTCCATACCCAACTGCTCCTTGCGCATAGCGTCGAGCGCGCGGATCACGTGCTGCTGCCTTCCGATAACGTCGAGCGCAGGCAACTGGCGCAACCACGCCGCGGCGCTCTTCGCGCTCTGCAGCGGATCGGCCGCATTGACCTGCGGGGTGAGGAAACCGAGCATCGCTTTCATGGAGGGGGCCTGCCCGCTAAAGCGCTCGCGCTCTTCCTGCGCGATCCGAGCCGGTTGGCGGCCGAGACGGCATCACGCGGGGCCGCGCGAGCCCTCCTGGCCGGACTGCAGTTTATAGACCATAATCGCTATCGACGCAAAGACTGGTTGGAATCGTTCGAATTAACGACAACGTCTTGGGCTTGAAGCCCGCGCTTCGCCACGCCCGACCCACTCGAGGCTCACTCCCGCCATGTCGCCGCAACTCGTTCTATCGCGCCGCTTCGCGCTGGCCTTCGCCGTCGCCGCGATCGTTCTCGCGCCGTCGCGTATCGCCGTTGCGCAAGCTCCTGGCACAACGCCCACTGCGCCTCAAAGCAAGTTGAATGCCAAGGTAACGCAACTGCAAGCCGTCGACACCACCGTTGGAACCGGTGCCGAAGCGGTCAAAGGAAAAGTCCTTGTTGTTCACTACACGGGTTGGCTTTACGATCCGAATTTGCCGGATAAAAAAGGCAAGAAATTCGATTCGTCGGTCGACAAGTCCTCGCCGTTCACTTTCCCGCTCGGCGCCGGCCGCGTCATCCGCGGCTGGGACGAAGGCGTGGCCGGCATGCGCGTGGGTGGCAAGCGCACGCTGCTGATCCCATCCGACATGGCCTACGGCAGCCGCGGTGCCGGCGGGGTCATACCCCCGGACGCGGCACTGGTCTTCGATGTCGAGCTGCTGGCGGTTCGCGACCGCTGACGAACCGTTGCTGTCGTGGACAGCTTTTGGGCCTCGCTTGCAGGCTCGTTCGAGGCCGCCGCAACGGGCATTTAGAATCGACTGACCGCCAGCGACGGAAGGCGTACGCAGCGCGCGTCACGCTTAACCACGCGTGCTCCTCGTAAGCTTCACCCGAGAATGCTTCGTCTCGCGTCGTCCGCTTGGCCTTCTCGCGGGTCGCCCCATGCGCTCCAAGCGCACGGGGCGGACGGCGAGGCGGAGCGAGGCTCCACGAGCGAATGCGAGTGGAGGCGACCCGAGCCGGACGCGAGGGCCGACGACGCAACGCTAATGAGATCTCGACTGCGCCTGAGGCCCACTCCCTCGCTCGAAGGCCTCACCAGTACGTCTCGAGCGTGAAATGTCCGGGCTCGCGGCGCCGATGCCGGCGCATGCCGCGCTGCTCCAGAACCGCCTGCGTGTCGCGCACCATGTCGGGGTTCCCGCAGAGCATCGCATGGGCGTTTTCCGCCGTGAGCGGGACGCCGGTCCACGCTTCGAGCCGGCCGTTGCGGATCGCCTCCGGAATCCGCCCGGAGAGCGCGCCCTTGTGCGGCTCGCGGCTGACGAAGGGAACGAAACTGAAGCGACCCGACTTCGCGGCGGCGATGCCCGCGATCGTCTGCGCGTAGGACAAGTCCGCAGCGTGTCGCACCGCGTGGACGAGGACGACCCGCTCGAACTTCTCCCACGGCTCCTCGGTGCGCAGAATCGACAAATAGGGTCCGAGTCCGGTCCCGGTCGCGAGGCACCACAGCGCCGCCGAATCCGGCACTTCGGAAACGCAGAAGAAGCCGTTGGCGCGGTCGAGCAGCCACACCGAGTCCTCGCTCTCCAGCGCGGCGAGCCGCGGCGAGAGCGGACCGTGCGGCAGGACGTTGAAATAGAACTCGTGCGGAGCGTCGTCCGGCGGGTTGACGAAAGAATAGGGGCGCCCGAGCATCGGCTCCTTCGATCCGGGCGGCGCGGGCAGCGCCAAGCGCGCGAATTGCCCCGCAACAAAGCTCACGGCGGGCGCCGCCACCTGCAACGAAAACAGTTGCTCGGTCCACTGCCGCTTGCCGACGACCTTGCCCTCGATCCATTTGCTCATTCGCTGACAGATCGACGCGGTAACATCCGACCATTATGCCAGTCCCGAAATCGGCCCTTGCAACGGGCTCCCGCGTCTTTCTCCGCCGGCCTCGGCCCTCCGACACGGCGCGCTTTGTCGCGGCGGTCCGGGCCAGCGCGCACTTGCATCGGAACTGGGTCCAGGCGCCGGCCACCCCGGAGCGTTTCGCCACCTACTTGAGGCGCTTCGCCGGCGCGCAATCGCGCCGCGCCGCCACCGCGACCCACGTCGGCCTGCTCGCCTGCCGGACCGACGACGGCGCGCTCCTCGGCGTGTTCAACCTGAACGAGATCCTGCGCGGCGCATTCCACAGCGCGTACCTGGGCTACTACGCGCTGGCGCCGTACGCGGGGCGCGGCTACATGGCGGAGGGCCTGGGCCTCGTGCTCGGCTTCGCATTCCGCGTGCTGCGGCTGCATCGCGTTGAAGTGAACATTCAACCGGCGAACGAGCGCTCGATCGCGCTGGTGCGGCGCGCGGGGCTCACCCGCGAGGGCTTTTCCCGGCGCTACGTGAAGATCGCAGGGCGCTGGCGTGATCACGAGCGCTGGGCCCTGCTCGCCGAGGACTGGCGGGCGCGGCGCTCCCGGCGACGATGAGAGCGCGCTCGAGCCTCGGCCGCCTGGTCGGGCTCGCTGGGCTTGCCGTCTTCGGCTGCGAAACCGCCCCGCAGCGCCTCGAGGCGCCGCGCAGCGCCTCCGGCGTCGAGCTGGCGCCGTACGCAGTCCACGAGGAATGCTTCAGGCTCGCCGCAGGCGAGCGCATCGATTTCTACTTCGTGAGCACCGCTCCGGTGGCCTTCAACCTGCACTATCACGAAGCCAACGCCGTGATCCTGCCGATCGAGCGCAACAACGCGACCGAGGCGTCGGGCGACTTCACCGCGGATCGCAACGAGGTCCATTGCCTGATGTGGGAAGCCGGCGCCGAGGCGACCCTGCTCGACTACCGCGTACGCCCGCTGCCGAGGCGGCAGCGGTCCGAGCAGCGAGTGGGGACCCGCGAGCGATTAGCGAGCGGGGGTCGAGCGTCCGCGAGTGGCCGCGGCGGCCGACACTCGACGTGGAATCTGCGATGCCCGGCGCAAGGAGGCCGCACGCTCCGAGCACCACGATAGGTGGCCCCGTGCGGATTACAGCTCTTGATAACTGTACGTGCGGCCGTGCTCCACCTCGCCCACGACGAGCCTGGCGGCGATCTTCGCCGCGACCACCGCCGGCGCGAGGAGCCTCCCGTCGCGCTGAAAGCCGCGGAACAACTCGACGCTTGGCAACACGTCCGGCGATTGCGCGCGCGCGAAGCGCTGCATGTCGGTGTCGATCACGCCCGGGCGGACCGTGATCGCGCGAAAGCTCGCCGCCTGCTGCTCAACCGCGAGCGCGCGGGTGAGCATTTCCACGCCCGCCTTGGCCACGCAGTACACGCTCTCGCCGGTGAGCGCCGTCTGCGCCGCGCCCGACGAGACGTTGATCACCCGCCGAGGTATCTGCGGGTCGGAGAAAATGCGGCAGAACAGGTTGCTCAACGCCACCACCGCGGCGAGATTCACCGCGAGCGACGAGGCGATCTGACCCGCCGCAAGCCGGCCCAGTGTACCGACGGCGCCGATGGTTGCGGCGTTGTTGATCAGGCACACCGAGGCGGGCTTGCGTGCCGCGAGGGTTTCCAGCGCCGGCGTCAGCGCTTGGTCGACGCGCCCCGCATCGGCCAAGTCGAAGCGCGCGAACGCGTAGTGCTCGCCTTGAAGCGCCGGATGGCTGGCGCGGCCGATGCCGAGAACGCTCAACCCGCGCCCGAGGAGTTCGATCGCGAGCGCAGCGCCGAGGCCGCGGGACACGCCGGTGACGATGGCTGCGTGCATTTCGGCCTCCTTGATCGCCCTGAGCTAAGTGCTTCCCCGAGTGTCGGCCGCCAGCGGCGACTCGCGGACGCTCGACCCCCACGCGCTGCGCGCGGGTTCCCCTCTCGCTGCTCGCGCCGCTACCGACGCGAGCCCAGCGCGAACGCGATCAGGACGACGATCACGATCGCGACCACGAGCAGCGTCACCTTGATCCAGCTCTTGGGATACTCGCCCTGGATCGTTCCGGTGAAGCCGTTCATCACCGCCTGGAACGCCTTCGCCCCGTAGTTGTACGTCAGCAGCCAGATCGGCGCGAGGACGTGCTTGAAGGTCTGGCCGGAGTAATTCGCTCGCACCTCGAGATTGCGGTAGGTATCGCCGGGGATCTGCGCCGCGCACATCTGGCGAAGCTTGGCGTCCATCGCGTCGCGCGCCGCCTTCGCCGCGGCGACGAGGTCGATCTGGTAGCGCTCCACCAGCCAGCCGGCGACATAGCCGGGATCGTAGGGCTTGAGCTCCTTGGTCGGAAACGGCTCCACGCCGCGCATGAGGTCGGGATGCACGCCCACCGAGGCGCACACCAGATCGTCGTCGAAGAACTGCGAGATGCGTCCCGCCGCGGGTTCCCAGCGCACGTGCTGCACCTGGCGCGTCCGCAGGCGTCCGCTGCCGTCGGCGTAGCTCTCGGTCGTATAGTAGTAATAGCCCGCTTCGGCGGTCCACGTCGCGTCGACTTCCGCGTCGAACGTCCAGTACGGAAGGTAGACGCCCTTGACGGTGTCGGTGAGCGCGCGGCGCTTCAACGCGTTGGGTGCGAGCCACAGCTTGCCGTACCAGGTGCGCATGCCGTCACGGGCCTTGTCCTCGGGAATCTTGAACGGCAGCACGCTCTCCGGCCGGAACGATTCCTTGTTCTGCTCGTAGGGCACGAGCTGCGCCGAGCCGCAGAACTCGCAGCGCTGCGCCTGCCGCGCCGGGTCGAGCACCGAGATCGCCTGACAGCTCTGGCACTTGACATAGCGCTTCTCGATTTTCCAGCCGCGCGCGTCGTCGCCTACCCCCCGCAGCGCCGCGACCAGGTCGTGCTCGACGATCTTGCCGGTGTCGGCATCGAGCTTCGCGGGTGAGGTCGTGCCGCAGAAAGGGCAGAGGAGCGCCTGCTTGCCCGGATCCCACAGCGCTTCCGCGCCGCAGGCCGGACACGCGAACTTCGGGCGTGCCATCGTTGCGGACAGAGGTGCGGGCGCTTCCATCCGCGGATCCTTCGGCCCTGGCTCAGCGGGGGAAGTAGCCGATGACCCGCCACTTGCCGTCGGCTTCGCGCTCCATGGTCAGCGTTTCGCGGCCGTCCGGTTTCTTGGCGAAGCTGGTGCTGAACAGGAGCTGCGCGTACTCGCCGTCCGGGAACCCGGGCAACGCCGTCTGGAGCCGCGTCGGGCCCGCAGTGCGGCGGGTGACGCGCCCGATCCGGGCCTGTTCCTTCTCAAGCGCATCGCTCCACGCGACCATCGAGATCGCGGCCTGGAATTTCTTGCCTGCCGCGTTCCAGCTCGATTGCGCGTCGCCGCGGTCGACGAACGCCAGCCAGTCGCGCGCGGCCGCTTGCGCCGCGGTCACCCGCGGGTCCTGCGCCAGCCCGGCGCTGGCGACCAAGGCCAGACACAGCGCAGCGGCGAGCCGCCGCAACCACGGCAGGGCGAAGTTCATCGTCGCGCGCGTCAGGAGTGCAGGAACTGATCGACCGCGGCCTTGGTGACACGCCATTGCGTGCCGATCTTCTTGCCTTTGATGTCGCCGGCCTCGAGGCTCGCCAGGACATCGGCTTCGCCCACACCGAGAAGGTGCGCGAGCTCGCCTGGCGTGAACAATTCGGGTGCCGCAGCCGGCGCACCCGCGCCTGCCGCTGCGCCCGGCGCCCGGATGCCGGGTGTGGCCTGCCCACCCAGGATGCCGCCGGTCTGGTTCATCATCTGCTGAGCCATCGCCATGCCGACCGCCATCTGCGCGCCGAGGCCGCCGACACCGCCGCCGTCGGTCTTTTCCAGACCCTGCGCCATCTGGAACTTGACGTAGTCGTTCAGGTTGCCGACCGCGGCCATGCTCGAGCGCTTGTCGATCGCCTGCTCGACTTCCGGCGGCGCCGACACGTTCTCCACGATGAAGCTCGTCACCTCCAGCCCATACTTCGAGGTCGTCTGCGGATTGATGAGCGGCAGCAGCGCCTCGCCCAGCTCGGCGTAACGCCCGGCGACCTCGAGCGCGGGAATCTTCGATTGCGCCAGCGCCTCGGAGAACACGCTGACGATACGCGAGCGCATGGTGTCATTGAATTCGTCCAGACGAAAATGGTCGTCGGTCCCGGCAACCTCCTTCAGAAACAGCTTCGGCTCGACGATCTTGAAGTCGTAGATGCCGAACGCGCGCAGGCGCACCACGCCAAAATCCTGATCGCGCATCATGACCGGGTTGGCCGTGCCCCACTTGTTGCCCGTGAACAGCCGCGTGAGCACGAAATAGACGTCGGCCTTGAACGGGCTCTCGAGGCCATACTTCCAGCCCTTGAGGTCCGACAGGATCGGAATATTGTCGGTGCTGAGCGTGTATTTCCCCGGCCCGAAGGTGTCGCCGAACTGGCCGAGGTAGATGAACTGCGCGATCTGCGACTCGCGCACGATCAACTGCGCGCCACGCTTGATCTCCTTGTCCTCGTCGGGGAAGCGGTAGGAGAGCGTGTCGCGCGAGTCATCGGTCCACTCGATGATGTCGATGAACTGTTTGCTGATGAAGTCGAGAATGGCCATGTCGTCTCCTCGAGCCGCCGCGCCCGCGTGCGGCTTCCCGACGGCGAGCTTGGTCGGGGCGAGAGTTTAACGCAGCGCGGGTTGCGCCAGTAGCCTGCGGACCGGGCCGAAGGCGGCGAGCGCCCGCATCCCGCCGTTGCGCAAGGGCTTGAGCAGCGGCGGCTCGAACAGGCGGACCAGGCCGTCGGTGACGAGCTGCATCGCCAGAACCGGCCAGGCGCGCTTGCGCGCGTAACGCTCCAGCAGCAACGCGGCGCCCGCGTCGCCGGTGTGCCGTCCTGCGGCAACGACCGCCGCCAGCGCGGCCGCGTCGCCGAATCCCAGGTTGACGCCCTGCCCCGCGAGCGGATGCACGCCGTGCGCTGCGTCGCCGACCAGCGCCAACCGATGCGAAACCACCGAGGACAGCTTGAGAAAGGACAGCGGAAAGCTCGCCGGCGGCGTGATCAGCGCGAGCTCTCCCAGCACGTGCCCGCCCGCGTCGGCGACGCGCGCCGCCAGCGCCCCCGCCTCGAGCGCGGCGAGCTCGCGCGCGAGCGCATCGGGAGCCGACCAGACGATGGAGATCCTCGGGCCCGGCAGCGGCAGCCAAGCGAGCACGCCTTCGCCGGCGCGGAACCACTGGAACGCGCGCCCGCGGTGCGCTCGCTCGATCGCAAAGTTTGCCACGACCGCCGTCTGCCCATACGGCCGCGGCTCGCGTGCGATGCCCGCCTGCGCTCGGGTCCACGAGCGCACGCCGTCGGCACCGACGATCAGGCGCGCGGAGAGCACGCGAGCGTCGGCGAGGGTGAGGAGCGCCGCGTCGGTGCGCCAGGCGATGGCGGCCGGCTCGCCCGGCGCGAGCACGTCGACGCGCTCGGAGGTGCGCACGGCTTCGACCAGCGCGGAGGTGAGCTCGCGGTTCTCGACGATCCAGGCGAGCGCGCGCTCGCCCAGCTCGTACGCCGAGAAGCCGATCGCGCCGTCGGCGTCGCCGCGCACGTCCATCGTCTCGATCGCAGCCAGGCGCTCCGCCGGCAGCCTCTGCCAGGCGCCGACCGCGCGCAGGAACTCGGCGCTGCCGGGGCTCACCGCATAGACGCGCGCGTCCCAATCGTCCACGCCGGCGGGCGTGTCGAGGCGCGCGAGGGTGCTCTTCTCGACGAGCGCCACGCCGAGGCGCTCGCGTGCGAGCGCGGCGGCAAGCGCCAGACCGACCGGCCCGCCGCCGAGAACGATGACGTCGTAGTCGCAGCGCGGCTCGGTCATCGGTGGACCACGCTGGCGGCGCTCATGGCGCCGGCTTCTCCAGCACTTCGATCACGTGGTTCTGGTTGGTATAGATGCACAGGTCGCCCGCGATCGTCAGCGCCTGCTTGACGATCTCGGCGGCCCCGAGCTCGGTGTGCTCGAGGAGCGCCCGCGCCGCGGCCTGCGCATAGGCCCCGCCGGAGCCGATGGCGACGATGCCCTGCTCGGGCTCGAGCACGTCGCCGGAGCCCGTGATGATCAGTGACGTGCTCGCATCGGCCACCGCGAGCATCGCCTCCAGCCGGCGCAGGATGCGATCCGAGCGCCAGTCCTTGGCGAGCTCGACCGCCGCGCGCTGGAGATGCCCCTGGTGCTTCTCGAGCTTCGCCTCGAAGCGCTCGAACAACGTGAACGCGTCCGCCGTCGCGCCGGCGAACCCCGCGAGCACGCGCTCCTCATAGAGCCTTCGTACCTTGCGCGCGGTCGCCTTGACCACGACGTTGCCCAGCGTCACCTGGCCATCGCCGCCGAGGGCGACCGCGGAGCCGCGCCGGACCGAGAGAATGGTCGTACCGTAGAAATTTTCCATGTTCGTTTCGGGCTTCCGCCGCTTCGGTATCGCTGGCGAGGGATCCACAGGAGCGAAGCCGCCGGCGATTGCGGCGGCACCCTCGAGGGCCCGGGTCGCGGCGCTTGCGAAGGTGCGCTACTGAGCGGCCTTGACGAAGTGTCGCGGTGAGACGCCGATCAGCAGCAGCAACGCGCGGATGATCGGCGAGGCCCCCGCGATCTGCACCGTCTTGCGTTGACTCTCCGCGCGGGAGATCGCATTGAGAAGCGCGCCGGCGCAGACGAAGTCGATCCGTTCGACTGCGGACATGTCGATGGGCACCACGCTGCGCCCTTCCTTGAACTCGGCGAACCGCGCGAGCTGGAGATCCGATGAGCCGGTCATCGTGCCCTGGAGCGCGAGCGCCTCTGCGCGCTCCGTCGCCGCGGAGGGCGAGGCCGGAGCGGCTGCGGCCGCGGTGCTCGCGGGCGGCGGTTCCCAGGACGGCGGCGAGAGCTCGAAGGCGACGGCGAAGTCCACTGCCCGGTCCTCGAATGTCGCGCGGTCATTCTGCCACTGCAGCAGCTCGAGCAGGAGTATCCAATAGCCTTCGCCCGCATCGCGTCCCTGCTTCACCGCTGCCTCCAGGGCGCGGCGGATCTTCTCCGGATGCTGCAGCACCAGAGCATACTGCCGCTTGCGCAGCCGGGCGAGCGCGCCGGCAAAGAGCCTCGCCCCGGCATCGTCGGCACCGGTGAGCGACCCCAGGTCGAGGCGCACCTGCGACTGCCTCTCGGCCGCGGCGAGCATGTTCTCGATCTGCGCAGCGTTGGCCGCGGAGAGCTTGCCGTTGAGCGCGAAATAGCCGCCGACCGCCGGCCGCGCGCCTGAGCGCGGCTGCGGCCCGCGCTCTTCCCAGGCGGGGGCCGAGCGCTCGAACGCGACGACGTAGCGCAGCGCAAGCTGATCGAACGCGGGGCGATCGTTTCCCCGCTGCAGCAGGTCGAACAGCGCGAGCCATGCCAGCGGCGAGAGCCTCGCGTCGCTGTCCTCGGCGATGCCGTGCTCGAGAACCTGCCGCGCCTGCTCGGCCTGCGCATTGGCATAGAGCAGCGCCGCGTTCTCCAGCACGGCGCACAGACCCGGGTTCGCTTCGGCAACCTCGAAGCCCGGTTGTGTGCCCGAAGCGAGGTCGATCAGACTCGACGGGCCGGTGACGGTGATCTCGCGCGGATCGGCGCCGGCGGGCGAACGCTTGGCCCCCGGCGCCGGAGCGCGCCCCTTCACCGAAGCGGCGACCTCGCGGGCAGAAACCGGCCCGCGTGCAGGGCTCGCGCGCGGATCGTGCCGCGGGGACACTTCGGGCTTTGCGCGAGCCGCACCGGCTTTGTCCTTGTCCTTGCCCGGAGACTTCGGAAACAGCGGAAATGCCATCGGACGCGAGTTCCCCTTCACTCGGGGTGGCCGGCGCCCATTATGTCCTGTTCGACAATGCGCAACAAGCGGGCGCTTCGGTCCCTGCCGTAGGAGAGAGAGCGCTAGGCCCGAGCGAGATTCTCGGCGGCGAATTCCCAGTTGAGCAGTCGGTCGATCACGGCCTGCACGTAGTCGGCGCGGCGGTTTTGATAGTCGAGGTAGTACGCGTGCTCCCAGACGTCGAGCGTGAGCAGAGGCGTCTGGCCCCTGGTGAACGGCACATCGGCATTGGAGGTGGTGACGACCTTGAGCGAGTGGTCGTCGCTGACCAGCCAGGCCCACCCGCTGCCGAACTGCTTTACGGCCGCAGCCGCCAGCTTCTTCTTGAGGGCATCGAAGCTGCCGAAGCCCGCGTCGATCTTCTCAGCGAGCGCACCGCTCGAATTCCCGCCGCTCCTCGGCTTGAGCGAGCGCCAGTAGAACGCGTGATTCCATGCCTGCGCGGCGTTGTTGAACAATTCGACGCGGTCGGGCTTTCCCGCCGTCGCCAGTACGATTCGCTCGAGGGCCTGCCCTTCGAATTCGGTCCCGCTGATGAGCTCGTTGACCTTGTCGACATAGCCCTTGTGATGCTTGCCGTGATGCAGGGCCACCGTCCGCGCGGAGATGACCGGCGCCAGCGCATCCTCGGGATAGGGCAGACGCAACAGAGCGTGAGGGGTTGCAGTTTCCAGTGCAGCGAGTGTTGCCATGCGGATTCTCCTATGTAGGACCGCGGACTACACGATATGGGGACGGCAACCAGGGGCCGCGCGCCTCGCGCGCGGGGGCAGGTTGCCGGTGGATTGCGATGTCCGCGCTTGATACAATCGCATCGACAGCACCGCGCCGCCCGAGTTTCGCGGCCGTGGATTCGCTGTGCCAACGGCGCAAGGGGGAAATCCAGATGAAGAATCCGCTTGATTCGCTTTGGGGAACGATCATCTCCGGCCTGGTCCTCACGGTGATCCTGTATTTCGTGGTCAAGGGCATTCTCGGTTGAGGGAGGCAGCGGCGATGGACTACGTTCCGGCATTCGCGAGGTGGCTTCATTTCCTGGCCGGCATCATGTGGATCGGCCTGCTCTACTACTTCAACTTCGTGCAGGTGGCCGCGTTGAAGGCGGCGACCGCGGACGGCACGGCGGCGGGCATCACCAAGCACGTCGTGCCGCGGGCGCTGCTGTACTTCCGCTGGGCCGCGGTGGTGACGTGGCTCGCCGGCGCGGCGCTGCTCGGCGAAAAATTCGTCGATGCGTTCACGCTTCGCAACGGCATGGCGGGCATCGGCGTCGGGGCGTGGCTCGGCACGATCATGCTGTTCAATGTGTGGGTGCTGATCTGGCCGAATCAGCAGAAGATCCTCGGTTTGAAGCCGGCCACCGACGAGGAGAAGAACAAGGCGCGCCGCGTCGCGTTCCTCGCCTCGCGCACCAACGTCGCGCTGTCCATTCCGCTGTTGTTCTTCATGGCCGGCGGCTGGACGCACCGCTCGATATTCTTCGGCATGTAGCGAAAACGCAGCGGCCCGCGAATGCGGGCCGCTTGGCGCTGCTCAGAGGGTCGGCTCAGTCGCCGTAGAGCTTCTGCACGCGCTCGCGCCGCTCTTGCGCCTCGAGCGAGAGCGTCGCCGTGGGACGCGCCAGCAGACGCGGAATGCCGATCGGCTCGCCGGTCTCCTCGCAGTAGCCGTAGCTGCCGTCGTCGATCATCTTGAGCGACTTCTCGACCTTCTTGAGGAGCTTGCGCTCGCGGTCGCGCGTGCGCAGCTCGAGCGTGTATTCCTCTTCCAGTGTCGCGCGATCGGAAGGATCGGTCGTGATCTCGTTCTCGCGCAGATGCTGACCCGTGTCGTCGGCGTTGTTGAGGAGCTGCGCGCGGAGCTCGAGCAGGCGCTGCTTGAAGAAGGCGAGCTGCGCCTCGTTCATGTAGTCGCGCTCAGGCGCCTTCAACAGGTCCTGCTCAGTGAGTTCCTTGATCTTTTTTGCGACGCTCTTGGTTGCCACGTTCCCACCTTCCCGCAACGATGTTGCTGCTCGCGGATTCATGCTCGGCCTCGCCACGAAGGCCCGGCAGCGCCGCCGTTGGGCCTGCCGGAAGAAACCGTGCATTATATGCCCAAGGAGCCGCTGCAAGCCAGCCCGCCTTCTAACCTTCAACCCGCCCTGGACCGCGGGCTCCCTGCCACACGCCAGTATAATCGCACATCCCGCGGTTTCCAGATGACGGCATCGACGCTGACCCTCACGCGCCCCGACGACTGGCACGTTCATCTGCGCGACGGGGAGCTGATGCGCTCGGTGGTGGGGGCGACCGCGCGCGTGTTCGCGCGCGCAGTGGTCATGCCCAACCTCGGGCCGCCGTTGACTACGGTCGCGGCGGCCGCGGCGTACCGCGAGCGCATCGTGGCCGCGCTGCCCGCGGCTTCGCGCTTCGCACCCCTGCTCACACTCTATCTCACCGACAACACGCCTGCCGCGGAAGTGGTGGCGGCGCGAAAGAGCGGCTTTGTCATCGGCGCGAAGTACTACCCCGCGGGAGCCACGACGAATTCCGATTCCGGCGTCACCGCGCTCGACCGTGCCTACCCCGCGCTCGAGGCGATGGAGAAGGCGGGGCTGCCGCTGCTCATCCACGGCGAAACCACTGCGACCGAGGTCGACGTGTTCGATCGCGAGCGGGTGTTCGTCGAGGATTCGCTCGCGCGGATCGTGCGCGATTTCCCGGCGCTCAAAGTCGTGCTCGAGCACGTCACCACCCGCGAGGCCACCCAGTTCGTCGCCGCGGCCCCCGCGCACGTCGGCGCGACGATCACGCCTCAGCACCTCATCTATTCGCGCAACGCGCTTCTCGCCGGCGGCATCCGCCCGCACCGCTACTGCCTGCCGGTGCTCAAGCGCGAAGCGCATCGTCAGGCGCTCCTCGAGGCTGCGACCGGCGGCAACCGCAAGTTCTTTCTCGGCACCGATTCCGCGCCGCATCCGCGGTCGGCCAAGGAGTCGGCGTGCGGTTGCGCCGGTTGCTACACGGCACACGCCGCGCTCGAGCTCTACGCCGAGGCGTTCGAGGCGGCGGGTGCGCTCGACCGGCTGGAGGCCTTCGCGAGCTTCCACGGTCCGGATTTCTACGGCCTCCCGCGCAACAGCGATACCGTCACGCTTGCCCGCGAGGCATGGACCGTTCCCGCGGAATACGCGGTCGGCGCGCAGTCGATCGTGCCGCTCAACGCCGGCGCGACGATGCGCTGGCGGCTCCTGGCGTGAGGCGGATGCTCCGTCGGGCGCGTGCTATCATTGCTCTTCGAAGTCGGCCAGATCGTCGCTGCCGGGCCGGGTATTGCGCCCGGTGCCGGTAGAGGAAAGTCCGGGCTCCGCAGAGCGGGATGCTGGGTAACGCCCAGACGCTATAAGCCGTCCGCGAGAGCGGCAGCGAAGGCGAGGAACAGGGCCACAGAGACGAGTCGCATCCGAAGCATAAGGATGCGGGTGAAACGCGGCAACCTCCATCCGGAGCAACACCAAGTAGGCGGACGACGACGCTGCTCGCGTAAGTCCGCGGGTAGGTGGCTCGAGCGCCGCGGCAACGCGGCGCCTAGATGAATGACGGTCATAGCGCGCTCGATCGGGCGCGCCGTAACAGAACCCGGCTTATCGGCCGACTTCGAACCTTATCCTTATCCGCCGAGAAGCTTCCCAGGCTGCCGGTCGCGCGCGCCGATGAGCCCGCCTGACGCCCCTCCATGCGCGTGATCACCTGCATCGAGGATCTGCGGCTGCTCGCCGCAAAGCGCGTGCCGCGCATGTTCTACCAGTACGCCGACGCGGGCTCGTGGACCGAGACCACGTATCGCGCCAACGAGAGCGACTTCGCCAAGATCAAGCTGCGGCAACGCGTGGCGGTGAACATCGAAGGCCGCGGCCTCGCCACGACGATGGTCGGCATCGATGTGGCGATGCCCGTCGCGCTGGCGCCCACCGGGCTTACCGGCATGCAGCACGCCGACGGCGAGATCCTCGCGGCGCGCGCGGCCGAGCGCTTCGGCGTCCCGTTCACGCTCTCCACGATGAGCATCTGCTCGATCGAGGAGGTGGCCGCCCACACCACGAAACCGTTCTGGTTCCAGCTCTACGTGATGCGCGACCGCGGCTTCATCGAGCGGCTGATCGAGCGGGCGAAGGCGGCGAAATGCTCGGCGCTGATGCTCACCCTCGACTTGCAGGTGCTCGCGCAGCGGCACCGCGACCTGAAGAACGGGCTGTCGGTGCCGCCGAGACCCACCCTCGCCAACCTTCTCGACCTCCTCACCAAGCCGCGCTGGTGCCTGGGGCTCGCCGGCACGCGGCGGCGCACCTTCGGCAATATCGTCGGCCATGTCCAGGGCGTGACCGACGTGTCTTCGTTGTCGGTGTGGACTGCCGAGCAGTTCGATCCGCGGCTCACCTGGCGCGACGTCGAGTGGGTCAAGAAATGCTGGGGCGGCAAGCTCGTCTTGAAGGGCATCATGGATGTCGAGGACGCGAAGCTCGCCGCGGACTGCGGAGCGGACGCGCTCGTCGTGAGCAACCACGGCGGGCGCCAGCTCGACGGCGCGCCGTCGTCGATCTGCGCGCTGCCGGCGATCGTCGACGCGGTGGGCGGACGCATCGAGGTGTGGATGGACGGCGGCATCCGCACCGGTCAGGACGTGCTCAAGGCCGTCGCGCTCGGCGCCAAGGCAACGCTGATCGGCCGCGCGTTTCTCTACGGCCTCGGGGCGATGGGCGAGCCGGGCGTGACGAAATGCCTCCAGATCATCGCCAACGAGCTCGATCTGTCCATGGCGATGTGTGGATATACCGATATCCGCGCGGTCGATCGCAGCGTGCTCGCGCCCGGCTCGTATCCGGCCTGACGCGGCGAAGCTCCCGTCAGCGCCGCCCGCGGGCGTCCTTGAGGATCTCGCGCGCGGCATTGTGCCCCGGAATCCCGCTCACCCCGCCTCCGGGATGCGTCCCCGAGCCGCACATGTACAGGCCCTTGAAGGGCCCCCGATAGTCGCCGTGGCCGAGCACCGGCCGCGCCGAGAAGAGCTGGTCGAGCGCGAGCGCGCCGTGGAAGATGTCGCCGCCGGAAAGGCCGAACTCGCGTTCGAGATCCAGCGGCGAAAAGGTCTGCCACGCGATGGCGCTCGATCGGAAATTCGGCGCGTAGCGCTCGACCGTGTCGAGCATGAGATCGGCGACCTCGTCCTTGACCGCATCCCACGACCGGCCGTCCGGAAGCCGCGGGTTGGCGTGCTGGCAAAACAGACTCGCGACGTGCTTGCCCGGCGGCGCAAGCGTGGAATCCACCAGCGACGGGATGAGCATCTCGACGATCGGCTCGCGCGACCAGCCCTCCCTTCGCGCATCGAAATACGCGCGTTCCATGTAGGCGAGCGACGGGCCGACGATGATCCCCGAGCGCAGATGCGGCCCGTCCCCCGGCAGGCACGTGAAGCTCGGCAGCGCGTCGAGCGCGACGTTCATGCGAAAGGTCGCCGACGCGCAGCGGTAGGCTTCGATCCGCCGACGGAAGTCGGCGTCGAGCGCCGACGCATCGATCATCTGCAGGTACAGAAGCTTCGGGTTGACGTTGGCGACCACACGGCGGGCGGCGACCTCGCGGCCGTCCGCGAGCCCCACACCCGTCACTGTTCCGCCGCGAACGCTGACCCGTGCGACCGGTTGCGAGGTGAAGATCTCGACGCCACGCGCGAGCGCCTCCTTCGCCATCGCCTGCGTGATCGCCCCCATGCCTCCCAGCGCATGCCCCCACGTGCCGCGCTTGCCGTTGACCTCTCCGAAGACGTGGTGCAGCAGCACGTACGCCGAGCCCGGGGTATACGGGCTCGCGAAGTTGCCGACGATGGCATCGAAGCCGAACGCGGCCTTGATCGGCTCGGACTCGAAGTGAGCGTCGAGCAGCTCCCCCGCGCTCTTGGTGAACAGGTCCAGCAGGTCGCGCCGCTCGGCAATCGACAGGCGCTTGATCCGCCTGCCGACTTTCCAGGCCCGGAGCCAGTCGCGCCAGCCGCCGCCGACGTTGGGTGGCGTCTCCAGGACGAGTGTGCGCAGCACGCCGGCGATGCGCTCGAGCATCGCGTAATAGGCCGGCAGCGCCGCCGCGTCCTTCACCGAAAAGCGCGCGAGCCGGGCTTGCGTCGCGGCCAGTCCGCCGCCGACCTCGAGATGATCGCGATCGGAAAGCGGCAGAAAATTGGCGAGCGGTCGCTCGACGATGGCAAGCCCGTGCGCCGCGAGCTTGAGATCGCGGATCACCTTGGGATGCAGCAGGCTCACCGTGTAGCTCGCGGTCGAATTGCGGAAGCCCGGGTGGAACGCTTCGGTGACCGCCGCTCCGCCGACCACCGCCCGGCGCTCGAACACCGCGACTTTCAGCCCCCCGGCAGCGAGATAGCACGCGCAGGTGAGGCCGTTGTGACCGCCGCCGATGATGACGGCATCGTAGCTTGGCGAAGGTGGAGGCATGGACGGTACGGCTGGCTGCCCCGCCCAGGCGCTAATCCTCGCCCATCCCCGCCGCGACCACCGAAAACCCGCAATCGACGTAGGTGATCTCGCCGGTCACGGCGCTCGCGAGATCGGAGAGCAGAAACGCGGCGACGTTGCCGACCTCCTCGATGGTGACGTTGCGGCGCAGGGGTGCGGTGCGCTCGACGAAGTGGAGAATCTTCGAGAAGCCGCCGATGCCGGCGGCCGCGAGCGTCTTGAGCGGCCCGGCCGAGATCGCGTTGACGCGAATACCCTCCGGGCCGAGCGCCTGCGCGAGATAGCGCACGCTCGCTTCCAGGCTCGCCTTGGCGAGCCCCATGACGTTGTAGTTGGGCAGCGCGCGCACCGCTCCGAGATAGGTGAGGGTGAGGAGCGCGCCGCGCCGGCTGGACATGAGCGGACGCGCGCCCTTGGCGAGCGCGGCGAAGCTGTAGGCGCTCACGTCGTGCGCGGTCGCGAACGCAGCTCGGGTGAGCCCGTCGAGGAAATCGCCGGCGAGCGCTTCGCGCGGCGCGAAGGCGATCGAGTGGAGAAGCCCGTCGAGCGCACCCCATTCGCGCCCGAGCGCCTCGAAGAGCGCGCCGATGTCCTCGTCGCGCGTCACGTCGCACGGCAGCAGCGGCACGCTGCCGAACTCCGCGGCGAGCTTCGCCACGCGGTCCTTCAGATCCGCGTTGACGTAGGTGAAGGCGAGCCTCGCCCCTTCGCGCCGGCACGCCTGCGCGACGCCATAGGCGATCGAGCGGTTGGACAAAAGGCCCGTGATCAGGATCTTCTTGTCGGCGAGAAATCCCATGGCGTTGGCGTCGAGCGGGCGGCGCGCCGGCCCGAAAAGACATCAGAGCAGCTTCTTGAGGTCCAACCCGGTGCCGCGGTCGATCACCCCGCAGGCGAGCCAGCCGTTGCGCACACCGAACTCCGGCTTCGGGTCTGGATCGACGGCGGCGTGCACGACCACCGCGTGCCCGATGACGTCGTTGGACCTCCCGGTGCCGACCGACAGATCCGATGCGGTCATTTGCAGGATCGCGCGGCCTTCGCCGTCGGCGAGGAGCTGCGGGAGCTCCCCGGTGCGCTTGCCGACCTTGCCGCCCTGCGCCGCGTCGCCGGCATTCCAGACCGGCCCCGCGCTGGCGGCATTGGGCGAGCTGCAGTTGCCCACCGTATGGATGTAGAGGCTGTGCGGACCCGGCATCAGCGCCACGAAATTCCCGGCGATCTCCACCTTGCTTCCGCGTTGCGTGAACGAGATGAACCCGCGCACGGTGCTGCCGTTCTTGGGCGCGAGCCGCGCGATACCCATCGCACCGGCGTCCTCGACCAGCTTGAACTTGGCCGGAGTCTCGCCACACGCGGACAGCGCGGCGGCGAGGACGAGCGCCGCCGCGGTGCGGGCTGCCCGCACGCCGCTGCGGCCGGCGAGGATCGCGCCCGGTCGGGTTGGGGAGGTCCGGGCCAATGCGCTCAAGGGTCAGGACTCATGGGTGCGGCCATCATAAGCGAAGCGAAGAGCGTTTGCCAAACGCACGGGCCGTCGTCGGCGCCTTCGGCGAACGCACCTGATGGAGCGCTACACCTGGGGCGTGACACGCTATTCGGCGCGCGGCCCCTGCGCCTCAAGCCGGGCGATGTCCTTTAAGCAGCGCGGCGTCGCGCCGCACATCTACGGATCCGCGGAAAGAGGCGCGCGCGAGCATCGGCCTGCGCTCGAGCGAGAAAGCGGCGGCGGCTCGAGTGCGCCGTCGTTGCAAAGCTGTCGACGGATTTGACAATCGCCGGTAGATCGAAAACCATAAGTGCATGACCCTAAAGACCCGGCGCGCGACTTGCTAGCAGCTTTTCACGCTCGCGCAGTGCTTCACGTCGTTCAATCACTCGGAGGCAACGATGTTCGTACGAAAGGTTTCCTTGGCTGCATTGACTCTTACGCTGCTCGTGCCTTTCGTGGCAAGCGCATCGGCGCGCTGCGATGCCCTGCTCGCGGCCTTCGCCAAAAAGCTCGTCGACGCGACGTGCTACGACAAGGCGGATCTCACCACGAACGGCGACTCCGACGTCCTGCAACCGACCACGCCGCCGGATAATTCGATTCCCGGGCTGCCCGTCGGCGCCTACCGGCCGCGGACGGATCGGCTCGTTCTGGTCAATCCTCCGAGCGACGTGACGCCGATCACGACCACCGTTCCCGGATTGCAGATCTCGGGCTGGTTCGCCTCCGACCCGGCGCACGAGGCGCGCTTCCTGCTCCGGCTCCCGGACAACTGGAACGGCAGGCTCGTGGTCGCCGGGACGCCCTCCCAGCGCAGCGAGTTCTCGAGCGACTACGCCTGGAGCGATTACGTCATCCAGAAGGGCTACGCCTACGCCTCGCAGAACAAGGGGGTCTACGGTTTCTATCTTGTCCCGCCTCCGACGCCTCCGGCGATCGTTCCTGCGGATCCGCTGGCGTGCCGGTACAGCCCCACGTTCCTCTCCAACGTCTGGCTTCATTTCTACGACGACGACCCCGGCAAGCCGTTCATCCAGTGGGCCCAGTACATGATCGACGCCGCGAAGCTCGCGCGCATCGGCACCGAGGCGCGGTACGGCAGCAATCCCAAGTTCACCTACGCGGTCGGAACGTCGAACGGCGGCTATCAGGTGCGGCGCGCGGTGGAGCTCGCGCCGCAGCTCTTCGACGGCGGCGTGGACTGGGAAGGCACGTACGTCGCGGCCGATGCGCCGAACCTTCTCACCGATCTGCCGCCGGCCGTGCTTAACTATCCCGACTACGCCGCATCGGGCTTCGATCCAACCAGCACCGCCGCCAAGAACATCCAGCTCGCCGGTTATCCACCGGATATCGTCGGGGCGACGACAACGCTGTGGAGATTGCACTACGAGAACTACTGGGAGCTCACGGCCTGCCAGTGGCAGAAGCGGCTCGATCCAACGTACAACACCTATGGCACCGATCTCACGGGGCTCTCGACGTACAACTACATCGCGCGGCTCTCCGTGTCCGACGTCGGCGCCGAGCTCGACGCATTCGCCACCACGGGCCTCATTCGGAAGCCGTTGATCACCGTGGCGGGGACGGAGGATTCGCTGCTGCCGATCGATCGCCATGCTCGTGCTTACGCCCGGGCTGTAGCCGCCAGTCTCGCCGCGCAACCGGGATATCCGCGCCGCCCGCGTCCGGCGTATCGGCTCTATGAAGTGCAGAATGGCAACCACATCGAAAGCTACAAGAGCTCCTTTGCCTCGCTCGAGTACATCCTTCCCCATGCGCAGCACGGGTTCGATCTGCTGGTGAGCAGCGTCGAACAGGGAGCCACACTGCCGCCGAGCCAATGCATCCCGCGCGGCGGCGCGATCTCGGCGACGCCGACGCAGCCCGGGCATTGCGCGGAGCTCTTTGTCGGTCCCTGACAAGCGGGTCGCCCGCCAAGGCAGTCAGGCACCGAACAAGGTAGAATTCAACGGCCGCCCCACGTGGGCGGCCGTTTTCTTTCCCGCGACCTTCCGGCCGAGAATCCCCATGTCGTCCATCATGACGCCCTCCGAGATCGTGCACGAGCTCAACCGGCACATCGTCGGGCAGGACGCCGCCAAACGCGCGGTGGCGATCGCGCTCCGCAACCGCTGGCGGCGGCAGCAGGTGGGCGAGCCGCTGCGGCAGGAGATCACGCCCAAGAACATCCTGATGATCGGGCCGACCGGCGTGGGCAAGACCGAGATCGCGCGCCGGCTGGCCCGGCTGGTCGACGCGCCGTTCATCAAGGTCGAGGCGACCAAGTTCACCGAGGTCGGCTACGTCGGTCGCGATGTCGACACCATCATCCGCGACCTGGCCGAGACCGCGATCAAGCAGACGCGCGAGCACGAGACGCGCAAGGTGCGCGACCGCGCCGCGGAGGGGGCCGAGGAGCGCGTGCTCGACGCGCTGCTGCCTCCGGTGCGCGAGGTCAGCTTCCACGACATGCAGCCGACCGATTCGGCGGCGCGGCAGAAGTTCCGCAAGATGCTGCGCGAAGGCAAGCTCGACGACAAGGAGATCGAGGTCGAGGTCTCGGTGCTGCCGGCGCAGATGGAAATCCTCGCCCCACCCGGCATGGAGGATCTCACCAGCCAGATCCAGGGCATGTTCCAGCAGATGTCGGGCGGGCGGCGCAAGGTCAAGCGCATGAAGGTCGGCGACGCCATGAAGGCGCTGATCGACGAGGAAGCCGCGAAGCTCATCAACGACGACGAGCTCAAGGCCAAGGCGCTCGCCAACGTCGAGCAGAACGGGATCGTGTTCTTGGACGAGATCGACAAGATCGCGAGCCGCCAGGAGACCACCGGTGCCGATGTGTCGCGGCAGGGCGTGCAGCGCGACCTCCTGCCGCTGGTCGAGGGCACGACCGTGGCGACCAAGTACGGCATGGTCAAGACCGATCACATCCTGTTCATCGCCAGCGGCGCGTTCCACTTCGCGAAGCCTTCGGATCTCATCCCCGAGCTGCAGGGGCGGTTTCCGATCCGGGTGGAGCTCTCCTCGCTCTCGGTCGCCGACTTCGAGCAGATCCTGACCGCGACCGACGCGTGTCTCACGCGCCAGTACCAGGCGCTGCTCGCCACCGAGCGCGTCGAGCTCGATTTCCAGCCCGGCGGCATCAAGCGCCTGGCGGAGATCGCGTTTTCGGTGAACGAGAAGCAGGAGAACATCGGCGCCCGGCGTCTGTACACCGTGATGGAACGCCTTCTCGACGAGGTCTCGTTCAACGCCGCCAACCTCGACGGGCAGACGATCTCGATCGACGCCAAGTACGTCGACGACCGCCTCGCGGGGATCGCCAAGGACGACAATCTGGCGCAGTACATTCTCTAGCGCGCCGCTAGCGCGACCTCGTCGTCGAAGCGCGCAGCGGTCAAAGCAGGCCGCGGCTCGCCAGGCTTTGCATCAGCGCCCGGACCCCGAACTCCCACGGCGGAATCCGGTCGCTGCGATTCACGCGATTGACGAGCGCTCCGAGCCGCGGGGTGCACACGGTCACGATGTCGCCGATCACATGCGTGAACCCCTGCCCCGGCGCGAGCCGATCCTGGGTCGGCGCGAACATCGTCCCGAGGAAGAGCATGAGGCCGTCCGGATACTGATGATTGGCGCCGATCGCCTGCGCGACGAGATCGAGCGGATCGCGGCTGATCAGCGCCATCGAGCTCGAGCCTTCGAGCGCGAAGCCATCGGGGCCGGCGACCTCCATCGCCAGCTCGCAGCCGCGAACCTCGTCGACCGTGAACGCATCGTCGAAGAGCCGGATGAACGGGCCGATCGCGCAGGACGCGTTGTTGTCCTTCGCCTTGCCGAGCAGCAGAGCGCTCCGACCCTCGAAGTCGCGGAGGTTCACGTCGTTGCCGAGCGTGGCGCCGACCGTGCGGCCACGGCTGTTCGCGACGAGCACGATCTCCGGCTCGGGATTGTTCCACTCCGACTTCGGATGGATGCCGACTTCGGCGCCGGTGCCGACCGCCGACATCGGCTGCGCCTTGGTGAAGATCTCCGCGTCCGGGCCGATGCCGACTTCCAGGTATTGCGACCATGCGTGCTGCGCGATCAGCACCTCCTTGAGGCGGGCCGCCTCGGGCGAGCCCGGGCGCACGCGCGCGAGGTCTTCTCCGATCACGCCGACGATCGCGCGGCGTATCGCTTCCGCCTTGGCCGGATCGCCGCGCGCCTGCTCCTCGATCACCCGCTCGAGCATGCTGGACACGAACGTCACGCCGCTCGCCTTGATCGCCTGCAGATCGCACGGGGCCAGGAACCAAGGCGTGTCGATGTCGCGCCGATTCCACGCCGAGTTGGCAAGGATGTCGGCAAGCGAGCCGAGCCGCGGCAGATCGGTCGCCTCGCGAATCGCGCTCACCGGATCGTCGATCTCGAAGAGCGCGCTCGTCGTGGGTGCGAGGCGCGAGAGGTCGTGCACGCCGTCGGCGCGCAGGCAAACTACCGCCGGACCTTCCACGGCCGGCACCCAGGCGCGGCCGACGAGCAGCGCGCCCTCGCGGTCGACAGGCAAGCAGTCAGAGACGCTTAGGCGTTCGTTCATCTCAAGTGCCCGTTCAGCGTTTTTCAACTCTCCGGCGCGCCGGTATGATGCGGTAATGCCGTCGTCCCCGCGCAAGCGGGGACCCAGCGTCGCTCGCTCGCAAGCCGCTGGATTGCCGCTGTCGCGGCAATGACGGACGTCACTTAAGCTGCTCCGCAGACCTCTCTAAAGTCTGGCCGCGTGCTCGCCACCGCTCAAGTCGACCAGGCCGCCCATCATCTTCTCGCGGCGCGCCGCGCGCGGCAACCCGGTCCGCGCCTCCCGGAATCGTGCCGACCGACCGAGATCGAGGACGCGCTCGCGATCCAGCAGCGCGTGCAGGAGCTGCTCGGCGTTGCGGTCGGTGGCTGGAAGTGCTCGCTGCCCACACCGGAGCGAGCGCTCGCGTACGCGGCGATCTTCGCGCCGACGATCGCCCGAGCCTCGCCGTGTCCGGTTGCCGATCGCGGCAGGGCACTGCGCATCGAGCCCGAGATCGCGTTCGTGCTCGGACGCGACCTGCCGCCGCGCGTCACCGCATACAGCGATGCCGAGATCACCTCCGCGATCGCCGAGGTGCGCCTCGCACTGGAGGTCCTCGGCAGCCGCTACGCGGATCCCGGCGCGGTCACATTCCCGGAGATACTCGCCGATCAGGTGTCGAACCAGGGCCTCTTCGTCGGTCCAGTGCTGCACGACGCGCTTGCACAAGCGCTGGAGGGATTCCCGATCGCGGTCGATGGCCCCGAGGGCCCGCTACACCGGCGCGACGGCCGCCACCCCGACGAGCATCCGCTGCGGCCGTTCCTTTGGCTCGCGAACTTTCTCGCCACACGCGCCGAGGTCGGCGGATTGAAAGCCGGTCAGATCGTGACGACCGGCTCGTACGCCGGGGCGCTCGAGGTGCCGGCGGCGAACTCGCTTTCGGTGCGCTTCGGCGACCTCGGCACGATCAGGGTCAAATTCGTCGCGGCTTAGCCCGGAGCCTTCGCGTAGCGATACTTCTCGGAACATTGGATCACCTGCGCGTTGGTCGGGAACTCGAGGCAGACGCGCGCGTCGGCCGGGTTCCGGACACGCGGCTTCGCGTGTCGGACCGGCTTCGCCGGAGCGGGTGCCGGTGTCGCGACCGCCGCTGCAGGCGCCGGCGGCGCGGCCGGCTGCGTTTGCGCGTAGACGCTCAAGGTCAAAAGCGCGGACGACCACACCGCGCCGAGGGTCGCTGCTGCAAGCCTGCGTTTCATCGTCGTTGCCTCCTGATTTCAACGCCGAGCCGGCAAGTCTCTCGGCCCGGGATCGAGCTCAGCGCAGAGAGAATCCGCCGACCTTGCCGCACCTTCCTCCGGCCGAAGCCACGATGATACGCCCGGAAGGCGCCTTTCCCTTTCCTTTCCTTTCCTTTCCTTTCCTTTGCTTCTCTTCTGCTTCACCCCGCTCGCGCTGGAAATGCGACGACGTTCTCGCGGGCGGCGCTCGCGCGGTGGGACCAGAGCGAGCTCAAGAGCCCGGTGAGCACCGGCGGATCGATCGGCTTGACGATGTGGTAGTCGAAGCCGGCCCGCTGTGATTGCAGCCGGTGCTCCTCCTGGCCGTAGCCGGACATCGCGACCAAGAGCGTGCGCCGATACTCCGGCTGGGCCCGGATGCGCTCCGCCACTTCGTAGCCGTTGATCCGCGGCAGCCCGATGTCGAGCAACACGGCGTCGGGTCCGACCCGCGGCAACACCCGCAGCGCCTCGTCGCCATCGTAGGCCACATGCACGTCGCAGCCCGACATCCGCAGCAGCAGCGCGGTGCTCTCCGCCACATCGCGGTTGTCGTCGACCACGAGCACGCGCAAACCCAGCGGCTCGGAGGCGAACGCCACGGCGGCCTCGCGCGCGCCGCCGTCGCTGGTCTGCAGCGCCGAGCTCGCCGCCGGCAAAGCGACCGTGAACTCGCTGCCCAGGCCGAGACCGTCGCTCGCCGCCTGCACGCGCCCGCCGTGCATCTCCGCCAGCCGCCGCACCAGAGTCAATCCGAGCCCCAGCCCGCCACGCGAGCGGTCGAGCGTGCGGTCGATCTGCGTGAACGGCTCGAAAATGCAAGCGAGCTGCTCCTTCGGGATGCCCACGCCCGTGTCGCGCACGCGGAAGACGATCTCGGTTCCCTCGCGCGCGACGCTCAGCGAGATGCGCCCGCCGCGATCGGTGTACTTGGCGGCGTTGTTGATCAGGTTGGCGAGAATCTGGGCCACACGGGCGAAGTCGCCCTTGAGCAGGAGCTGCTCGGGCGGCAGCAGCACGGTGAGGGTGTGCTCGAGCGCGTCGACGTACGGGCGGCTGGTCTCGACCGCCGCGACCACGACCTCGCCGGCGTCGATCGCTTCGATCTTGAGCTCGATCTTGCCGCGGGTGACGCGCGACACGTCGAGCAGATCGTCGACCAGCCGGACGAGCTGCTTCAATTGCCGCCCGATCACCTCGGTGGCCCAGCCGACCTTCGCCGGATTCTGGTCGGCCATCTGCAGGATGTGCAGCGCGTTGCTGATCGGCGCCAGGGGATTGCGCAGCTCGTGCGCCAGCATCGCCAGGAACTCGTCCTTGCGCCGATCTTCCTCCTGGGTCTTGCCGTACAAGAGGGCGTTGTCGAGCGCGGTCGCGGCGCGGCCCCCGAGATCGGTGGCCATCGCCAGCGTGTCGTTGTCGAATTCCCGTCCCTCGGTCCAAAGCGCCAGCGCGAGCACACCGAGCGCACGGCCGCGCGCGAGCAGCGGCGCGAAGGCGACGCAATGGATCGTCCGGCCGGCCGGCGCGTCGATCAGGCCGGCGAGCGGCGCTGCGTCGAGCCGACTCGAAGCGGGCGTGCCGGCCCGGTTGCTGAACACGGCGAGCCGTGCCGATGCTCCAACGCGTCGAACGGTTGCGGCGTACCAGGCGTTGCCGTCCCCGCTCACCGTGCCACCGAGGGGGACGCGCCCGGGATCCTCTCCCGCCCACGCTACTTCGGTGCCCGCATCGCCGCCCTGCGGGTCGACGCGCGTCAGCGCGGCCGCGTCGGCCAGAAAGGGCACGCAGAGCCGGACCAGCTCGCGGCCGATCGCCGCCGCGTCGAGCGAGCCCGCGAGCGCGACACTCGCCTGCGCCAGGAACGCGAGCCGGCGCCCGGCCTGCTCGGCGGCCGCGCGAGCGGCGCGCTCCTCGGCGAGCGCCATGCGCTCCGCCGCCTGACGCTTAGCCTGCTGCGTCAGCAGAAACAGATCGACGAACACCTTGACCTTCGCCTGGAGGATCTCCGGCACGACGGGCGAGGCGATGTAATCGACCGCGCCGAGCGCGTAGCCCTTCGCCACGTGCTGCTCGTCGTTGAAATCGGCGGTGATGAAGATGATCGGGATGTGCGCCGACCGGCTGCGATTGCGGATGAGCGCCGCCGTTTCGAGGCCGTTCAGGCCCGGCATGTTGACGTCGAGCAGGATCACCGCGAACTCGCGCTCGAGCACCTGCTTCAGCGCCTGCTCGCCGGAGGCCGCCGTGTACAGGTTGGCGCCGAGGTCCTCCAGGATCGTCCGGTAGACGAGCAGCTTGTCCGGCCGGTCGTCGACGATGAGGATGTCGGCGCCGGTGGCAGGCGGCGCTGGCCCGTGGTCGTTCGCGGTGGTCATATCGGTGAAGCGGACGTCGCAGCGATCACCCGAGCCACGCCCGCAGCACGCCGACCATCAGCTCGGTGTCGACGGGCTTCGACAGATAGTCCCACGCGCCCGCCTCCATGCACTTCTCGCGATCGCCCTTCATCGCCTTGGCGGTCACCGCGATGATGGGTACGTGCTTGCAGGCGGGAATCTTGCGGATCTCGCGGATGGTGTCGATGCCGTCGAGCTCCGGCATCATGATGTCCATCAGGATCACATCGACGTGGTTGTCGGCCTGCAGCGCGCTGACCGCGTCGCGGCCGTTGTCGTGCGAAACGACCGTCATCCCCTTGTCCTCCAGCAGCGAGGAGAGCGCGAAGATGTTGCGCATGTCGTCGTCGACGATCATCGCCTTCTTGCCGTGCAGGACCTGGGTGGCGTTGTGCAGGTCGCGCAGGATGTTTCGCTGCGCCTCGGGCATCTTGGCGGGCGAGCGGTGCAACTGGAAGCTCGCTTGGTCGAGCAGGTCCTCCGGTGTGCGCGCAGTGCGCACGACCGCGGTCCTCGCCAGGCGCTGCCAGCGGGCGAACGCCGCGGCGTCGCCCGAGTCGCCGTAGAGCACGATCGGCAAAGTGTCGACCGACGGCTCGGCGAGCGCGCGCGCGGAGGCTCCTTCCGCATTGAGAAGCTGCGAGTCGAGAACGACGCAATCGACGCCCTGCCCCGAGACCATTGCGACGGCCCCGTCGTAGTCGGGCGCGCTCGTTACCCGGATATCGTCGGCGGCCAGATAGCTGGCGAACCAGTTGCGCCGCTCGTCGTCGGCCGTCACCACCAGCAGCCGCTTCTCGGGTTGCTGCAAGAAAGCGGTAAGCTGGTCGAGCAGCGCGTCGATCATCTCCTTGCTCTGGATCGGTTTCGACAGGAACGAGAACGCGCCGGCGTTGAGCGCCTGCTCCCGAGACTCGTCGGTGGAGATCACCGACACGGGAATATGCCGCGTCTGGGTGTCGTGCTTCAACCGGTCGAGCACCCGCCAGCCGTCGATGTCGGGAAGAAAGATGTCGAGGGTGATCGCGGAAGGCTTGTATTCGGCGGCGAGCGCGAGTGCCAAGACACCCTGCGAGGTCACGATGCCCTTGAAGCCTTTGTCGCGCGCGGCGTCCAGCAGGAAGCGCGCGAAGGCGAGGTCGTTCTCGACGATGAGCAGCACCGGCGCGCCGAGGGTCAGGTTGTCGCGATCGTCGCCGACTTCGTTGACCGGCAGGACAGGCGCGGGCGGCAGCGTCGCTTCCTCACCACGCGCTCCGTCGAAGGCGTTCTCGCTGCGTGCGATCTCGAGTGCGCCGTGCTCGGCCGGTTTCGGAGCCGGCTCGGCGCTCGGTGCTGCCACAGCGGGTGCCGCGACGCGCCCCCAGACCGCGCTCTTGCGGACGAAGCGCTGCGGCGCATAGACCTGAGGCAGGTAGAGCGTGAACGTGCTGCCGACCCGCGGCGTGCTGGTGAGCCGCAGCTCGCCGCCGAGCAGTCGCGACAGCTCGCGGCTGATCGCCAGTCCCAACCCGGTGCCGCCGTACTTGCGGTTGGTGCTGCCGTCGGCCTGCTGGAACGCCTCGAAGATGATCTGCTGCTTGTCGGGCGAGATGCCGATCCCCGTGTCGCGCACCGAGAAGGCGATGATGTCGCCGGCGCGATTGAGGTTCTCGTTGTCCGGATCCCAACCGGTCTTCACCGGTTCGATGGTCAGCGTCACGTGGCCCTGGTGGGTGAACTTGAACGCGTTCGACAGCAGGTTCTTCAGCACCTGCTGCAGCCGCTTCACGTCGGCGAACATCGACTTCGGCAGGCTCGAACCGAGGCGGATGAAGAAGTCGACCGCCTTCGCTTCGGCTACGTGCCGGAAGGTGCGCTCGACGTAGCGCTGCAGATCGTCGAGCTGCAGATCGGTCGGGTCGACCACCACCGTGCCGGACTCGATCTTGGACAGATCGAGGATGTCGTTGATGAGCGTCAGCAGGTCGTTGCCCGAGGCGTGGATCGTCTTCGCGAACTCGACCTGCTTGGCGGTGAGGTTGCCGCCCGGGTTCTTGCACAACTGGTCGGACAGGATCAAGAGGCTGTTGAGCGGCGTGCGCAGCTCGTGCGACATGTTGGCCAGGAACTCGCTCTTGTACTTCGAGGTGAGCGCGAGCTGCTCGGCTTTCTCCTCCAGAGCTTTGCGCGCCTGCTCGACCTCCTGGTTCTTGCGCTCGACCTCCTGGTTCTGGTGCGCCAGCAGCCCCGCCTTCTCCTCGAGCTCCTGGTTGGTCTGCTGCAATTCCTGCTGCCGGCTCTGCAGCTCGTGCGCGAGCGACTGCGACTGCTTGAGCAGGTCCTCGGTCCGGGTGTTCGCTTCGATGGTGTTGATGACGATGCCGATCGACTCGGTCAACTGGTCGAGGAACGCTTCGTGCGTGGGACTGAATCGATCGAACGAGGCGAGCTCGAGCACGCCCTTGACCTGGCCTTCGAAGATCACTGGCAGCACCAGGATGTTCTGCGGCGGTGCGGAGCCCAAGCCGGAGGAGATGCGGATGTAGTCGACCGGCACGTTGGAGAGCAGGATCTTCTCCTTGTCGACCGCGCACTGGCCGACGAGACCTTCGCCCAGCTCGACGCGGTTGCTGAGCGCGCTCTGGCCCACCGAGCCGTAGCTCGCGAGCCGTTTGAGCCCCGGCTGCTCGCCGCTCGCGTCGAGCACATAGAACAGCGCATGCTGCGCGGATACCACAGGCGCCAGCTCGGTCAGGATCAGCCGCCCGACGGTATTGAGGTCCTTCTGTCCCTGGAGCATGCGGCTGAATTTGGCGAGGTTGGTCTTGAGCCAGTCGGTCTCGGTGTTCTTGCGCGTGGTGTCGCGCAGGTTGCGGATCATCTCGTTCGTGGTGTCCTTGAGCGCTGCCACTTCGCCGCGCGCCTCGACCGTGATCGAGCGCGTCAGGTTGCCCTGGGTTACTGCGGTGGCGACCTCCGCGATCGCCCGCACCTGCGTGGTGAGGTTCGCCGCGAGCTGGTTGACGTTCTCGGTGAGCCCCTTCCACGTACCCGCGGCGCCAGGAACCTTCGCCTGCCCGCCGAGCTTGCCCTCCACACCCACTTCGCGCGCCACGGTGGTCACCTGATCGGCGAAGGTGGCGAGCGTGTCGATCATGCTGTTGATGGTGGCGGAGAGCGCGGCGATCTCGCCTTTCGCCTCGACGGTGAGCTTTTGCTGCAGGTCGCCGTCGGCCACGGCGGTGACGACCTTGGCGATGCCGCGTACCTGGCTGGTGAGATTGCCCGCCATCGAGTTCACGCTATCGGTCAGGTCCTTCCACGTGCCGGCCACGCCGCGCACGTTCGCCTGCCCGCCGAGGATGCCTTCGGTGCCCACTTCGCGCGCCACGCGGGTGACTTCCGAGGCGAACGACGAGAGCTGATCGACCATGGTGTTGATGGCGTTCTTGAGCTGAAGGATCTCACCTTTGACATCGACGGCGATCTTCTTCGACAGGTCGCCATTGGCCACCGCGATCGTCACCTCGGCGATGTTACGCACCTGGGCGGTTAAATTTCCCGCCATGAAATTCACGCTGTCGGTCAAATCCTTCCACGTACCCGCCACGCCGGACACCTGAGCCTGGCCGCCGAGCTTGCCTTCAGTACCGACTTCACGCGCCACACGAATAACTTCCGATGCAAATGCATTCAATTGGTCCACCATGACGTTGATGGTGTTTTTCAGCTCGAGGATTTCACCGCGGGCGTCCACCGTGATTTTGCGGGACAGGTCGCCGCGGGCGACGGCTGTCGTTACGTCGGCAATGTTGCGGACCTGCGCGGTGAGGTTCGCGGCGAGCCCGTTCACGCTGTCGGTGAGATCCTTCCACACGCCGCCGACGCCGGGCACCTCCGCCTGGCCGCCCAGCTTGCCCTCCGAGCCGACCTCGCGCGCCACGCGCGTGACTTCCGCGGCAAACGATCGCAGCTGTTCCACCATCGTGTTCATGGTGTCCTTCAGCTGGAGGATCTCGCCGCGGACGTCCACGGTGATCTTCTTGGAGAGGTCGCCGTTCGCGACGGCGACCGTGACCTCCGCGATGTTGCGGACCTGCGCCGTCAGGTTGCCGGCCATCTGGTTGACGTTGTCCGTGAGGTCCTTCCACGTGCCGGCGACGCCGGTGACGACCGCCTGTCCGCCCAGCTTGCCGTCGGTGCCGACCTCCCGGGCGACACGCGAGACTTCCGACGCGAACGCGTTGAGCTGGTCCACCATCGTGTTGATGGTGTTCTTCAGCTCGAGGATCTCTCCCTTAACGTCAACCGTGATCTTGCGCGAGAGGTCGCCGTTGGCGATCGCCGTGGCGACGTCCGCGATGTTCCGCACCTGGCCGGTGAGGTTGGAGGCCATGGATTTGACGTTGTCGGTGAGGTCCTTCCAGGTGCCGGCGACCCCCGGGACCTCGGCCTGGCCTCCCAGCTTGCCTTCCGTGCCCCTTCCTTGGCACCGCTGT
>DASVPH010000106.1:0-21197 GCA_036382945.1 Casimicrobiaceae bacterium
ATCGACAAGACTAGGGCGCGCGAGCTCGCGCACGCGAAGCTCTCGATGCTGGGGCTGTCCGGGCTCGAGCGGCGGTTGCCCTCCGAGCTCTCGGGCGGGCAGCAGCAGCGCGTGGCGGTCGCGCGCTCGCTGGTGCTGGAGCCCGCGGTGCTGCTCTTCGACGAACCGCTGTCGAATCTCGACGCGAAGCTGCGCCGCCGGGTCCGGCAGGAGATCCGCGAGCTGCAGCAGTCGCTCGCGCTGACCGTGATCTACGTCACGCACGACCAGGAGGAAGCGCTCGCGGTGTCCGATCACATCATCGTGATGGAGAGCGGGCGCATCGCGCAGCAGGGCACGCCGCGCGATCTCTATGAAGTGCCGGCGAGCCGGTTCTTGGCCGACTTCATCGGCGACGCGAACCTAGTCGACGGCGAGCTCATCGCCGGACCCGCGGGCGCCGCGACCTTCACCGCCGGTGGGGTCAGCGCCGCAGTGCGGGCGGACGGCGTCGCGCCGGGTCCGGTGACGCTCGCCGTGCGACCGCATCGCCTGCGCGTCGTGGCGCCGGAACAGGGCCTGCTGCCGGGGGTGTGCAAGCGCGCCGCCTATCTCGGCAGCCGGACGGAGTATGTCGTGACCACGCCCTGGGGGGAGCTCCTCGTCTTCGATGCCGAGGGCCGCCCGTTGCACGGACGCGGCGAAGCGGTGGGCGTGACCTTCGACGCGGACGCCGCGATCGTGCTGAGGCGGTAGGGTTTCGCTGCGGCGATGGCGTTGAGATGCGGATCGGCGGCACCCGCGCGGCCGATCCCGCCTGCGCACGAAGAGCTGCGCAGCGCCCGAGCGAGCTTGATCTGGCTCAATGTCGACGCCCGGCGCCGCTGGCAGCATGAGCCCATGACGCCACCTCTTCCGGCGAGCGCCCGCGTCGCCCTCGCCTTCGACGCGGAGCTCGTCCGCAAGTACGACACCTCCGGTCCGCGCTACACGTCGTATCCGACCGCGGATCGCTTCACCGGCGCGTTCGGCGCCGCCGAGCTGGTTTCTGCGCTGCTCGCGCGGCGTCCCCGCGATCGGGCCTGCGCGGACGCGCCACAGCCGCTGTCGCTGTACGTGCACCTGCCGTTCTGCAGCACGATCTGCTACTACTGCGCGTGCAACAAGGTCATCACCAAGGATCACGGCCGCTCGGCGAAGTACATCCGCTATCTCGGCCGGGAGATCGGCATCGTCGCCGGACTGATCGAGGCGGGAAGCCCGGTGCGGCAACTGCACTGGGGCGGCGGCACGCCGACCTTCCTGTCGCCGGACGAGATGACCGAGCTCATGCGGCTCACCCGCAACCACTTCAGCTTCGATCCCGACGCCGAATGCTCGATCGAGATCGACCCGCGCAAGGTCGGTGCCGACACCGTCGCGCTGCTCTCCGAGCTCGGCTTCAATCGCATGAGCCTCGGTGTTCAGGATTTCGATCCTGCGGTGCAGCAGGCGGTCAATCGCATCCAGAGCGAGGAAGAAACCCGCCTCGTTCTCGACGCGGCGCGCGCGAACGGCTTCAAGTCGCTCAACGTCGATCTGATCTACGGTCTGCCGCGCCAGAGCGTCCCGAGCTTCGGCGTCACGCTCGACAAGATCGTGGCGATGGCGCCCGATCGCATCGCGCTCTACAGCTACGCGCATGTGCCGCACTTGTTCAAGCCGCAGCGCCGAATTTCGGAAAGCGAGCTACCGCGCCCGGAGGAAAAGCTCGCGATCCTCGAGCAGGCGATCGACCGACTCACCACCGCGGGCTACGTGTACATCGGCATGGATCATTTTGCGCGACCGGACGACGAGCTGGCGCTCGCGAGAGCGCGCGGCACGCTCCAGCGCAACTTCCAGGGCTATTCCACGCACGCCGATTGCGATCTGCTCGCGTTCGGCATCTCGGCCATCGCCAAGGTGAAAACGACCTACAGCCAGAACGTGCGCACGCTCGACGAATACTACGACCGGCTCGATCGCGGCACGCTGCCGTGCTTCCGCGGCGTCGAGCTCACCGCTGACGACCTCGTGCGGCGCGACGTGATCGCGTCGATCATGTGCAGCTCGGTGGTCGATTTCGCCGCCGTCGCGGCCGCGCACGGCGTCGAGTTCGGCGACTACTTCGCGACCGAGCTCGAGGCCCTCGCACCGCTCGCCGAGGACGGCCTGGTCGAGATCGGCGCGGGATCGATCGTGGTGACCCCGCGCGGCCGGCTCCTGCTGCGCACCGTGGCGATGGTCTTCGACCGGTACTTGCGCGAGCAGCGCGAGCGCACAAGATACTCGCGCGTGATCTGATCGAAAGGGCGCGGCGAACCGCAGCCGGGCGCCGGGAGTTATCATGCGCGCGCTATGCTGCGTTTCGGGGTCGACCTGGGTGGCACCAAGATCGAAATCATCGCGCTAGCGCCGGACGGGCGCGAGCTCCTGCGCCGCCGCGTCGCCACGCCCAAGGACGATTACGACGCCATCCTCGGTGCGGTCGCCGCGCTGGTGCACGGGGCCGAAACCGAGCTGGGCGACACCGGATGGGTCGGCGTCGGCACGCCCGGGTCGATCTCGCGCGCGACCGGGCTGCTGCGGGGCGCGAATTCGATCTGCCTCAACGGGAGGTCGATCCGAACCGATCTCGAACGGGTCCTCTCGCGCGAGGTTCGCATCACCAACGACGCCAACTGCTTCGCCTTGTCGGAGGCGACCGATGGCGCGGGCGCGGGCGCCGAGGTCGTCTTCGGGGTGATCCTCGGCACCGGTGTGGGCGGGGGCATCGTCGTTCGCGGCGAGGTCCTGACCGGACCGAACGCGATCGCCGGCGAGTGGGGCCATAATCCGCTGCCGTGGCCGCGCGACGACGAGCGGCCCGGCCACCCGTGCTTCTGCGGGCACCGTGGTTGCATCGAGACGTTTCTGTCCGGTCCGGGCATCGAGCGCGACCATCTGCGCGCCACCGGCGAAGCGCTGAAATCGCACGAGATCGCCTCACGCGCGGCGCTCGATGATGCGGCGTGCGCCGCGACGCTGGCGCGCTACGAAAAGCGCCTGGCGCGCGCGCTCGCGCACGTCGTCAATCTGCTCGATCCCGACGTGATCGTGCTCGGCGGCGGGATGTCGAACATCGAGCGCCTCTACGCCAGCGTCCCGGAGTTGTGGACGCCGTGGATATTCTCCGATCGCGTCGACACGCGACTCGCGCGGCCCCGCTACGGCGACTCGAGCGGGGTGCGCGGTGCGGCGTGGCTTGGGGCAGCGGAATGATCACCGATCCATGTGGGAGCCATGGTTGGTGTTTCGGCGACCCCTCGAAGGTCGTGTGCAAGACAACCTCCGCAAGTGGGGAACTGGCGGCTTTCGCCGATTGTCTGCTGAACAGCCTTTTGGAGACGTGATCGAGTCTGCGCCGACGCGCCCGAATGAACGCCAGGTCGCGGCGCATCCGAGCTTGAAGCCGCAGGCGTTTCCGCGGAAGCTGGTCAGGGGCGTGCTGCCCCTGGGCACGGGCGTCGTGCTCGACCCCTTCGCGGGTGCGGCCTCGACGTTGGCTGCAGCGGAGGCCGTCGGCTACCGAAGCATCGGCGTGGAGAGGGATGAGCACTACTTCCAGATCGGCCGCGATGCTCTTCCGCATCTTGCGGCGCTGCGTGTGCCGCAGAACTAAAGGCGGTAGATCCAATTCTTGCGCAGCTTCTGGATCCCGTCCTTGTGCAGCGTGGCGGTGCGAGTAGCCAACTCGCCTCGCGGATTCTTGCGGAAGTCTCCTTTGGTCACTTCCCCTAGGTATGCCTCCGTGAAGGTAAGTGGTCGGCGTGCGACTGCAGGCCCAGTTTCATTGTCGACTCTGTACACGAAGACGCACATCCATTGATCGCGGGCGCCATGAGTGTCGACGGCGCCGCCAGCCTTTTTTGTTGTTTTGACTTCAATACAATACCGTCCGTCCCGCTTGCAACACAATCACCCGCGTAGCGCCCTCGAACGATCAGATCGGGATGTCCATTGAAATACCGATTCTCGGTCAGGCTGCGCGAATGCTGCGCCAAGCTCGCGGTTAACATATCTGACAGAAGGCCCGACATCATCGCGGGGCGCAACATGTCGTCGAGCCTCCTCAGTCCGCGTCGGACCAAAGCGTTGTTGACGTCATGGAAAAAATCGTACACATCGTGCATCGCGGACTCGAAATCCGTCAATCGCAGCTCGTAAGGGAGAACGGCATTCGGGTTGAAGCTTGTACGCTGAACAGTATTCCGTGGAAGCGTCTCTGGAGGCATGCTGTTGTTCGGCCCTACATATTCGAGTAGTTCGGTCCGCCGCCACCCTCGGGCGTCACCCAGCGGATGTTCTGCAGCGGGTCCTTGATGTCGCAGGTCTTGCAGTGCACGCAGTTCGGGGCGTTGATCTGCAAGCGCTTCGCCGCACCACCCGATGTTTCGTCCGCGACGAATTCGTACACCGCCGCGGGACAATAGAGCTGCTCCGGGCCGTCGTAGCGCGCCAGATTGACGCGTGTCGGGATCGACGGATCGCGAAGCTGCAAATGCACCGGCTGATTCTCCTCGTGGTTGGTATTCGACAGGAACACCGAGGAGAGCTTGTCGAAGGTGAGCACGCCGTCGTACTTCGGGTAGGCAATCTTCGGCATCTCCGCGGCGCTCTTGAGCGATTCGTGATCCGCCTTGTCGTGACGCAGCGTCCAGCCGACCAGGCGACCCAGGCCCAGGTCGTTCAGCCACATGTGGATGCCGCCGTGCAGCGTGCCGAGCCACATCCCCCACTTGAGTCCCGGCTTGACGTTGCGCACCTTGTGCAGATCCTCGTACGCCCACGACTTGCGGAACGCTTCCGGATACGCGTCGAGCGTATCGCGAGCGCGACCTTCGGAGAGCGCCGCGAACGCGGCTTCGGCCGCGAGCATCCCCACCTTCATGGCGTTGTGCCCGCCCTTGATCCGCGGCACGTTGAGAAATCCCGCGGCGTCTCCGATGAGCGCCCCGCCCGGGAAGACGAGCTTGGGGATCGACTGCAGCCCGCCTTCGCTGATCGCGCGCGCGCCGTAGCCGATGCGTTTGCCTCCCTCGAACGTGCCGCGAATCGCGGGATGCGTCTTGAAGCGCTGCAATTCGTCGAAGGGTGAGAGGTGCGGATTCTCGTAGTTGAGATGCACGACGAATCCGACGGCGACCAGAGCCTCGCCGAAGTGGTAGCTGAACGAGCCGCCTCCCGTGCGCGAATCGAGCGGCCAGCCCTGCGAATGGACAACCAGCCCCGGCCGGTGCTTGCTTGGCGCGACCTGCCACAGCTCCTTCAGCCCGATCCCGTATTTCTGCGGATCCACACCGTCGCGCAGGTTGAAGCGCGCCATCAGCTCCTGCGCGAGCGACCCGCGGCAGCCTTCCGCGAAGAGCGTGTACCTGGCGTTGAGCTCCATGCCGGGCTGGTATTCGGGCTTGTGCGTGCCGTCCTTGGCCACGCCCTGGTCGCCGGTCACCACGCCGCGCACGACGCCGCGCTCGTCGACGAGCACTTGCGCCGCCGGGAATCCGGGATAGATCTCGACGCCGAGCGCTTCGGCCTGTCTGCCGAGCCAGCGGCAGAGGTTGCCCAGACTGATGATGTAGGTGCCGTGGTTGCTCATCAGCGGCGGCAGCGTCCAGTTGGGGATGCGATACGCTTTCTCGGAGGTGAGCACGAGAAAGCGATCCTCGGTGACCGGCGTGTCGAGCGGCGCGCCGCGCGCCTGCCAGTCGGGAATAAGCTCGTTCAGCGCGCGCGGGTCGATGACCGCGCCGGAGAGAATGTGCGCGCCGACCTCGGAGCCTTTCTCGAGGATGCACACGCTCACCTCGCGACCCGCTTCGGCAGCGAGCTGCTTCAGGCGGATCGCCGCGGCGAGCCCCGAGGGCCCGGCGCCGACGATCACGACATCGTATTGCATCGTTTCGCGTGCCACGGCCTCTCCCGTTGTTCCGGTGGTTATGAAGGTTCGCTGGTGTGCCGAGTCAGGAGCTCCGGCGATACGAGCGAATTTCCGACTCAAAACACGGGTCCATTATAATTGGCTTTCCCGCCGGTACGCCCCATGAGTCACCCTAGGAAACTCGTTCACACCGCACGCATGCCCATCCGCTGGGGGGACATGGATGCGATGGGTCACGTGAACAACACCGTGTACTTCCGCTACATGGAGCAGACGCGCATCGAGTGGTTCTACGCCTGCGCGCAGCGCCTGGGGATCGGTGCCTACCAGGGGCAGGGACCGGTGATCGTCAACGCGAGCTGCACCTTCCATGCCCCGCTCACCTACCCCGGCGAAGCCGAGGTGAGGATGTTCGTCGGACCGCCGGGCAAGAGCAGCGCGGAGAGCTATTACGAGATCTCGATGGACGGCAGGAAATACGCGGACGGCGCGGCGAAGCTGGTCTGGATCGACATGAAGACGACGAAATCGGCGCCGTGGCCCGAGGCGGTGCGGGCGCTGCTGGCGCCGGCGCTGCCGTGATCGCGCGGCGAACGATGCGGAGGCCCTGAGAGATGGACAGGCAAGTTCCGCTGTGGCAACCCTCGCCGGAGCGCATCGCGCAGGCGAACCTCACCGCGTTCGCCGCGCGCGTCGCGGCGAAGCACGCCGTGACGCTTCCCGACTACACGGCGCTCTACCGCTGGTCGATCGAGCAGCCGGAGGCGTTCTGGCGCGAGGTCTGGGACGACGCGCAGCTCGTCGGCGAGCCCGGTGCGCGCACGCTGATCGACGGCGACAAGATGCCCGGCGCGCGCTGGTTTCCCGACGCGCGGCTCAACTACGCGGAAAATCTGCTCGCGCGCCGGTCGGCGCGCGCTGGCGACGACGCGCTGGTGTTCTGGGGCGAGGACAAGGTGAAGCGCCGGCTGTCGAACGCCGAGATCCTCGCCGCGGTGTCGCGGGTCGCGCAAGCGCTTCGCCACGCGGGCGTCATCTCCGGCGATCGCGTGGCAGGGTACCTGCCGAACATGCCCGAGGCGATCATCGCCATGCTCGCCACCGCGAGCCTGGGAGCGATCTGGTCGTCGGCGTCGCCGGACTTCGGCGTGCAGGGTGTACTCGACCGCTTCGGGCAGATCGAGCCCAAGGTGCTCTTCACCGTCGACGGCTACTGGTACAACGGCAAGCCGCAACCGATCCTCGAGCGCGTCGGCGCGATCGTGGCGAAGCTGCCGACGGTGGTGCGGGCGGTGGTCGCGCCGTACCTGCGAGAGCGCGGCGCCGTGTTGGACGAGCTCGCCGCCGAGCCGCGCGCGGTGGCCTGGGACGGTTTCATCGCGCCGTTCGCGGCCGGTCCGATCGACTTCGAGCGGCTGCCCTTCGACCATCCGCTCTTCATCCTGTACTCGTCGGGGACGACCGGCGTTCCCAAGTGCATCGTGCACGGCGCCGGCGGCACGCTCCTGCAACACGTCAAGGAGCATCGCCTGCAAAGCGATCTCAAGCCCAGCGACCGCTTGTTCTACTTCACCACCTGCGGCTGGATGATGTGGAACTGGCTGGCGAGCGCGCTCGCTTCAGGAGCAACGCTTTTGCTCTACGACGGCTCGCCGTTCGTGCGAGAGGGCAGGATCGTCTGGGAGCTCGCCGACGCGGAGCGCATGACGCATCTCGGCACGTCGGCCAAATACCTCGACGCGCTCAAGAAGCTCGGGCTGGTACCGCGCCAGAGCTTCAAGCTCTCTCAGCTCCGCGCCGTGCTCTCGACCGGCAGCCCGCTCGCACCCGAGAGCTTCGACTACGTCTACCAGTGCATCAAGAGCGACGTGTGCCTGTCGTCGATCTCCGGCGGGACCGACATCATATCCTGCTTCGCGCTGGGCTGCCCCACGCGGCCGGTGTGGCGCGGCGAGCTGCAGTGCCGCGGGCTGGGGATGAAGGTCGACGTCTTCGACCAGAACGGCAAGAGCGTGCGCGAGGAGAAGGGCGAGCTCGTCTGCACCGCGCCGTTTCCCTCGATGCCGGTCGGGTTCTGGAACGATCCGGACGGCAGCAAATATCGCGCGGCGTATTTCGAGCGCTTCCGCGGCGTGTGGTGCCACGGCGACTGGGTCGAGCTCACCGCGCACGACGGCATGATCATCTACGGGCGCTCGGATGCCACGCTCAATCCGGGCGGGGTGCGCATCGGCACCGCCGAGATCTACCGCCAGGTCGAGCAGTTCGACGACGTGGTGGAGAGCATCGTCATCGGCCAGGACTGGCCGCCGGGCCAGCTCGGCGACGTGCGCGTGGTGCTGTTCGTGCGGCTGCGCGAGGGCCTGACACTCGACGAGGCGCTCGCCGATCGCATCAAGCGCCAGATCCGCGCCAACACCTCCCCTCGGCACGTGCCGGCCAAGATCGTGCAGGTCAGCGACATTCCGCGCACCAAGAGCGGCAAGATCGTCGAGCTCGCGGTCCGCAACGTCGTGCACGGCCTGGCGGTGAAGAACGTCGAGGCGCTGGCCAACCCCGAGGCGCTCGAGCAGTTCCGCGACCGCGTCGAGCTGAAAACCTGACTCACAGGCGGCCACAGAGACGCAGAGAACAACAAAAACAGGATAAGAGCTTCTTGCGACTTCCACTGCGTCGCTTCGATTCATGCAGGAAGCTTTCCGTGCCTCCGTGTCTCCCTCTGAGCTGACCCTGTGAACCTGCTCGCCATCCTCGCGGCGCTGGCGCTGGAGCAGTGGCGAAGTTTCGGCTGGCGCGGCGGCCTGCAGCGCACCTTCGTCCGCTACGCGCGAGCGCTGGAGCGGCGCTTCAACGCCGGCGCGGCGCACCAAGGCATGGTTGCGGCCGTGCTGGCGCTGTTGCCTCCGGTCGTTGTGGCCGCCGCGGTGTACTGGGCGCTCGACGCGATCCATCCGTTGCTGGCGCTGCTCTGGAACGTCGCGGTCCTTTACCTGCTGGTCGGATTCCGCCATTTCAGTCACGCCTTCAGCGCGATCGCCGAAGCGCTTGCGGCCGGCGACGCCATCAGCGCGCGCAAGCGCCTCGCGGCGTGGCGGGGCAGCGATGCGAGCGCCGCGACCGCGGAGGAGCTGCCGAAGCTCGCCATCGAGCAGGGGATCCGCGACTCGTATCGTCACGTCTTCGGAACGCTGTTCTGGTTTCTGGTGCTGCCCGGACCTGCCGGCGCGGTGCTCTATCGGCTCACCGCGCTTCTCGCCGAGCACTGGCGCGGCGATGCGACCACCCCGATGGGACACGAGATCGACGAGTTCGGCAAGCCGGTGCGGCGGCTGCTGCACGGGCTCGACTGGGTGCCGGTGCGGCTCGCCGCGATGACGTTTGCGATCGTGGGCGATTTCGAGGACGCGATCTACTGCTGGCGTACCCAGGCGAAGGCGTGGGGATCGCAGCACGAGGGAATTCTGCTCGCGAGCGGCGCGGGCGCGCTGGGCGGGCAGCTCGGCGGTCCGATCACCGGACCGACGGGCGAGCCCGAGTTCCGTCCCGAGCTGGGGATGGGCGAGGTCGCCGACGCCGAGCTGATGCCGAGCGCGGTGGGGCTGGTGTGGCGGGCGCTCCTGGTGTGGCTGGCGTTGGTCCTGCTGCTTACGCTGGCGTACTGGGCGCCGTAGCGCGGGTCGAGCGCGTAGCGCGATACCGGGCGACATTGCGCGGCAGCGGCCACGCGCGACGATGGCCCTACAGCTTCAGCCAGCCACGGCGCGCGACCTCGTAGACCGCGTAGCCGGCGACGAACGCGATGCCCACGTTCCAGACCGCAAGAGCCGCCGTGATCACGGTGGCGAAGCGCTCGCCCTTGTCTTTGCTGATGTCGCACGAGCCGAGCGCCAACTGCGCGCCGGTGAGAAACAGGATGACCCCGAGGACGGCGATGGGGAAGATGCGCAGCAGCGTGGTCAGCGAGCCGCTGAAGAACAGCGCCAGCACGAGCAGGATCGTGCCCAGGATGATCGGTGCGCCCCCGGTGCGCGCGCCGAAACGCACGTGCCCCGCCATGCCGCCGGCGCCGTGACACATCGGAATGCCGCCCAAGGCGGCGCTGCCGAGATTCATGAGCCCGGTCGAAATCGCCACGCGGCGCTCGGTCACCGGGCGATCGGAAAAAAGCCGGTTGTTCTCCTCGGTGATCGCGATGATGGCGTTGCCCAGGGTCAACGGCACCTGCGGCAGGGCGAGGAACAACACGCCGATCAGCCACTCGTTCCAGCCGATACCGGTCAGGGCGAAGCTCGGCAGGCGCGGCTCGATCGCGACGCCGGCGAGCTGTTGGGCGAGGGCCGGGTTGAGGATGATCCCGGAGAGGCCGCCGAAGACCAGCAGCACGAACATCGCCGGCACGCGTCGGCTGCCGAGCAGCAGCAGCGTGCCACCCAGGGCCACGCCGCCGATCCACCAATTGTCGGCCATCATCTTGACGCCGCTCAGCATGAAGCCGAACCCGAGGCCGAGGATGATGCCGATGACCACCGGACGTGCGACCAGGCGCGCCACCCTTTGCGCAGCGCCCGTGAGACCGAGGAGCAGCCATATCGCGCCGCTCGCCAGCGTTGCGGCATAGACCGCGCCGGCGGTAATGGTCAACGTTTGCGCGGCCTGCGTCGTGGCGATGGCGCCCACGGCCTTCATCGGCTGCACCGGAAACGGCGTGCGATAGACGAGTCCGCCCACCACCATCGCCAGCCCGAACGAGAACAGCACGCCGAACGGATCGAGACTGAGCAGGCTGAGATAGGCGACGACGAACGGGATCAGCGTGCCCAGGTCGCCGAACGCCCCGGCCCACTCCATGCGGTCGAACCGATTGCCGCGCAGCAGCGGCTGCACGGAGGCGTGCAGGCGCGACGGGAGGGTATGCAAGTTCACGGCGTTAGCGCTTGGGGCTTCGCGGCGCGGAGCGACGCACCGTCAATATGGCCAATAATCCGGTGATTCGCAATATCCATGGCAGCAAGGCAAGGGCGCCGGGGACGCTGACCCCCCGGAGCGCTCGGCCCCTGGTTTCTTCGCGCGGGCCCCGATATGACCCCGGTCATATGAGCTGGAGGAGGCTGCGGGTACCATGTGACATTTCCAACCATGGACCAAGGAACGGAGTTGATCATGCGATCTCGTCTCGTCATTGCATTGGCTGCAGCGTGCAGCCTGTTCGCGGTCGGCGTTTCCGCGGCACCGACGGCTGCCGATGCCAGTCGCCAGGCGGAAGTGCGGGTGCGTGGAAGTGAAGTCATGCCCTTCGCGTTGAAGGCGACGACCCACGTTTTTACCAAGACCGACGATGGCGGCGTCCAGCAGGTCGTCGCCAAGAACCCGCAGGACACCGAACAAATCCGCCTGATTCGCGAGCATCTGCAGCAGATTGCCGAGCGCTTCAAACGGGGCGATTTCTCCGCGCCCATGCAGATTCACGGCGAGGCCATGCCAGGACTGTCCGAGCTCACGCACGCCAAGCCGGGTGAGGTCACCATACGCTACCGGGATCTCAGCGATGGCGGCGAGCTTCGCTATTCCGCGAAGAGCGCGGCTTTGGTGGCCGCGCTTGAGCGGTGGTTCGACGCTCAACTGTCCGATCATGGCGCCGATGCCATGGCGGGTCACGAGCAAGGTCGCATGGGGCACGACTAGACAAAGCAACCGCGGCGACCATCCGCTCGGTGGAGGCCAAGCTCACGTACTACGCCGCGCGTCCCGATGAAGTCTTGTATTCTGGAGTCTTTGATTTGCCGTCGGTCAAAGCCAAGCCCATGACTGCGGCGGAAACGCGGGTGCGATAAGCCGCTGCTCCCCTTGGGGCGGCCTTGGCGTCGAGCAGGATGCGCTATGTCATCGCCTTCGTCTTCGGTTGGTGATCGCCTTGCTCAGGGCAGCGGCTTGGGGCTCGAGGCGTCGACCGCGAGCGCCGCCCCGATCGGACTGACAAGCACCGAAGCTCGACGCCGTCTCGGTGAATTCGGGCCGAACGCCGTCGCGGACCGAGTGCCGCCGCGCTGGCGGAGCTTTCTCGGCAAGTTCTGGGCCCCCGTGCCTTGGATGCTCGAGGCGGCAATCGTCTTGCAGCTCGCCCTTGGCCAATACGTCGAGGCCGGCGTGGTCGGCGCTCTGCTCCTTCTCAACGCCACTCTCGGCTTTGTCCAGGAAGGGCGAGCAGGCGCGGCGCTCGCGGCGCTCAGGCAGAGGCTTGCGCCGAACGCGTTGGTCCGCCGCGATGGCGAGTGGAGGCGACTCCCGGCCGCGGAGCTCGTGCCGGGCGATGCGATCCGGCTACCCCTCGGCGCATTGGTGCCGGCCGATGCGCTCATCGTTTCGGGATCGGTGACGGTCGACCAGTCGATGCTCACCGGAGAATCGGTTCCCGTCGAAGCGGGCGCGGGCAGCAAGCTCTATGCGAGCGCTCTCGTCCGAAGGGGGCAGGCGGTCGCCGAAGTGACTGCGACCGGGGCGAAGACCTATTTCGGGCGCGCCGCCGAGCTCGTTCGCATTGCGCATTCCGCCAGCACGGAGCAGGCGGCTGTCCTCGGCGTGACGCGCAATCTCGCGCTCGTCAACGGCGCCGTCGCGCTGCTCATCCTCGGTTACGCCTACGTCGCAGGCTGGTCGCCGGCCGCGCTGATCGGGTTTGCGCTCACCGCGCTGCTCGCCTCGATCCCCGTGGCCCTGCCGGCAACGTTCACGCTGTCGGCTGCGGTTGCCGCCCAGACGCTCGCTCGGCGCCGGGTTTTGCTGACCCGGCTCTCGGCCGCGCACGAGGCAGCCGCCATGGATGTGCTGTGCGCCGACAAGACCGGGACCTTGACACGCAATGAGCTGGCGGTCATGGCTACCGTCGCGATGCCGGGCTTCGAGCGCGAGCGCGTGCTGGCGCTTGCGGCGTTGGCGAGCTCCGAGGCGGACCAGGATCCGATCGATGCCGCCATTCGCAGGGAGGCGACCAAGGAAGCGCGCCAGGGCGCGCCCGAGCGGCTCGCCCGTTTCGTCCCGTTCGATCCCGCTACCCGGATGTCCGAGGCGTTCGTGGTCGATCGCGCTGGCAACGAGCTGCGCATTGCCAAGGGCGCCTTCCAGGCCATTGCCGAGGTGAGCGCCGTGCCCGCGGACGCCCGGCGCCTCATGGACGATCTCGGCGCGCACGGCCAGCGCGTCATCGCGGTCGCGGCGGGTCCGCCGACCGCGCTACGCTTGGCCGGGCTGATTGCGCTCAGCGACCCGCCGCGAGAGGATTCGGCGGGACTCATCGCGGCGTTGCGCGACATGCGTGTGCGTACGGTCATGGTGACGGGCGACTCGGCGGTCACGGCGGCGGCTATCGCCCGCGAGGTTGGCATCGCCGAGAGCGTTTGCCCGCCGAAACTTTTCTCCGATCCGCGCAGCGCCGAAGCATTCAGCGTCTTTGCCCGGGTGGTGCCCGAGGACAAATATCGCCTGGTGAAGGCGCTGCAGACCCAAGGCCACGTCGTCGGCATGTGCGGCGATGGCGCCAACGACGCGCCGGCGCTGCGGCAGGCGCAGATCGGGATCGCCGTTTCCTCCGCGACCGACGTCGCCAAGGCGGCCGCCGCCATGGTCATGACCGAGCCCGGCCTCGCGGGCATCGTGTCCGCCGTGCGCGAGGGCCGGATCGCATTCCAGCGCCTCCTGACCTACACCTTCAACATGCTGGTCAAGAAGACCGAGATCGTCCTCTTCCTGGCGATCGGTCTCGCGCTCATCGGCCAGGCGGTCATCACGCCCGTGCTCATGGTCCTGGTGCTGGTGACCAACGACTTCCTCAGCATGTCGCTCACCACCGACCGCGCCAGCCCCGCGCGCTCACCCAGCGTCTGGCGCATGCGCAACATCACCGCTGCCGCGGTCGCGCTGGGCGCGTGCAAGCTCGGCTTCTCCACGGCGGTGCTGGCGTTCGGAGCGTTTCGGCTCGGGCTGAATTCGGGCGAGATCCAGACGCTGGCGTTCGTCACGCTCGCGCTCGGGAATCAGGCCACGTTGTACGCGCTGCGCGAACGCCGGCACCTGTGGAGCTCCAGGCCCAGCGCCTGGGTTCTGGCATCATCGGCAGTCGACATCGGCATCGTCACCGCGCTGGTCCTGTCGGGCACGCTGATGCAGCCGCTGCCTTGGCGCTTGCTCATCGCGCTCTTCGCCGCGGCGGCAGCCTTTGCGCTGATCCTCGATCAGGTGAAGCTCCCGGTCATGTCGGCATTGAAGCTCGAGTAGCGTGTCGAGTCAGCTCACCGGACGGCGCATGGCTTCGCTGCGCGCGAGCGAGGCGAACCCTCGGAACCCATCGATCGGGGCCAAAGTGACACGAGTTGCCGCTTTGGTGAGTTCTAGTGTGCTGCTTTCGTGACCGACGAAGAAGGCAATTCATGCGACAGCTTGAAAATCTCGCGGTTCTCCTGCTCGCGAGCGTGGGGTTGGCCGGCTGCGCGATGCAGCCGGCCACAGCGCCGAAGGCCGGGCTCGACCGCATCGATCACATCGTGATCATCTATGCGGAGAACCGCAGCTTCGACAACCTGTATGGCTTGTTCCCCGGCGCCAACGGCATTGCCAACGCTACACCGGCGCAATACACCCAGGTGGACAACGACGGGAAGCCGTTGCCTCATCTGCCGCCGGTCTGGAAAGGCAAGGCACCGGATCCGCATTTTCCGACGGACCTGCCCAACAAGCCGTTCCGGATCGATGCCCCGCCGATCAATCTGCCGCTCTCGGTGGCCACCCGCGATCTGATTCACCGGTTCTACCCCCAGCAGGAGCAGCTCGACGGCGGCAAGAACGACCGGTTCGCGGCGGTGTCCGACGCGGGCGGACTGGCGATGGGCTATTACGACGGCTCGAAGCTGCCGATGTGGAAGTGGGCCCAGCAGTACACGCTCGCCGACAATTTCTTCATGGGCGCGTTCGGCGGTTCCTACCTCAACCACTTCTGGCTCGTGTGCGCCTGCACGCCGGTGGATCCCGACGCGCCTCAAGCGCGGCGGGCGCAGCTCGATGCGCGCGGATGGCTGCAGCGCGCCCCCGGCTCGCCGGCCTCGGCGCTCGACGGGCCGGCGGTGTTCGCGCCCGGCGAGTTCAGCGCCGAAGGTTACTCGGTCGACAACGCACAGCCGCGCTTTCAACCCTCCGCCGTGCCTCCGGCGAAGTCCGGGGACCCGCGCTTCGCCGGCCCCTCGGCGTACACGCTGCCGCCGCAGACGGCCAAGACCATCGGCGACACGCTCTCCGCGAAGGGCATCTCGTGGGCTTGGTACGCGGGCGCATGGGACGATGCGTTGAAGGATGGAATGCAGGATCCGGCGGCCAAGCGACGGATCATCTACAACCGAGCCGAGGGCTCGCCGTACTTCGTCGCCCATCATCAGCCCTTCAACTATTTCGCGCGCTTCGCGCCGGGCACGGCGGATCGGGAGCAGCATCTTCAGGACGCGAGCGCGTTCTTCGCCGGCATCGCCAAGGGGGAGCTGCCGCAGGTCGTGTTCTACAAGCCGCAGGGGAGCCTGAACGAGCACCCGGGCTACACCGACGTGCTATCCGGCGACACGCATCTCGCCGACGTTGTCGCGCGAATCAAGGCGAGCCCGCTTTGGAAGTCAACGGCCATCATTGTCACCTACGACGAAAACGGCGGCTTCTGGGACCATGTGCCGGCGCCCACCGGCGACCGCTGGGGTCCGGGCGCACGCGTCCCAGCGATCATCATCTCGCCGTATGCGCGGCGCGGATACGTGGACCATACCCAGTACGACACGACGTCGATCATCAAATTCATAACCAAGCGCTTCGACCTAGAGCCGTTACCCGGGGTACGGGCGCAAATGGGCGATCTCACCGCCGCTTTCGACTTCGCCCAGTAGCCGGTCGAGGTCCCCCGCGGCGCCCGCCGCGCGTCAGGCCGTCAGGAAACGAATTACCGGATCCGGGCGCGCCGCTCGCTCTCCGCGAGCAGGCGCTGCAGCAGCGCGACCCGCCAGGGCAGGACCTCGCCGCGTGCGACCGCTGCCTGCACGGCGCACCCGGGCTCGGTCACATGCCGACAATCGCGGAAGCGGCATTTTTGCGCGAGCGGCCGCAGCTCGACGAACGCGTGCGCGATCGCCTCGGCGGGAAGGTGTGCGAGGCCGAACACCTTCATCCCGGGCGAGTCGACGATCCACGACTCGCCGTCGAGCGCGTAGAGCGTCGTCTCGGAGGTGGTGTGGCGGCCGGCGCGCAACGCTGCGGAGAGCTCGCCCACGCGGGCCGCGCTGCCCGGCGCCAGGGCATTGATGAGCGTCGACTTGCCCATGCCCGATTGGCCGACCAGAACGCTCTTCTGCCCGCTCACCAGCGGCCGCACCGCGGAAGCGTCGCGCTTCGCGCACAGCGGCACGACCCGGTAGCCGAGCGCCCGGCAGGCGTCGAGGCGCGGCGCGAGCGCGGCGAATCCGGGTAGATCGGACTTGTTGGCGATCAGCGCGAACGTGCAGCCGTTGCTCTCCGCGGCGACGATCCAGCGCTGGACCAGCTCGTCGTCGTACGGAGGCTCGGGTGCGACGATGCCCAGCACCTGCGTGACGTTGGCCGCGATGAGCTTCTCGCGGTTCGCGTCGGAGCGGAAGAAGAGCGTGCGCCGCGGCTCGATCGCGTCGATCGCCCCCTCGCCGTCGGAGTCGAGCACGACGCGCACGTTGTCGCCGCAGGCCACCGTGGCATGCCGCCCGCGCAACACGCAGCGGACGGTCCGACCGCCGTCGAGGCGCACCGCGTAGTGCCGCCGCCACGCGGCGGTTACCAGGCCGGTCGTGACGCTCACGGGTGTACCCCCACGCTTGCGGCCTCATTGGCCCATTCGGCCGCTGCGCTGCCCCCAAAAGCGGGGGCGCAGTTCGCGCCTTGGGGCGGCCCTGCGGCGCTCACGCGCCGAGCGCTTCGACCTTCGCCGCGCAGATGCAGTCGTTGAGCGTCACGCCGCCCGCATCGTGCGTCGAATAGGCGACCACCACGCGATTGTAATGCACCGACAGATCGGGATGGTGATCCTGGCGGTGGGCGACGTACGCCACCGCGTTCACGAAGGCCATCGTTTCGTAGTAGTTGCCGAGGCGGAAGGTTTTCGTGAGGCGGTTGTCGGCGTACTCCCAGCCCGGCAGCGCTTGCTGGCGCTGCTCGAGCTCAGCGGGCGACAGGCGCGGCGCGCCGGGACGGCAGTCGAGCGCGGCCAGTGCGGCAAGGTCGGGTGTCATGGCGGTATCGATATCGGGTTGGCTTTCGCTTCAGGCGTCCGCCGGCTCCAGCCGCGAGATGCGCGCTGCGGCGGGCGGATGCGAATCGTAGAACGCCGAATGCAAAGGGTCGGGCGTGAGCGTGCTGGCATTGTCCTCGTAGAGCTTGACCAGCGCCGCGACCAGCGCTGCGGCGGAGGCGTTGCGCGCGGCGTACTGGTCGGCTTCGAATTCGTGCCGCCGCGAATACAGCGCCGCGAGCGGCGAGGCGATGAACGTGAACGCGGGCAGCGCGAGCATGAACAGCACCAGCGCGACCCCATAGCGCGGCGCGGGCCCGGGAACCCCCAGGCCGGCGTAGAACCACGGCTCGCCGACGAGCCAGCCAAGGAGCGCCAGCAGCACGAGACTGCCCGCGGCGAACCACACCGTGCGCTTGATGACATGCCTGAGCTTGAAGTGTCCGAGCTCGTGCGCGAGCACCGCCTCGATCTCGTCGGGCGCGAGCCGCGCGATGAGCGTGTCGAAGAACACGATTCGTCGCGCTGCGCCGAAGCCGGTGAAATACGCGTTGCCGTGCGCCGAGCGGCGCGAGCCGTCCATCACGTACAGACCCTTGGCGCGAAAGGCGCAGCGCGCGAGGAGCCGCTCGACCCGTTCCTTCACCGTCGCATCGGCGAGCGGCTGAAACTTGTTGAACAGCGGCGCGATCACTGTCGGGTAGAGCGCGAGCACCAGCACCTGGAAGGCGACCCACGCCAGCCACGCGTAGAGCCACCACAGCGCGCCCGCCTGCGCCATGAGCCAGAGCACGAGCGCGACGAGCGGCACGCCCAGGGCGGCGCCGATCAGCGCTCCCTTGACGATGTCGGCGATCCACAGCGCGAGCGTGGTCCGATTGAAGCCGAAGCGCCCCTCGATGACGAACGTGCGATACCAGGCGAGGGGCAGCGAGAGAATTCCCGCGAGGAGCGCCACCGAGACGATGAGGGCGATGTCCTGCGCGAGCGGCGGCAACCGGACTGCGCCGATCCATCCCGCGATGAGCGCGAGCCCGCCGCCGAGCGTGAGGGCGAGGAGCACGACGGTATCGAGGATGAGCTCGATCATGCCCAGCCGCGTGCGCGCCACCGTGTAGTCCGCGGCTTTCTGATGCGCCGAGAGCGCGACGCGATCGGCGAAGCGCGCCGGCACCGCGACGCGGTGCGCGAGCACATGGCGGACCTGCCGGCGCGCGAGCCAGAGCTGGATGCCCACCGAGATCGCGAGCGCGGCGAGGAACAGCGCCGTGAAGAGCCCGCCTGTCATCGAGCAACCACCAACGCCGCACGCATCGATGCGGCCGCGGGCAGCGGTATGCGAGAATAGCCGACCACATGGTCATTCTACGCCAGCTCGCATGCCCCAGGACGCCAACCATCTGATCTGGATCGACATGGAGATGACGGGGCTCAATCCGGAGACCGATCGGATCATCGAGATCGCGCTGGTGGTCACCGACGGCGTGCTCGGCACGGTGGCCGAGGCGCCGGTGCTCGCCGTGCACCAGGACGAGGTGACCCTGGCGGCTATGGATTCCTGGAATCAATCGACGCACGCACGCACCGGCCTCACCGAGAAGGTCAGGGCCTCCACCCTCGACGAGGCGGCGGCCGAGCAGCAGATGCTCGCCTTCCTGCGCGAGCACGTGCCGCCGCGCGTCTCACCGATGTGCGGCAACTCGATCTGTCAGGATCGCCGCTTCCTCGCCCGCTGGATGCCCGCGCTGGAGGATTATTTCCACTACCGCAACCTCGACGTGTCGAGCTTGAAGGAGCTGTGCCGGCGCTGGCAGCCGGAAGTGGCCAAGGGCTGGGTCAAGCAGGGCAAGCACGAGGCGCTCGCCGACATCTACGAATCGATCGACGAGCTCAAGTACTACCGTGACCACTTTATCAAGGTATCTTGACAATGAGACACCGAGACACGGAGATTCCTCTTTGGAAGAGACTTTCTCGGTATCTCGGTGCCTCGCTGTTCGAATCAGCCGTCGCTCCATGAAATTTTGCAGCAACTGCGGCTCCGCCGCGCTCGAGCACCGCATCCCCGCCGGCGATACGCGCCCGCGCTACGTCTGCTCGAACTGCGGCACGATCCATTACCAGAACCCGAAGATAGTCGTCGGTTGCCTGCCGGAGTGGGAGGGCCAGGTGCTGCTGTGCAAGCGCGCCATCGAGCCGCGACACGGGCTGTGGACGCTTCCGGCCGGGTTCCTCGAGAACGGCGAAACGCTGTCGGCTGGAGCGGCGCGCGAAACGGTGGAGGAAGCGCGCGCCCAGGTCGAAATCGGCGCGCTCTACACCGTGATCAGCCTGCCGCAGATCAACCAGCTCTACATCATGTTCCGGGCGCGTCTGCTCGACCTGCAATTCGCTCCCGGCACCGAGAGCCTGGAAGTGCGGCTGTTCGACGAGGCGTCGATCCCCTGGAGCGAGATCGCGTTTCGCACCATCACGCGCACGCTGCGCAACTACTTCCTCGATCTCAAGCTCGGCGAATTCCCGGTGCACGTGAGCGCTCTGGAGCGGCGCGCGCCGAGGCCGGAGCTCTCGGGCGCGGGTTAGGTGAAGGCTTAGGCGGGGCTTAGGCGGGGTGGCGCGCGGGATGCAGAGCCCGGCATCGAACAACACGACACGGAGACACCGAGAAAAGAACTTTGAAGAATATTTCTCGGTGTTTCCGTGTCTCCCTGTGGCATCTACGGCGCCGCGCACGGCGCGACGGTGACGACATCGCCCTCGTCCGTCGCACCGGCAAGCTTGGCGAGCGCCGAGCAGCGCTTGTTCCAGCAGATCGTGTAGTCGCTCGTGTAGCTCGAGTGCGTCAGGCGGAGCTCGGGCAGCGGCTCGAGCGCAGGTCGCCAGGCCCACCACCCGTCGACGAAGCGCGCGCCGGGCGGGGGCTCCATGCCGGCGCCGAAGCCCTGGATGCGCGCCTCGACGAGGCGAAGCGCGGCGCCATCGCTCTGGTAGCGCTCCTCCCAGCGGGTGTTTTCGACCGAATGCTTCCAGGCGAGCGTGAAGTCGGTCGTGGCCAGGCTCGCGCGGAGCACGCCGGCGGCGATGATGCAGATCGCGCTCAGGACGGCTTGCCCTCGGCCTTGCGCTCCGGGCGTGCACCGCGACTGCGGATGCCGTGCCACGCCGCGAACAGCGCGGCCAGCGCGAAGCCCGCCTCGTCGGTCCACGGCACCGCGACGACCAGCAGGGCGGCCGCGATCGTGGCGGCGATCCGCTCGGCCAACCGAAGCGGGCTCCACAGATAGCCGACCGCGGCGCTGCCCCAGAGCCCGATCGCAAGCACGGCCTTGGCCACCACGTAGGCCGTGTCGAGGAGACTGCCGCCCTGCAACTCAAGCGCCGGATCGTAGACGGCCATGTACGGGATCACGAAGCCGGCGATCGCGATGTGCGTGGCCTTCCAGCCGATCTTCATCGGCGAAGCCTTGGCGATCGAAGCCGCCGCGAACGCGGCGAGCGCCACCGGCGGCGTGAGATCGGCCATGATCCCGAAGTAGAAGACGAACATGTGCGACACGATCAGCGGCACGCCGAGCTTCAAGAGCGCCGGCGCGGCGATGGAGCTGGTGATGATGTAGTTCGGGATGGTCGGGATGCCCATCCCAAGCACCAGCGACACGGCCATGGTCAGGATGAGCGACAGCAGCAGGTTCTTCGCCCCGATCTCGACGACGAACTCGGCGAAGTTCGACGCCGCGCCGGTGAGCGTGAGCACGCCGATGATCACGCCGACGATGGCGCAAGCCACACCGACCGCGATCGCCTGCCTCGCGCCGTCGATCAGGCTGCCGCGCATGATGGCCAGCGTGTCGCGCCCGCCGCGGATCACGAAGCTGACGGCGACCAGCGCCGCGATCACGATGAGGATCGGCCCCACGCCGTAGCGCTCGAAGCCGAGCGTACGATACGCCGCGAGCCCGACCCCGATCGCGATCCAGAAGGCGTAGCGGAACGTCTTGC
>DASVPH010000107.1:0-30417 GCA_036382945.1 Casimicrobiaceae bacterium
TGCGCCGACACCACCATGAAAGAGAAGAACAGGATGAGCGTCGGCAGATGCACCGCCTGCGCCGCCTCCTCGAGGCCGACCGCATCCACGCTGATCAGCGCGATGGCGCCGAGCAGCGCGACGCCGGTACGGTCGAGCTGCAGGTACGGCAATCCACCGAGGATCATGCCGAGGTAGACGACGCCGAAGATGACCACGATGGTCGTCGTCATCGGTGACCTGGCTGCAACACGACCTCGAGCGTGTGCCGGAGCGGCCGCGCGAAGGTCTGGGTTCGAAGGTTCATCGGGTGCGGGCGGAAGACGCACCCGTCTTGCGTGATCCTGACGGACGTCCGCGGGCAAGCGTAGCAAGGATTTACCTTGCACCGCAATGCTCTCCGCGTCGGCGCGTGCCGACCCCTGAGGGTTGTTGCGCTCGGCGCGGCGGTTGAGGCGCCGCCCGACCCGCTCAGCTCTGGATCGCGCTCACCGTCTGCCGGAATCGTGCGAGCGCGGCGACGAAGAACACCACACCGATGCCAACGACCGCGGCAAAGTCGCGCCACACGGCATCGAGTTCCGCACTACGATAGAGGACCGACATCGCCAGGTTCACGTAGTGCGTGGTCGGCGAGAGCTGCATCGTTTGCTGCAGCCAGCGCGGCATGCTGTCGAGGGGCGTCGTGCCGCCGGAGAGGAGGTTCAGTACGATGAACACCGGGAACGCCAGCAGCCCGAACTGCGGCATCGAGCGCGCCAGCGTGGCGAGGAAGATGCCGAGCGCGGTCATCGAGAACATGTAGATCGTGGTACCAGCCATGAACAGCGGCACCGAGCCGGCGAGAGGGACTTCCAGCAAGCGCTTGACGATGAGCTCGAGCGAGAGCGTGGAGGCCGCGACGATCACCACCGCGTTGGACCAGACCTTCGCCAGCATGATGTCCGCGGGCGTCAACGGCAACACCAGCAGGTGCTCCATCGTCCCGTGCTCGCGCTCGCGCACGAGCGCCGCGCCGGAGAGGATGATCGCGAGCAGCGTGGTGTTGTTGATGAGCTGCGACACGGCGAGAAACCATGTTTCCTGGAGATTGGGGTTGAACTTGGCGCGCGTCACCAGCTTGACGGGCAAGGTCGCCGGCGGGGTGCCGAGAAAAGCGGCGATCTCCCGCGCGAAGATCGCTTCGATGTAGCCCGTGCCGCGACCGGCCTGGGTCATCGACGTGGCGTCGACGTTCACCTGCACCGTCGGGCGACGCCCGGCCACGACGTCGGCCTGGAAGCGCGGCGGGATGTCGATGACGAAGGTGAAGCGGCCGCGATCCATCGCCGCATCGGTGTCCTCGATCCCGATTTGCTGCGGGCTCAGGAAGAACGGGGGGAGCAGCGCGTCGGCGAGCCGGCCGGAGAGCATCGAGCGATCCTCGTCGACGATTCCCACCGAGGCGTTGCGCAGCTCCATCTGCGCGCCCTTGGCGGGACCGTAGACGTTGTAAGTGAACGCGTAGACGATGAGAAACACCATCGCCGCATCGCGCGCGAGGCTCGCGAATTCCTTGAGCCCCAGGTGGAGGATCGCCTGCAACCGCTTCACGCTTCGAGCCTCACGGCTGCTGCGTGCGCAAGCCCGCGCGCGCCAACGCCGTGATTGCCACGATGATCGCCGCCAGCATAAGCAGATCGCCCGCGAGCGCGGGGAAGCCCAGCGCCTTGGTGAACGCACCGACGCTGATCTGCTGGAAGTAGGAGCTGGGAAATATCCGGCCGATCGCCTGCGCATCCGGCGACATCGACGACACCGGCAACATGAAGCCCGAGTACTGGATCGCCGGCACGGTGGTGGCGATCGCTGCGGCGAAAATGGCCGCGATCTGCGTCTTGAGGAAGCTCGACACCAGCAATCCGAGGCCGGTCGTGGCCACCGCATAGAGCAGCGCCCCGAGCGCGAGCGCGGCGACGCTGCCCTTGACCGGGACGCCGAACACGAACAGCGCCAGGGCGAGGAGCGTGGCGAAGTTGGCGAGCGCCACGCCCACGTAGGGCAGCTGCTTGCCGAGCAGGAACTCGAGCCCGGTCACTGGCGTGACGTACAGATTGGTGATCGAGCCCAGCTCCTTCTCGCGCACCACGCCGAGCGCGCTCATGATCGCCGGGATGAAAATGAGCAGCAGCATGATCACGCCGGGGACGATCGCGAACACGCTGCGGAAATCCTGGTTGTAGCGGAAGCGCGCCTGGATGTCGGCCGGCGCGACGGCAGCGGCTCGTCCCGCGCGCCGCGCGATCTCCTCGACGAACGCCTGATGCACGCCCTCGACGTAGGCGCGGCTGGTCTCGGCGCGAAACGGGAACGCACCGTCGAGCCAGATCGCGACCTCGGGCGGGCGACCGGCGCGCAAATCGCGGCCGAAGCCGGGCGGAATCTCGATCGCGAAACGTAGCTCGCCGCGACGCATGCGCCGCTCGATGTCCGGACCGTCGGCGAGCGGTGCGTGCTCCTCGAAGTAGCGCGAGCCGGAGAACCCCTCCAGATACGCCCGGCTTTCCGGCGAGCGGTCGCGGTCGAGCGTCGCGTACGCGAGCCCTTCGATGTCGAAGGTGATGCCGAAGCCGAACACGAGCATGAGCAGGACCGGCCCGAGCAGGGCGAAAGCCAGGCGAATCGGGTCGCGGCCGATCTCCAGCGCCTCGCGCTGCGCATAGGCCCAGAGCCTGCCGAGGCTGAAGCGCACGGTCGGTCTCGACCCCTCTGCCGCGGCGACCTCGGGCTCGGCGGCCGGCTCGGCGGCATAGGCCTGCTCCGTGCGCTCGAGCGCGGCGATGAACGCGGCCTCCAGGCTCGGAGCGCCCGCCGCGCGCACGATCTCGGCGGGCGCTCCCTGCGTGAGCACGCGACCCGCGTGCATGAGCGAGATGCGGTCGCAGCGCTGCGCTTCGTTCATGAAGTGCGTCGAGATGAAGATGGTGACCCCGCGCTGGCGCGATAGGTCGAAGAGCAGCGCCCAGAACCGGTCGCGCGCGACGGGGTCCACGCCGGAGGTGGGCTCGTCGAGGATCAGCATCTCCGGCTCGTGGATCACGGCCACCGCCAGCGACAATCGCTGGCGCACGCCCAGCGGCAGATTCTCCGCCAGCTCGTCGGCGTAGTCGGCGAGCCCGAAGTGCTCCAGCAGCTCGGCGATGCGCGGCCCGATCCGCGCCCGCGGCAGGTGGAAGAGCCGCGCGTGGAGGTCGAGGTTCTGGCGGACGGTCAACTCGGTGTACAGCGAGAACGATTGCGACATGAAGCCCACACGCCGTCGCAGCGCGAGATCGCGCGCGTCGATGTCCCGGCCGAACAGCCGCGCGATTCCGCCGCTGGCCGGCAGCAGGCCGGTCAGCATCTTCATGGTGGTGGTCTTGCCGCAGCCGTTCGAGCCGAGGAAGCCGAAGATCTCGCCGCGCCGGATGCGGAAGCTCACTTGGTCCACGGCGATGAAGTCGCCGAACGTGCGCGACAGCCGCTCCGCCTCGATCGCGATCTCGTCGTCGCCCGCCGTGCGCGGCAGCACACTGAACGTCGCGTGCCCGTCGCGCTTCGCACCCGGGAGGAGCGAGACGAAGGCTGCTTCGAGCGTCTTCGCGCCGAGCTTTTTCTTCAGCGCATCCGGCGTATCGAAGGCGAGCACCCGGCCCGCGTCCATCGCGACGAGCCGTTCGAACGCTTCGGCCTCCTCGAAGTACGCGGTGGCTACCAGCACGCTCATCTGCGGGCGGCGCGAGCGCAGCCGCGCGATCAGCTCCCAGAACTGACGGCGCGACAGCGGATCCACACCGGTGGTCGGCTCATCGAGGATCAGCAAATCCGGATCGTGAATGAGCGCGCAGCACAGTCCCAGCTTCTGCTTCATTCCGCCGGAGAGCTTGCCTACGGGCCGGTCGGAGAATGCGCTCAATCCCGTCGCGGCGAGAAGCTCGGCGATGCGGCGCCGGCGCTCGCCGCCGCGCTGACCGAACAAGCGCCCGAAGAATTCGAGGTTCTCCGCGATCGACAGCGTTGCGTAGAGATTGCGGCCGAGCCCCTGCGGCATATAGGCGATCCGCGGGCAGACCGCGCCCCGGTGACGCGCGCGCGCCATGTCGCCGCCGAGCACTTCGACGCGGCCGCTCTGGATCCTGCGCGCGCCGGCGAGGAGCCCGAGCAGGCTCGACTTGCCCACGCCATCGGGCCCGATGAACCCGACCATCCTGCCCGAGGGCAGCTCGAGGTCGACCGCATTGAGCGCGATCGTCTTGCCGTAGCGCAGTGTGGCGCCGGCGACGCGCGCGACCACCTCCGGCGTCGCCGTCACGGTTCCGGCAGGCGGACTTCGAGCTTCTCTGGCCACGTTGCCTTGCGATCGATCTGTACGTACGCCACGCCGGGCATCCCCGCCTTGACGTGCGCCCGGTGCGCGCGCAAGAGTGCGGGATCGATCTGCGCTTTCACCCGGAAGACGAGCTTCTCGCGCTCGCTCGCGGTCTCGACGGTCTTGGGCGTGAACTGCGCCTCGGTCGCCACGAAGCTCACCCGCGCGGGAATCACGTACTGCGGGGCAGCGTCGATGACGAGCCGCGCCTCCGCGCCGATCGCGATCTTGCCCACCGTGGCTTCGGGCAAGAACACCGTCATGTAGACGTCGGTGAGATCGAGCAGGCTCACCACTTTCCCTCCGGCCGCGAGAACCTCGCCGGGCTCGGCCAGACGGTACTGGACGCGCCCGGCGCGCGGCGCCTTGAGGACGGCGTCGTCGAGCTCGCTCTTGATGCGCTCGGCCGCTGCCGCGGCAGCCTTGACGCTCGACTGCGCCTGAATCGCCTGCGATCGTGCGGCTACGAGCCCCGCCTTGGCGGTGAGCATCTGCGTGCGATCGGCGTCGAGCTTCTGCGTGCTGATGAAGCCGCGCGCGATCAACTCCTCCGAGCGCTTGAGCGTGTTGCTGGCCAGCCTGAGTTCGCTGTCGCGCTGCTCGACCACCGCTTCGGCGGTGGCCACCGCGTTGCGCGCCATGGCGAGCTGCGCGTCCGCCTGGCGCAGCTCGGCTTCGAGCGTGCTGGTGTCCATGCGCGCGAGCGTCTGCCCCGCTTCGACGTAGTCGCCTTCGGCGACGAGCGCGTCCTTGATCCGTCCCGCGAGCTTGGTGGCCACATCGATCTGGGTCGCCTCGATGCGGCCGTTGGCGAGCGCGATGCCGGGAGGAAGCGGCACGGGCTTGAGCCGCCACCACGCATAGCCGCCGCCCGCCGCGACAGCGATCAGGACGATGGGTACCAGCCACTTGCGCCAGGTTGTCTGCATGAGGTCGATCGTCGAACGTGACTTACCGTGTATGTCACTCTAGCGCGGCGGGCAACGCTGCTTCTTGAGCGCGGTCAAAGTGTCATGGGTATGCGACCGCGCGGGTCTCCGTACGTTCCGGAATGGTGCAGCCCGCACCACGCCTATCGCCCGTACCGGGCGTAGAACACGCGCTTGGCGATCTCGACGATTCCGAGATAGGCGGCCGTGAGACCGGCGACGATCGCGAAGAATTCGAGCGGCGGCGGCTGAAAGCCGAAGCGCTGGCCGAGCGCGGTGAACGGAAACGCCAGGGCGACCAGGACCACCGCGAGCGAAGTCGCGGCGAGCGCCGGGTGCGGCCGGCTCGCGAGCGGGTTCACCCGCGTGCGGATGACGAAGATGACGAGCACCTGGGTCGCCAGCGACTCGATGAACCAGCCGGTCTGGAACAACGCCTCGTTCGCATGCAGCAGAGCGAGCAGCACGTAGAAGGTGAGGAAGTCGAAGAGCGAGCTCACCGGACCGATGATCCACATGAAGTTGCGCACGAACCTCATGTCCCAAGCCTGCGGGCCGCGGACCTCGTCGGCGTCGACGTTGTCGAGCGGAATCGCCACCTCCGAGAGATCGTAGAGCACGTTGTTGAGCAGGATCTGCGTGGGCAGCATCGGCAGGAAGGGGAGGAACAGCGACGCGCCCGCCATGCTGAACATGTTGCCGAAGTTGGAGCTCGTGCCCATCATGATGTACTTGCGGATGTTGGCGAACGTCCTCCGGCCTTCGAGCACGCCGTCGTGCAGCACGTTCAAATCGCGCTTGAGCAGGATCAAATCCGCGGCCTCCTTGGCCACGTCCACCGCGGTGTCGACCGACAGACTCACGTCGGCCGAGTGCAGCGCCGGAGCGTCGTTGATGCCGTCGCCGAGATAACCGACCACGCGGCCGCGCTTCTTGAGCGCGAGGATGATGCGGTTCTTCTGCGCCGGGTTGACGCGGCAGAACAGGTTCGTCCCCGCCGCACGCACCTGCAGCGCGTGATCGTCGAGCCTGGCGATCTGGGTGCCGGTGAGCATGCCCGTGACCGGCAATCCGAGCTTGGCGCAGATGTGCTGGGTGACCAGCTCGTTGTCGCCGGTGAGAATCTTCACCGTTACGCCGCTCGCGGCCAGCGCGGCCAGCGCCTTTGCCGCGCTCGCCTTGGGCGGATCGAGAAACGCGGCGAAGCCGACGAAGGTGAGCTCGGCCTCGTCGCGAACGCTCGCCCGCTCGTGGGTCTTCGGCAGCGGCTTGAAAGCGATGCCGAGCACGCGCAAGCCCTCCGCGCACAGCGCGTCGAGCTGCCGCTTGGCGCCCTCGCGCGCCGCGGCGGTCCAGTGGCGCGCTTCTGCATGAGCGCTCGTCTCGAAGCGGTCGGACAGCGCGAGGATCTCCTCGGCCGCACCCTTCACGACCAGGAGCCGCGACTTGCCGTCGTCGAGGAGCACCGAAACGCGGCGGCGCTCGAAGTCGAAGGGCGCCTCGTCGATCTTCTTCCATTGGCGTGCGCTCGGGTGGTCGTGCTTGAGGATCGCTTCGTCGAGCGGGCTCTTGAGCCCGGTCTCGAAGCGGCTGTTGAGATAGGCAAGCGCGAGCACGCGCTCGCTGTCCTTGCCTTCGAGGTCGACGTGGCGCTCGAGGCTGATCTTCGCCTCGGTCAGCGTGCCGGTCTTGTCGGTGCACAGCACGTCCATCGATCCCAGGTTCTCGATCGTCGCGAGCCGCTTGACGATGACGTGCCTGGCGGCCATGCGCAGCGCCCCTCGGGCGAGCGTCACCGACACGATCATCGGCAACAGCTCGGGGGTCAGCCCGACCGCGAGCGCGATGGCGAACAGGAACGAGTCGAGCAGCGGCTTGTGCGAGGCGACGTTCACCATCAGCACGAACAGCACCAGCAGCACGGTGAGGCGCATGATGAGCATGCCGAAGCGCCGGGCGCCGAGCTCGAACGCGGTGGGCGGCGGCTCGAGCGCGAGCGTCCCGGCGATCTCGCCGATGGCGGTGGCGCTTCCGGTGCGACAAATGAGGAGCCGCGCCGTACCGCTCACCACCGAGGTGGCCATGAACAACGCGTTGCTCGCCTCGGCGAGATCGGCTTTGGCGTCGGCCGGCGCGTCGGCGCGCTTGTCGACCGGAAACGGCTCGCCGGTGAGCAGCGCCTGGTTGACGTGCAGATCGCGCGCTTCGAGCAGGATGCCGTCCGCGGGCACCAGATCGCCGGCGGCGAGTTGCACCACGTCGCCGGGGACGACTTGCGTTGCCGGCACTTCCTTCTCGTTGCCGTCGCGCACGACATTCGCCCGCACCTGCACCGAGCGGCGCAAGCGCTCGGCGGCGCGCCCGGCGCGGTACTCCTGCACGAAATCGAGCGTCACGCTCAAGAGCACGATGACGACGATGATCACGAAGCTCGCCACTTCGCCGGTGAACGCCGAGATCACGCTCGCGGCGACGAGGATCAGGACCAGCGGATTCGCGAACCGGCGCAGGAATTGAACGACGGGCGAGTGCTCCGGCCGGTCGCGAAGCTGGTTCGGGCCGAAACGCCTGAGCCGCGTTCGCGCTTCGGCCTGCGACAAGCCCGCGCCGGAAACGCCAAGCTCGTCCTGCAGCGCCTGCGGCGATCGCAGCCACCAGGCCGCGCTCTTTTTTGCGGGGCTCTCCTTCACGCGCGCGGATGCTCGACGATCACCTCGCGCAGCTTGCCGCTGCGCGGATCGGCGACCGGGGGGCGTCGATCGAGCACGACCTCGACGTTGGCGAGCGATTGGTCGGCTAGATAGCGATGCAGCGCTTTCTCCGCGGCGCGCCACGCGACCTTGCGCCGACTTGCCTCGCAGGGATCCAGCCGCAGCGCGAGGCGATCCGGCCCCTGCTGCACGATCTGGAAGCGGTGGACCTCGGCGGCGTCCTCGACGACGGTCGTCAAGGCGAGCGGCAGCACCGAGACCATGCGGCCGTCGGCGGAGGCGAGCGAGAGCACCTCGTCGTGCCGGCCTTCGGCGCGGATCGCGGGCAGGGGGCTACCGCAGGCGCAGGGGTCGGACTTCGCAAGCACGCTGTCGCCCAGATCGTAGCGGATCACCGGTTGGACGCGGTTGGCGAGGTTGGTGATGAGCACCGTGTGCGACGGCTCGCCCGGCGGGGCGGGCCGATAATTGCGGTCGACCGGCTCGAGCACGGCCCAATCGTCGTTCACGTGCAGCCAGCCTTCGCGGCAGCCGAAGGCGATGCTCATGCATTCGGACGCGCCGTACTCGTTGATCAGCGGACAGCCGAAGGCGCGCTCGATCGCCTGCGCGGTGGACGGCGCGAGACACTCGCCGCCCGACCACAGGCAGGCCGGCGCGATGCGCAACCGGCCGGCGGCCTTCTCGTCGGCGAGCTGCGCGAGCACGGTCGGATAGCTGGCGAGAAACGCCGGCGCGTAGTCGTTGAGCTCGGCCACCAGCCGCGCGAGCGGGTCCATCACCGAGAAGGCGCGGGCGTTCGGCCACGGCGTGCCGCGGCACACGCGCTGCCAGGAGGCGATGCTCGCGAAGTGATCGCCCGTGGCCGCGATCAACGCGGCGCGCCCGCCGCGGGCCAGCAGGCCCCAGGCGTACGGGACGGCAAGCCGCGTCCCGGCGAGCTGCACGGCGATCAGCGCATCGTAGGTCGCGAGCGCCGCGGCGTCCTGCACGAAAATGCCCGGCTCGCCGGTGCTCCCCGAGCTCTTCCACACGATGTAGCGCTCGAGAAAGCGCTCGCCGATATGCGTGCGATCGGCGAGGAACGCCTCGACGCCGCGGCGATCGACGCGCGGGTCGGTCACCCAGTCGTCGAAATTCGCCATCAGCTCGCGCTTGGTCGCCACCGGCAGCTCGGCGAGCGCGAGCGCTCGCTGCGGGAGCGCCCGCCAGGCGCGGGCGTAGACGGGCGAGTGCTCGCGGGCAAAAGCGATCAGGCGCGCCGTGCGCGATTGGCGCGCGGCGTCGATCGCGGAACGGCCCGCGTTGCGCGTCCACCAGATCTCCGTCATCCGCGCCAACCACGACGCGGCGAACGAGCTCTCGGCGCCGCGCGGCGCGTGCTCCCGCTCGCGGCCGAGCTTGTCTGCCGCCGACGGCGGCGACATGCCTGTGCGTTGACCCTCCCTGCGCATGGGTCAAATCGTATACCTCGGCCGTGCGGTAGGGTATCGGCCTTGTTCCTATCTTGAAAAAAGCCGGATGACGCTTGACATAGGTCAATGGCGTCCCGGTCCCGCACCCTAGAATCGGGGTAAGGCGGCCTGAAGCGGCGGAGCCAAGCGATGCGCGCTTCGAGGCCTGAGGATGCCAAGGAACTGCCGGTGGCGGCGGGCTCATGAACCTAAGCGCCGCCTGAACGGTCAACTAGCAATACAGGAGTGCTGACATGGCAAACATCACGCGTTTCGATCCGTTCCGTGAACTGGCGAGCTTCGACCCGTTCCGGAACTTCGAGGAGTTCTTCCGTTCCCCGCGTCTCGCCCCGCTGCTGCGGGATTTCCCTGCCGAGCCGCAGATCAAGATGGACGTGACCGAGGACGACAAGGCCTACCATGTCAAGGCCGACATCCCCGGGGTCAAGAAGGAAGACATCAACGTCGCGATCGACGGCAACCAGGTCTCGATCAGTGCCGAGGTCCGGAAGGAAACGGAAGAGAAGAAGGGCGACAAGGTGCTGCGCAGCGAGCGCTATTACGGCAGCCAGTCGCGCAGCTTCACGCTCCTCCACGAGGTCGATCAAAGCAAGGCCGAGGCGAAGTACGTGGACGGCGTGCTCGAGCTGACGCTGCCGAAGAAGAACGCGGCGCCGGTCAAGAAGCTCGCCGTGCAGTAGGTTGGAGCGCTTTGGCGGCGGCGCCCTGGGCTTCCGGGGCGTCGCCGGTCGATGGGATGGAGCCCGATGTCATGACCCGACGAACGCCGCTGCGCACACCCGACACGCCGCCGGGAGGCGTGACGCGTTATCGCGACCGCATCTTCGACGACAAGCGCGTCGATCCGTATCAGGCACGCGGCAAGTACCAAGAGCCGACCGTCTGCTCGGACTGCGGCGCGGTGTTCCGGTCCGGGCGCTGGACGTGGGGCGATGCGCCCGCCGCGGCGCCGCGCGACCGTTGCCCGGCATGCCGGCGCATCCGCGACAAGCTGCCTGCAGGCTCGGTGACGCTGGAAGGGGATTTCTACGTTGCGCATCGAGACGAGCTGCTGCGGCTGGTGCGCAACGAAGCCGAGCACGAGCGCGGCGAGCATCCGGTCAACCGGATCATGGACATCGACGACGGGCCTCAACGCGCGGTCGTGACGACCACCGACATCCATACCCCGCGCCGGATCGGGGCGGCGCTCGAGCGTGCCTATCACGGGCAATTGGATACGCGCTACGCGGAAGACGACTACAGCGTGCGCGTGAGCTGGCGACGCTGACGCGCCAAGTCAGGCCGGGCTCGCCCGCATCGAGGTTGCCTTGCCCACACCTTTGCAAATCACGCTGCGGCACATGGGGCACTCGGACGTGCTTGCCGCGCGCATCCGGGCGGAGGCCGACAAGCTGTCGAACTTTTGCCCGAGGATCGTCAAATAGGGGCACCCGTGAAGGTCGGGTTTCTCACGCTCGTTGCGCTGCTCTGGGTGGGCGCCGCGCGGGCCGAATCGGCCCAGGCGCTGCTGGAACGCTACCGCTGCTACGTCTGTCACGCCGACCGCGAAGCGCGGACCGGCCCCGCCTACGTCGACGTCGCCGCGAGGTACAAAGCCGACCCGCAGGCTGAAGCGAGGCTCGTCGCCGAGGTCCGCAAGGGCACGCACGGCAGCGGCCCGTGGCGCATGCCGCCGCACCCTGAGGTATCGGCCGCCGACGCGAGGACGATGCTGCGCTACATCCTTTCTTTGCAGAAGTAGCAGCCCGTGTTGGGGCGCCGGTGCACGGCCCCTTGACCGAGGTCAACACGCGTCCGGCCCGCTGCTCTACGCTGATCGACGTGTACCCGCGCGATCAGGCGCGAAAGGAAATCCATGTCGATCACCGAGTACTGCATTCATAACGTCGTCTGCGCCTCGCGCGAGACGACGGCCCTCGAGGCAGCCGGCCTGATGCGCCATCATCACGTCGGCGACGTCGTCGTGGTGGACGAGATCGACGGCGCGAAGAAGCCGGTCGGTATCGTCACCGATCGCGACCTGGTGGTGGAGGTCATGGCGGGCGGGGTGGACGCGCGCTCGGTCAAGCTGGGCGAGCTGCTGCTGCGAGCGCCGGTGACGATTCCGGCGAGCGCGAGCTACGCCGATACCGTGCGCTTGATGGCGGTCAACGGCGTACGACGGATGCCGGTGGTCGGGCCGGACGGCATCCTGGTGGGGATCATCACGGCCGACGATCTGCTGCGCCAGCTCACTTCCCCGCTCGCAGCGCTTTCCGATCTGGTTGGGCGCGCTCGCGCGTTCGAGGCGCAGACGCGCAGATAAGCGCACCGCGGTTCACCCTTCGCGTCGCTCGGGTCGCGGCGCTACGCCTCCCCCATTTCCGGCGCTGGCGCGGCTTCGGGCTTGGCACGCTCGACGATGATGCAGTCGGTGGTGAGAATGAGGCTGGCGATCGAAGCCGCGTTCTGCAACCCCAGGCGCGTCACCTTGGTCGGATCGATCACGCCCATCGCGAAGAGATCGCCGAATTCGCCGGTCGAGGCGTTGTAGCCGAGATTGCCGCTCTCGGATGCCACGCGGCCGACGACGATCGACGGTTCTCCGCCCGCGTTGGCGACGATCTGGCGCAGCGGCTCCTCGAGCGCACGCCGCACGATGCGCACGCCCGCATCCTGGGCGAGCGAACGGCTCGGGAGCCGGTCCAGCGCGGGCCTCGCGCGCAGCAGCGCCACCCCGCCGCCCGCGCCGATGCCCTCCGCGACCGCCGCGCGCGTGGCGTGCAGCGCATCCTCGACCCGCGACTTCTTCTCCTTCATCTCGGTTTCGGTCGAAGCGCCGACCTTGATCAGCGCCACGCCGCCGGCGAGCTTGGCCGCGCGCTCGCGAAGCTGGTCGCGATCGTAGTCGCCCGTCGCCTCTTCGATCGCCTTGCGCACCTGCGCGATCCGTGCCCGGATCCGCTCCGGATCGCCGCCGCTGCCGATGAGCGTCGTAGTGTCCTTGTCGATCTCGATGCGCCGGGCGCGCCCGAGGTCGGCGAGCGTGGCCTTTTCGAGCTTGAGGCCGGTCTCCTCGGAGATGACCGTGGCGCCGGTGAGGATCGCGATGTCCTGCAGCAGCGCCTTGCGGCGATCGCCGAAGCCCGGCGCCTTGACCGCGCAGGTCTTGAGCACACCGCGCAGCGCGTTGATGACGAGCGTGGCGAGCGCTTCTCCAGTCACGTCGTCGGCGATGAGCAGCAACGGCCGGTTCTCGCGCGAGACCTGCTCGAGCAGCGGCAGCAGATCCTGGATGGTCGATATCGATTTGTCGTGGACGAGCACGTAGGCGTCGTCGAGCACCGTGCGCTGCTTCTCCGCCTCGGTGATGAAGTACGGCGAAAGGTAGCCGCGATCGAACTGCATGCCCTCGACCACTTCCAATTCGTTGGTCATGCCGCGGCCGTCCTCGGCCTTGATCACGCCGTTCTCGCCGACTTTCGCCATCGCTTCGGCGATCATCGCGCCGATCGACGCGTCGCTGTTCGCCGCGATCGTGCCGACCTGCGCGATCTCGGTCGACGAGCTGCAGGGACGCGAATTGCGCTTGAGCTCGGCGACCACCGCCTCGACCGCGACCTCGATCCCGCGCTTGATCTCCATCGGGTCGAGCCCCGCCGCGACGTACTTCTGCCCTTCGTTGACGATCGCCTGCGCGAGCAGCGTGGCGGTGGTCGTCCCGTCGCCGGCGGTCTCGGAGGTCTTGGCGGCGACTTCGCGGGCGAGCTGGGCGCCCAGGTTCTCGAACTTGTCCTCGAGCTCGATCGCCTTGGCGACGACCACCCCGGAGTTGATTACGGTCGGCGAACCGAAGGGGCGCTCCAGGATGACCAGACGTCCCTTCGGCCCGAGGGTGACCTTGACCGCGTTGGCCAGAACGTTCAGGCCGGCGCAGACCCGCTCGCGCGCCTCATGATGAAATTTCAGTACCTTCGCGACCATCGCCAGTCCGGTGCCCGCATCGGCCCGGGCGCGTCGTTGCCGCGAGGCTGCCTTGGCCGTCAGCGCCCGACGACGCGCCCCCCGTGCGAGCGGGGGATTTAACTCGACTGACCCACGAGCTCCTTCAGGCCGGTGCGCTCGAGGAGCTTCACCACCCGCCCCTGGACCTGGATCAGTCCCTCTTGCTGGAGCCGCGACAGCAGCCGGCTCACCGTTTCGAGCTTGAGCCCGAGGTAGCTGCCGATCTCCTCGCGCGTCATGCGCAGGATGAACTCCGAGGGCGAGTAGCCGCGCGCCTGGTAGCGCTCCGACAGATCGAGGAGGAAGGCCGCCAGCCGCTGGTCGGCACGCATCGTTCCCAAGAGTAGCATCAGCGCACGCTGGCGGGCGATCTCGCGCGAAAGATAGCGGTGCAGGTTGTGCTGGAACGGCGCGCACTCGCGGGCGATCTGCTCGACCTGCTCGAACGGCAGCGCACAGACTTCCGAATCCTCGAGCGCGATCGCCTGGCACTCGTGCGTGTCGTTGGCGATGCCGTCGAGACCGACGAGCTCGCCGGGCATGTGGTACCCGGCAACCTGGTCGCGCCCGTCTTCGGCAAGGAGCACGGTCTTGAGCGACCCGGAGCGAATCGCGTAGAGCGCGGTGAACGAAGCGCCGGCGCGATACAGCGTGTCGCCCTTGCGCAGGCGGATGCGCGTCTTCGCCAGCGCGTCGAGCGCGCGGGTCGCGTCCTCGTCCAGATCGGCGGCCAGGCATTTGTTGCGGACGACGCACACCGAGCACCGGACCTGCGCACGGCTCACCTCGCGCAGCATCGTGCGTGCATGCTGCGGCGAGGCGGTGGGAGTCCTCAGCGGGATCGCGATTGGAATTGCGGCGACGGCTTCCATGGCAAGGTTCCTCGTGCTTGGCGGAGAATGCTTCGGTGGCGACGCGCTACGAATTCGCGGCGACCGGTCCGGCGATCACGGCCTTGATCTTCCCGAACTCGGTGCTCTTGTCGAAAAACCACCCCGCGCCGGACTCGATGCAGGCCCGGCGGTATTGCGTACTGGGGTGATTGGTGAGAACGATGAACTTGACCGACGGTGCCTTCGGGTGCACCGCGCGCAGGACTTCGACGCCGGTTCCCCCGAGCAATTGAAAGTCGAGCACGACCCAATCCGGACGCTTGTCGAGGATGCCGCCGATCGCGTCCGCGGGGGAGTCCGCCTCGCCGACGATCTCGACGCCGTCGATCTCGCCCAGCAGCTCGGTCAGGCGGTCCCGGACCGGCGCGAAATCCTCGACCAGGAACACCTTCGTGGATGCGTGCGAGGGCATGGCTGCAGTATCGGCAGCCGCGCTCGCCGCGACCATCGGCGCGCGCTGAATCGGGCCGTCGGCCGGGTCCGAATCGGGGGGTAGGAGGCCGCTTCAGGGGGTAGGATTCCGCCTACCCCGGGGACGCTGGAGAGCTTTAGCTCGCGTCGTCCGCGTCGTCGACCAACCGGTGCCGGATGGCGTAGCGGACCAGCTCCGCCTGGTTGTCGATCCCCATCTTCTCCATGAGGCGCGCTTTGTGCGTGCTCACGGTCTTGACCGACAGGTTGAGCTCGTCGGCGATCTCGGATACGGCCCTGCCGGAAACCAGCATGCGGAAGACCTGGTACTCGCGATCGGAAAGCGTGGTGTGCGGCGGTCCTTCTGCGTGCGGCATCGCGTTGAGCGCGAGCTGCTCGGCGACCTCGGCGCTGATGAACGCCCCGCCGCCGGCGACCTTGCCGATCGCGGAAACGAGCTGGGTCGACGCGCTGTCCTTGGTGAGATAGCCCGAGGCGCCGGCCTTGATCGCGCGCACGGCGTACTGGTGCTCCTGATGCATGCTGAGCACCAGAATGCGCAACCGCGGCTTCTCGGCCTTGATCTGCTTGATCAGCTCCATGCCGCTTTTCCCCGGCATCGACAGGTCCAGCAGCAGGACGTCGAACTCCTTCTCGCGCGCGGCCTTCAGCACCTCATGCCCTTCGGACGCCTCACCGACGACTTCGATGCCGCCCGCAGCGCTCAGCAACTGCTTGAGGCCCTCGCGCACCAGCGTGTGATCGTCGGCGATGACCACACGGATCATGGGGGCGAGCCCGGGGGCGCGACGGGGAAGCGCACCTCCACCCGGGTGCCGCTGCCCGGCGCGCTCACCACTCTCGCCTCCCCGCCCAGCAGCGCGGCGCGCTCGCGCAGGCCCAGCAGGCCGAACGAATTGGGCTTGTGCGGCGCATCGGGCGAGAAGCCGACGCCGTCGTCGCGCACGCTGATCGCAAGCTCAGAGTCGGCGTGCTCGATCGCCACGTCGACCCGCGAGGCGCGGGCATGCTTGGCGATGTTGGTGAGCGATTCCTGAACCGTCCGGAACACCGCGGTCGCCTCGATGTCGGGAAGCTCGAGCTCGTGATCGTTCACGGCGAGCTGGCATGCCACCCCGGTACGCTCGGTGAAGGTCTCCACCAGCCATTCGAGCGCCGGTAAAAGACCCAGGTCGTCGAGCATCAGCGGGCGCAGGTCGGAGGAAATGCGCCGTGTGGCCGCGACCGTCTTCTCGAGCAAGGCCTCCATGCGCTCGAGCCGGGCAGGGAGCGCGCTCTCGCCCGGCGGCGTTCTCGCCCGGCACCAGGTGACGTCCATCTGCAGCGCGGTGAGCGCCTGGCCCAGCTCGTCGTGGAGCTCCCGCGCGATGCGACTCTTCTCGTGCTCGCGCGCCCGCTGCGCGGCCGAGGCCAGCTCGTGCAGCTCTTCAGTCGAGCGACGCAGCGCCTCCTCGGCCCGGACCCGCGCGCTTACGTCGCGCAGGATCACGGTGTAGAACTTGCCGTCGAGTCCCGAGAGCTGCGAGATCGATGCGTCGACCGGAAACTCCTCGCCGTTGTGCCTGAGCCCCGTGATGATGCGCAGCCCTCCCATCCGGCGCGAGGCGATGGTGCCTTCGCCGAAGGCGCGGATGTGCGCGGCGTGCGCGTTGCGGAAGCGCTCGGGGATGAACCAGCCGAGCGGGGCGCCGAGGGCTTCGGCCTGCGGGCAGCCGAACATCGCTTCCGCTGCGGCGTTGAACATGACCACATGCTGGCTCTCGTCGACCGTGATGATAGCGTCCATCGCCGAATCGAGAATGCCGCGCAGGCGCGCTTCGCTGCGCTCGAGCAGCGACTCGGCGCGGATGCGCTCGGTGATGTCGCGCAGGATGACCGTGAAGAGCTTGCGTCCGCCCTCGCTGTGCTGCGAGATCGACGCCTCGATCGGAAATTCCTGGCCGTCGGCGCGCAGCGCCATGAGCACGTCCTGCGCGCCCATGCGGCGCGCGGTCGTCCCCGTCAGGCCGAAACGCTCGATATGTGAGCGGTGGGCGTGGCGAAAGCGCTCCGGCAGCAGCTTGTCCAGGGGCTCGCCGAGCACCGCGGCGCGCGGCCAGCGAAACACCTTTTCCGCGGCGGCGTTGAAAACCAGGATCCGTTGCTGCTCGTCGACCGTGACGATCGGGTCCATCGCCGACTCGACGATGCCGGCCACACGCGCCTTGACCTCCTCCAGCGCCACGTTCGCGGCGCGCTGCTGCCGCACTTGACTGTAGAGCAGCGCGATCGCCACGGCCACCGCGGCGCCGCCGGCGGCCGCCGCGGCCACCAGCATTTCCGTGCGGTACCAGCCGAGCAGCCAGGCGACGATCGCCATCACCGCGGTTGCGGCGATCAGCGCCAGCACCGGCGCGAGGATGATCAGCAGCCGGCCGCTGGTGAGGGTAGCGGGCGAGGAGTCTGCCGTCACGTTGACGGGCGCGGCCCCGGGCGATCGAATCGGGGCGTCGGGCGGTGTGGCGCTCATGACTGCGGGACGATTTCTGGGTGGAATTATACGGTTAGCCTTGGCACGGGTCTGCAGCCGCGAGCGCAGGCGAGCCGGTCCAGGCGTTTTGATCGCCGTCAAGACCTTAAGTGCGGCGCCAACGCATCATGAGCGTGTCGGGTCGTCGGGGTTGGGCGTCCGCGAACTCGCGGCGGCGCCCTCGGTCAAGGCAAAAGGAGCGTTGCGATACGATGGCAGACGAAAGGCTTTTCCAAGAACGCGGACGCAGACGCGCGCCCACGACGAGCAGCCCACGCGGCAAGCTGGCGCTGGTCAAGTCCTCGCCCCAGGATCGGGCGGGTGCGAAACCGAGACCGGCCAGGACGAGCACTGGAGCGCCACACCCGCCGGAGGAGCTGTCGCCCGCGCACGACCCGTCGTTCATTCGCGATTCGTACGCGGCGACCGCGCTCGCCGATGTGGTCGACCGCTCGGTGCACGCCGCGATCGCGCGCTTTACGGCCGGGCTCTCGCCGATCGCGCTCGCCGACGCCTATCTGGACTGGGCCTCGCACCTGGCGTTCTCTCCGGGCAAGCGCTGGCAATTGACCGAGAAGGGGGCGAAGAAAGCGCTGCGCTGGTGGCGCCATGCGGCGAACGCCGCGCTGGGCAAGGAGTTCCCTCCCTGCATCGTGCCATTGCCTCAGGACCGGCGGTTCGACGATCCCGCCTGGCGCGAGCCGCCGTTCGATCTGATCTATCAGGGGTTCCTGCTCATCCAGCAGTGGTGGCACAACGCCGTGACCGGCGTGCACGGCGTCACCCGCCAGCATGAGGACATGGTCGCGTTCGGCACCCGGCAGGTCCTCGACGTGTTTTCGCCGTCGAATTCGCTCCTCACCAACCCTGAAGTGATCCGCAAGACGCGCGAGGAGCTCGGGCTGAACCTGCTGCGCGGTGCGCAGAACTTCATCGAGGACTGGGATCGCGCGGTGAGCGGCAAGCGGCCGGTGGGAGCCGAGTCTTTCCGGGTCGGCCGCGACGTCGCGGTGACGCCGGGCAAGGTCGTCTACCGCAATCGCCTGATCGAGCTGATCCAGTACGCGCCGGCGACCGACCAGGTGCGGCCCGAGCCGGTGCTGATCGTGCCGGCATGGATCATGAAGTACTACATCCTCGACCTGAGCCCCTCGAACTCGATGGTCAAGTACCTCACCGGGCAGGGGTTCACGGTGTTCATGATCTCGTGGAAGAACCCGGGGCCCGAGGATCGCGAGCTCGCCTTCGACGATTACCGGACGCTCGGCGTGATGGCTGCGCTCGACGCCGTGAGGGCGATCGTGCCGGAGCGCAAGGTGCACGCGGTCGGCTACTGCATCGGCGGCACGCTGCTCGCGATCGCGGCCGCGGCGATGGCGCGCGACAACGACGCGCGGCTGGCGACGACGACGTTCCTGGCGGCGCAAACCGATTTCACAGAGGCCGGCGAGCTGGAGCTTTTCATCGACGAGAGCCAGCTCGCGTTTCTCGAGGACACCATGTGGGAACAAGGTTTCCTCGAGACGCGACAGATGGCGGGCGCGTTTCAGCTCCTGCGCTCGAACGATCTCATCTGGTCGCGGATGGTGCGCGAGTACCTGCTCGGCGAGCGCGCCCCGATGACGGACCTCCTGGCGTGGAACGCCGATGCGACGCGCATGCCCTACAAGATGCACACCGAATACCTGCGCCAGATCTACTTCAAGAACGATCTCGCCGAAGGGCGCTTCCTCGCCGGCGGGCGGTCGGTGGCGGTCTCCGACATCCGCACGCCGACCTTCGCGGTGGGGACCGAGACCGATCACGTCGCGCCGTGGCGCTCGGTGTACAAGCTGCACCTGCTCACCGACACCGAGATCACGTTCGCTCTCACCAGCGGCGGGCACAACGCGGGAATCGTCTCCGAGCCCGGGCATCCGCACCGCCATTACCGCATTGGCACCCGCGCGGCCGAGGGGCTCTACGAAGACCCCGACGTGTGGCTCGCGGCCGCTGCGGCGAAGACCGGCTCCTGGTGGCCGGCGTGGGCGACGTGGCTCGCAGCGCATTCGGGCGCGGCCGTCGCGCCGCCGCCGATGGGCGCCGCCGGCTATGCGCCGCTTTGCGAGGCGCCCGGGACCTACGTCCTGCAAAGCTGAAGCGCGGAGGCCCGAGCGCGGGGAGCCAGGCCAATAAAGGGCCCGTTGAATCAATGCACTACAAATTTTTTGCATTGAAGGCCTTGACAACTACTGCTTAGGCAATATAATTGAAACATGGTTGAAGTCATCGACAAAGCTGCCGAAAGCAGCGACACCTACGACGCGAAGAGCTACGACCCGAAGCGAAGCATCGGCGGGCTGCTCGGGCGCGTCAAAATGAAGATGTTCGAGGCGCTCGACGCGGAGCTGGAGCCGCTGGGGATCACTGCCGCGCAGTACGTCATCCTCGCGAACCTGGCAAGCGGCGTCGACTCGGCGTCCAGCCTGTGTCGAACCGTGTCGTACGACCCGGGTGCGATGACGCGCATGATCGACCGGCTCGAGCGCAAGGGCCTGGTGCGCCGCGTGCCGTGCTCCGAAGACCGGCGCGTGATGAGGCTTGCGTTGACCGAAGAGGGCAAGGCGATCTATCCGCAGCTCCTCGAGCGCTCGGTGCATTTGCTCAACCGGCGGCTGCGCGGGTTCACCCGCGCGGAAGTGCAGCAGCTCGAAGCGCTACTGCAGCGCATGTTGGCGAACGATTGAAATTTTTTTGGGGCAATCATTGCCTAGGCATCGATAGCCCTGGCAGGAATATGGTTAAAGAAACGAAAAAAATCAATGATGAAGAACGCATGGATGCAATGGATTGTCGAGCAGTTGCGGGACCTCGGTCCCTATCTCGCCGTGGAGCTGATCCTGCCGGGCGGGTCGCTCGTTGCGCTGGCGCTGTGGCTTTACCGAAATCGATCGACGTGGCTGCGGCATCGCGAGGGAGCCTGACGATGACCCGGTCAGTCGAACCCCTGCCGAGCGCGCTCGCCGTGGCGATGCGCTTGCTTTCGATCGATCCTGCGAGCTGGGCGGCGGATTCGACGACGCGACGACCGGCGTCGCCCGCGCCTCTCCCCGCGGTGCAGTGAACAAGACCGCCAGGTAAAGGACCAACGAATGACCGTTCCAAGCCGTAAGTCAGCCGCCCCATCGCCATCGAGCTCGCCGCCGCGCCGGCGCCGGCCGTGGCTGTTCGTCGTCGTCGCGATTCTCACCGCGATCTTGCTCGTAAGCGGCGAGTTGTGGGCGATCCGCCGCGCTGCGCCGCTCGACGGCGCGGCCCTCTCGGTCGTGGCGAGCGATCTCGATCGTGCGCTCGCTCGAGTGGCGGCGGCCTCGCTGCCGATCGTCCCGGCCGACTGACGCCGCTCGCGCATTGGGCACAACAATCTCGACCAAGGACATCGAACCATGGCTGAAAACACGCAGACCCCCGCTCCCGCGGCGGACGCCGGCGCGCTTCAGGGCCAGCGCAAACGCTGGCTGGCGCTCCTCATCGCGACGTTCGCGCTCGTCGGCATCGCCTACGGCGCGTATTGGGCGCTCGTGCAGCGCTTCTACGAGTCGACCGACGACGCCTATGTCAACGGCAACGTGGTGCAGATCACGCCGCAGATTTCCGGCACCGTGGTTGCGATCGGCGCCGACGACACGCAGTTCGTGAAGGCCGGGCAGACGCTGGTGCAGCTCGATCAGGCCGACGCCAAGATCGCGCTCGATCAGGCCGAAGCGCAGCTCGCGCGGGCGGTGCGCGAAGTGCGCAACCTGTTCGCGACCTCGTCGTCGCTGGAGGCGACCGTTGAGATGCGCCAGTCCGACCTGACCAAGGCCCGCGAGGACCTCGCGCGTCGCGAGCGGCTCGCGAGCTCGGGCGCGATCTCGCGCGAGGAGCAGCAGCACGCGCGCGACGCGGTCGACAGCGCCAAGGCGGCATTGCAGGCCGCGCAGCAGCAGCTCGCCGCCAATCGCGCGCGCGTCGATCGCACGACCATCGAGGAGCATCCCGACGTGCGCAACGCCGCTGCGCGCTGGCGCGACGCGTACCTGACCTACATGCGCACCGCGCTGCCCGCGCCGGTCGCCGGCTTCGTCGCCAAGCGCGCGGTCCAGCTCGGACAGCGCGTGAACCCTGGAGCCCCGCTGATGGCGATCGTGCCGCTCGACCAGGTGTGGGTCGACGCCAACTTCAAGGAGCCTCAGCTCGAGCCGATGCGCCTCGGCCAGCCGGTCGTGCTGACCGCCGACATGTACGGCAGCCGGGTGAAGTACCACGGCAAGGTGGTCGGGTTCGGCGCCGGGACCGGCTCCGCGTTCGCGGTTCTTCCGGCGCAGAACGCGACCGGCAACTGGATCAAGATCGTGCAGCGCCTGCCGGTGCGCATTGCGCTCGATCCGCAGGAGCTCGCCGCGCATCCGCTGCGGATCGGCTTGTCGATGCAGGTCGAGGTCGACACGCACGATCGCAGCGGCGAGCGGCTGCCGCAGCTCGCGCAGACCGCGCCGGCGTATGCAACCGCCGTGTTCGATGGGCAGGACCGGGTCGCCGACCAGCGCGTCAAGGCCATCATCGCCGCCAATGAAGGCGCGTCGTCGGCGTTGGCCCAGGGTCGCGGCCGCGGGAATGCGCCAGGCGAACGGCTCGCGCAGGCCGACCGCGCCAAACGTACGGCCGCGGCGACGGCGCGGGGCGGCTCGCCCGGCGTGATCAGGAGCGCGTTCTGACCATGGCCACACCTGCCCCGATACCTCCGGCGGCACCTCCGCCGCTGACCGATGGTGCGCTCGCGCTCGGCAGCATTGCGCTGTCGCTGGCCACCTTCATGAACGTTCTCGACACGTCGATCGCCAACGTGTCGATTCCCGCCATCTCGGGCGATCTCGCGGTGTCGCCCGATCAAGGAACGTGGGTGATCACCTCCTTCGCGGTGGCCAACGCGATCTCGCTGCCGCTCACCGGCTGGCTCACGGTGCGCTACGGGCAAGTGCGCCTGTTCCTGGCCTCGACGCTGCTGTTCGTGGTCGCGTCGTTTCTGTGCGCGCTCGCGCCTTCGCTCGCCTGGCTGATCGTGTTCCGCGTCGTGCAGGGCGCGGTCGCCGGACCGATGATTCCGTTGTCGCAGTCGCTGCTGCTCGCGAGCTTCCCGAAGCACAAGGCGGGAACCGCGCTGGGCATCTGGGCCATGACGACGCTGGTGGCGCCGGTGGTCGGCCCCGTGCTCGGCGGGTGGATCACCGACAACATCTCCTGGCCGTGGATCTTCTACATCAACATACCGGTCGGCCTCGCGGCGGCGGCGGTGACGTGGATGATCTATCACAAGCGCGAGACGCCGACCGCCAGGCTGCCGGTCGACGGTGTCGGACTGGGACTGGTGATCGTCTGGGTCGGCGCCATGCAGATCATGCTCGACCGCGGCAAGGACCTCGACTGGTTCAATTCCGGTCAGATCGTGGCGCTGGCGATCGTCGCGCTCGTGGGTTTCGCGCTCTTCATCGTTTGGGAGCTGACCGATCGGCACCCCATCGTCGATCTGCGACTGTTCGCGCGCCGCAACTTCTGGACGGCCAGTCTCGCCATGGCGCTCGCCTACGGGGCGTTTTTCGGCAACGTCGTGCTCCTGCCGCTGTGGCTGCAGCAGTACATGGGTTACACCGCGACGTGGGCGGGAATGATCCTGGCTCCGGTCGGCCTGCTCGCGATCCTGCTCACTCCGTTCGTCGGGAGATACGTCAACCACGTCGATCCGCGCATCTTTGGCACGGCGGCTTTCGCCATCTTCGCGCTCGTGCTGTGGATGCGCTCGCTGTTCAACACGCAGGCCGACGTCGAGACGCTGCTCATACCGACGATCATCCAGGGCGCGGCGGTCGCGGTGTTCTTCGTTCCGCTGGTGAACCTGAGCCTATCCGGCCTGCCGCACGATCAGATCCCGGCGGCGTCGGGGCTCTTCAACTTCGCGCGCATCACTGCCGGCGCATTCGGCACGTCGATCGTCACCACGTGGTGGGACCGGCGCGCGACGCTGCATCACGCGCAGCTCGCCGAGCGCGTCACCGCCTTCGACCCGACCTCGAACCAGGCGTTGGCCACGCTGCAGTCGAGCGGGCTCTCGCCCCAGCAAAGCTACGAGGCGATGAACCGGCTCATCGACCAGCAGGCATTCATGCTTTCCGCCAACGACATCTTCTACCTGTCGGCGATCCTGTTTGTGCTGCTGATCGGCGTGGTCTGGCTGGCGCGGCCGGTGAAGGCCGGCGCACCGGCAGTCGACGCGGGCGGCGCGCACTAGGTTTTTTGCAGGGTCCCGGAAAGCGGTCATAATAGGGCGCATCGATCCGGCAGCGCGCGAGAGGCCGGACCGCAGGAGGAACCTATGGAGCGGCTCTCGACATCCCTGCCGCGGCGGGCCGGCGTCACCGCGGTTCACTCGCTGCACCGTTTCGTGTTCACGGTGCCCGACCTCGACGAGGCGGTGCGGTTCTACACGGCCTTCGGGCTCGACGTGCGGCGCGACGCTCAGCGCGTCGATCTCCACACCTTCGGTCGTCCGCACCGTTGGGGATCCATCTATCGCGCAGCGGGGCCGAAGAAACTGCAATACCTCAGCTTCTCGGCCTATCCGGACGACCTCGAGCCTCTGCAAAGACACCTGGATGCCATCGGTATCCGGCGCGTCGAGCCCCATCCGCTCGGCGACGAGCCGGGCGTGTGGCTCCGCGACCCCGACGGCATCGCGCTGCAGGTGCTCGTTGCCGAAAAAGTCTCTCCCGATGCGCCCGAAGTGAGCACGCCCCGGGTGGTTCCGCCGGGGAAGGGCGCGGCGCCGAGCCGCTCGACCGCGGGCACGGTGCGACCGCAACGGCTGTCGCACGTGCTGCTGTTCAGCCCCGACGTGCAGCGCTCGGCGCGCTTCTACTGCGACAGCCTGGGATTGCGCGTGTCCGATCGTTCGGCCGACGTGATCGCGTTCCTTCACGGCGCGCATTCGAGCGACCACCACATGCTGGCGTTCGCCAAGTCCGAGGGCCCGGGCCTGCATCACTCGAGCTGGGTGGTCCCGACCATCGACGAGGTCGGCCTGGGCATGGAGCAGATGACCGCGCAGGGCTACACCGAGGGCTGGGGCGTGGGCCGCCACGTGATCGGCTCGAATTACTTCCGCTACGTGCGCGACCCCTGGGGAAGCTTCGCCGAGTACTCGGCCGGCATCGACTTCATCCCGGCCGACGTCGAGTGGCCGGTTGGCGACCACCCGCTCGCCGATTCGTTCTACGTCTGGGGTCCGCCGCCGCCAGACTATTTCGTGTTCAACCACGAGCTCGCCGCGCGCGCCGCGTAAGCAAGAAGGTTCCTTGTCGATTTTGCGCGGAGCCGGGTTCGCGCGCAGCGGCAAATGCTACCTGCCGGCAAGCGCGTGGCGCCATGCATCAACGCGGTGAGGCTCAGCGCCTCACCGCCTCCCGAGCCCGTCGGGAAGTGCGCCCCACGCGGAAGCACCTGACACGCAAGGCCTTCGCTCGGAATGGCTCGACTTCGGGTAGCATACGGGCCCTGATCATGCCACTCACCCACCTGCAGCGCCTCGAAGCAGAAAGCATTCACATCATGCGGGAGGTCGTCGCCGAGGCCGACAACCCGGTGATGCTGTACTCCATCGGCAAGGACAGCTCGGTGATGCTGCACCTCGCGCTCAAGGCCTTCCACCCGGCAAAACCGCCGTTCGCGCTCCTCCATGTCGACACCACCTGGAAGTTTCGCGACATGTACGCGTTTCGCGATCGGCGCGCGCGCGAGGTGGGGATGGACCTTCTCGTCTATGTCAATCCCGACGGACGGGCGATGAAAGTGAGCCCGATCACCCACGGCTCGGTGGTGCACACCGACGTGATGAAGACGCAGGCGTTGCGTCAGGCGCTCGACAAGTACGGCTTCGATGCGGCCTTCGGCGGCGCGCGGCGCGACGAGGAGAAGTCACGCGCCAAGGAGCGGATCTTCTCGTTTCGGTCGGCGCAGCACCGCTGGGACCCGAAGACGCAGCGCCCCGAGCTGTGGAAGCTCTACAACGCGCGCAAGCACAAGGGCGAGAGCATCAGGGTGTTTCCGCTCTCCAACTGGACCGAGCTCGACGTCTGGCAGTACATCTATCGCGAGGACATTCCGATCGTCCCGCTCTATTTCGCCCGCGAGCGGCCGGTGGTCGAGCGCGACGGCACGCTGATCATGGTCGACGACGAGCGGCTCCCGCTGCGTAACGGCGAGACGCCCGCGCTGCGCAAGGTGCGCTTTCGCACGCTGGGCTGCTATCCGCTCACCGGCGCGATCGAATCGAACGCCGACACCCTGCCGGGGATCATCGAAGAGATGCTGCTCACCAAGTTGTCGGAGCGCCAGGGCCGGGTGATCGACTACGACACTTCCGCCTCGATGGAGAAGAAGAAGCAGGAGGGCTACTTCTGATGCACGATCGCGCGGCCTTCACGGGCGGAGACATCGGCGAATACCTGCGCGCGCAGGAAGGCAAGAGCCTGCTGCGCTTCATCACCTGCGGCAGCGTGGACGACGGCAAGAGCACGCTGATCGGGCGACTGCTGTACGAATCGAAGCTCCTGTTCGAGGACCAGCTCGCGGCGCTCAAGGCGGACTCGAAGCGGATGGGCACGGAGGACGACCGGCTCGACTTCTCGCTGCTCCTCGACGGGCTCGCCGCCGAGCGCGAGCAGGGGATCACCATCGACGTCGCCTACCGGTTCTTCGCCACCGACACGCGCAAGTTCATCGTCGCCGACACACCGGGCCACGAGCAATACACGCGCAACATGGTCACCGGCGCGTCGACGGCGGATGCCGCGGTGCTGATCGTCGACGCGCGCAAGGGCGTGCTCGTGCAGACGCGCCGGCACAGCTATCTCGCCTCTCTGCTCGGCATCCGCCACATCGCCGTGGCGGTCAACAAGATGGACTTGATCGACTACGCGGAGGCGCCGTTCCGGGCGATCGCCGACGAATACGCGGATTTCGCCTCCCAGGTCGGGCTTCAGGACGTGACGTTCATCCCGGTGTCGGCGCTCCACGGCGACAACGTCGTCGTGCCGAGCGCGAATCTGCCGTGGCACCGCGGCCCCACGCTCATGGGCTACCTCGAGACCGTCCCCGTCGACGAAGAACGGCAGCAGAAGGCGCCGTTCCGCCTGCCGGTGCAATGGGTCAACCGGCCGCATCAGAACTTTCGCGGCTTCGCCGGGACGATCGCGAGCGGGGTCATCGAGACGGGCGCGCGCGTTCGCGTCCAGCCGTCGGGTCGCGAGAGCACGGTCGCGCGCATCGTCACCGCGGACGACGATCTCGAGCGCGCGGTGGCCGGGCAATCGATCACGTTGACGCTCACCGACGAGATCGACATCTCGCGCGGTGACGTGATCTCGCGCGCCGACGCGCCGGCCGAGGTCGCCGATCAGTTCGAAGCCACCGTCGTCTGGATGGGCGACGAGCCGATGCTGCCCGGCCGGCCGTATCTGCTCAAGGTCGGAGCCTGCACCGTCAACGCGCAGGTGGGCGAGCTCAAGTACAAGGTCAACGTCAACTCGCTCGAGCACGTCGCCGCCAAGACGCTGGGCTTAAACGAGATCGGCGTGTGCAATCTGTCGCTCGACCACCCGATCGCCTTCGACCCGTACAAGGAGAATCGCGACACCGGCGGCTTCATCCTGATCGACCGGTTGAGCAACAACACGGTCGGCGCGGGGATGTTCGACTTTGCGCTCCGCCGCGCGCACAACATCCACATCCAGGCGCTCGACGTCAACAAGGGGGCGCGCGCGCAGCTCAAGGGCCAGAAGCCGTGCGTGCTCTGGTTCACCGGGCTCTCCGGCGCGGGCAAGTCGACCATCGCCAACCTGGTCGAGAAAAAGCTCCACGCGCTGGGCCGGCATACGTATCTCCTCGACGGCGACAACGTGCGCCACGGACTCACCAAGGACCTCGGCTTCACCGACGTCGACCGGGTCGAGAACATCCGCCGCATCGCCGAGGTCGCCAAGCTCATGGTCGACGCGGGACTCATCGTCCTCAGCGCGTTCATCTCGCCGTTCCGCACCGAGCGGCGCATGGCGCGCGAGCTGATGCAGGAAGGCGAGTTCGTCGAGGTCTTCGTCGACGCGCCGCTCGCGGTGGCCGAGCAGCGCGACCCGAAGGGGCTGTACAAGAAGGCGCGCCGCGGCGAGGTCAAGCACTTCACCGGCATCGATTCGCCGTACGAGGTGCCCGAGCACGCGGAGCTTCGCGTCGATACGACCGCGCTCGCACCCGAGGCGGCTGCCGACCTGATCGTGCGCGAGCTCGCACGGCGCGGCGTGATTCGCGCGAGCGGATAGACCGGATTCTCGTCATGGAGCGGCGGCGCGAACGCCATCCGGAGATCCGCGAGGCGGTGCGCGCGCTCTGTGCGGGCTTTCCCGACAGGTATTTCCGCGACATCGACGAGGCGCGCGGCTACCCGGAAGCGTTCGTCGACGCGCTCACCAAGGAGGGCTGGCTCGCGGCGCTGATCCCGCAGGAATACGGCGGCTCGGGGCTGGGGCTCGCGGAAGCCTCCGTGATCATGGAGGAGATCAACCGCTCGGGCGCCAACGCCGGCGCCTGTCACGGTCAGATGTACAACATGGGAACGGTGCTGCGTCACGGGTCGGAGGCGCAGAAGAGGAAATACCTGCCGAAGATCGCGGCGGGGGCGCTGCGGCTGCAATCGATGGCGGTCACCGAGCCCACGACCGGCACCGACACCACCCAGCTCAAGACGAGCGCAGTGCGCAAGGGCGATCGCTACGTCGTCAACGGGCAGAAGGTGTGGATCTCGCGCGTGCAGCACTCCGATCTCATGATCCTGCTCGCGCGCACCACGCCGGCGGCTGAGGTCAAGCGCAAGTCCGAAGGCATGTCGATCTTCATCGTCGACTTGCGGAACGCGGTCGGCAAAGGGCTCACCGTGCGGCCGATCCGCAACATGGTCAATCATGAGACCAACGAGCTGTTCTTCGACAACCTCGAGATCCCCGCCGAGAACCTGATCGGCGAGGAGGGCAAGGGCTTCAAGTACATCCTCGACGGGCTCAACGCCGAGCGCGCGCTGATCGCCGCCGAGTGCGTCGGCGACGGCTGCTGGTTCGTCGAACGCGCGACCGGATACGCGGGTGAACGCGTCGTCTTCGGACGGCCGATCGGCAAGAACCAGGGTGTCGCGTTTCCCATCGCCGAGGCGTACATCGAAGTCGAGGCCGCGAGCCTGATGCGCTTCGAAGCCTGCGATCGCTTCGACCGTGGCGAGCCCTGCGGTGCGGAAGCCAACATGGCCAAGCACCTCGCAGCTAAGGCGGCGTGGGAAGCGGCGAACGTGTGCCTGCAGACCCACGGCGGCTTCGGTTTCGCGGCGGAGTACGACGTCGAGCGCAAGTTCCGCGAGACGCGGCTGTATCTGGTCGCGCCGATCTCGACCAATCTCGTCTTCAGCTATGTCGCCGAGCATGTGCTCGGCCTGCCGCGGTCGTTCTAGGAGGCCGACGCATAGCTGCTGCGCGGGCCGTCTGCTTTGTTGTGTCCTCGCTCGGCCCTCGCTGTACTTGTTCTGTACTATCTCGGGCCTCGCTGCGGGACGCCTCGCATCCGGCCCTGCTCACGACGCTCTGCGTCGGCCTCTTAACGTGTCGCCCACTCCCGCGCGATCGCCGCGGGATCGTGTAGCTTCGCGTTCACGCCGTGCAGCTCGCTCGGCGTGCGCGAGAAACGCGGTGCGGGCGCGGGGCAGGGCACCCCGTCGAGCGACGCCATCACGCCGCGGGCGGCGGTGTGCGCGTGCTCGGCGACCTCTTCGAGCCCGAGAACCGGCGCGAAGCACGCGTCGCTGCCTTCGAGCAGATCGCACCATTCGCGGCGTGTGCGCCGCGCGAACGTCTCCTGCAGGATGCGGCGCAGCCGCGGCCATGCCGCGGGATTGAGCCGGTCCTTGAATGCTTCGCGATCGAGCCCGAGCCGTTCGATCAGGACCTCGTGGAATTGCGGCTCGAGCGCCCCGATGGCGATGTGTCGGCCGTCGGCGCAGGCGTACGTCGCGTAGAACGGCGCGCCGCCGTCGAGGAGATTGCTGCCGCGCGCGTCGCGCCACTCGCCGCGGGCGAGCGCCGCATGGATGAACGTCAGCAGGGAGGCTGCGCCGTCGACGATCGCGGCATCGACCACCTGACCGCGGCCGGACCGTTGCGCTTCGAGCAGCGCGGCGAGCACGCCGACGACGAGATAGAGCGCGCCGCCGCCGAAGTCACCGAGCAGATTGAGCGGAGGCACCGGCGCGCCGCCTCGCTCGCCGATCGCGTGCAGGGCGCCGGTGAGCGCGATGTAATCGATGTCGTGTCCGGCCGCATGCGCCAGTGGGCCGGTCTGTCCCCAGCCGGTCATGCGGCCGTAGACGAGCCGCGGATTGCGCGCGAGCACGACCTCCGGCCCGAGCCCGAGCCGTTCCATCACGCCTGGGCGAAAGCCTTCGAGCAACACGTCAGCCTGATCGACCAGTGCCAGCGCCGACTCGACGCCGGGAGCCGACTTGAGATCGAGCTCCACCACCCGCCGCCCGCGCTCGACGATGTCGCGCTCGTCGAGCGCCGGCGCACCGGGCCGCACCACGCGCACCACGTCCGCGCCCATGTCGGCGAAGAGCATCGCGGTAAACGGTACCGGGCCGATACCGGCGAATTCTACGATGCGCATCCCGGACAACGGTCCGCTTCTGTTGTTGCTCATGAGCGCACTCAGGTATTGCACCGTCAGCACAAGCTCCGAATAACGCTTCAGGGCTGCACCGGCGGTAAGGGAACCTCTGAATAAGCCCCGCATGGCCGCGACGGAGGCTTGGCCGTTCCTCGAAACTTCGCCCTTCGGGCTCGTTTTCCGGGAGGAGATGCGCGAAGCAAGGCGAAGCCAATAGCAGGCGCTATTGGCGAGCCGAGCGACAAAGCAGATCGCCCGGAAAGCCCCGTCCCATCCGGGTTTCGGCGCAATGGCCTCATCTGCTTTGTTGCGCGGCTTGCGAAGAGCATGAACTATTCGCTGCGCCG